>JAUSDK010000261.1 GCA_030650875.1 Polaromonas sp.
GCCTTTTCAGCGGCGCGCGCCAAAGGGACTTCATCCATCATGGATTCGAGCTTGGCAGGGTCCAGATCGGTTGCAAGCCGTTCCCAGGCCAACTCGCGCTTGGCCAGCGGCGCCATCACGCTGTCCACACCGGCCAGCGTCACGCTGCGCAAGATAAACGGCATCACGGTGGCCGGAAAATCCGCGCCCTGTGCCAATCCGCAGGCCGCCACCACGCCGCCGTAGCGCGTCTGCGCGCAGGCGTTGGCCAGGGTGTGCGACCCCACGGCATCGACCACCGCCGCCCAACGCTCTTTTTGCAACGGTTTGCCCGGCGCAGACAATTCAGCCCTGTCCATCACGCGGGCGGCACCCAAGTGCAACAAGTAACTTTCCTCGCCGGCCTTGCCGGTAGCCGCCACCACGGTGTAGCCCAGCCGGCTGAGCAACGCCACCGCCACGCTGCCGACGCCGCCGGTGGCCCCCGTCACCAGAACTTCGGCGCCCGCTGCAGAGGCAGGCGTCAAGCCGTGGTGCTCCAGCGCCAGCACGCACAGCATGGCGGTGTAGCCGGCCGTGCCAATCGCCATGGCCTGGCGCGTCGTGAAGGCGGCCGGCAGCTTGACCAGCCAGTCGCCCTGCAGGCGCGCCCGCTCGGACATCAAACCCCAGCGCGTTTCGCCCAGGCCCCAGCCATTGTGAACAAACTTGTCGCCGGCCTTCCAGCGGGCATGGGTTGATTCCAGCACTGTCCCCGCCCCATCAATGCCCGCCACCATGGGCCAGTTGCGCACCACCGGGGCGGTGTTGGTAATGGCCAGTCCGTCCTTGTAGTTCAGGCTGGAGTAATCCACTTGAACCAGCACGTCGCCTGCGGGCAATTGGGATTCATCGGTGTCAACCAGCGCGGCAGAAAAGCCCGCGTCGGATTTGCTGAGGTGCAGGGACTTGAACAAAGGCTTTCTCCCGTAAGTGGTCGCAAAAAAGTGCCATGAAGACGTCAAAACTGAATTCTTAATTATGGGCACCGGTCTTGCGGCAAGCTGACGAGCAGCATGGGCGAAGGTTGCGGCAAGAATTGATGCTATTAACTAGATAGCAAACAACGTCGGCATTTATTGAGCCAATCGAACTTAATATGCTGAATCTTGAGTTTTTTCACTTGCACAGACCACAACTTTCATCTTTTCGTATCCAATTGGCGGAAGGCCACACCCATGCAAGCGCCCATGACGACTGACGACAAACCCGGCTTCAACGCCCGCCTTTGGCGGCGCTTCGTCACGATCGCGCGGCCTTACTGGCTGTCGGATGAACGCTGGCGTGCCCGGGGTTTGCTCGTCCTGCTGGTCATGCTGCTGCTGGGGCAAACCGCCTTCAACGTGTTGTTCAACCAGGAAACGGGCGAATTCACCTCGGCCCTGGCCGCACGCGATACCGAACGCTTCTGGGCCTCGATCTGGCGCTACACGGCCATTCTTGCGGCCGCGGTGCCCATTTATGCCCTGTATTACTACGTACGCGACACGCTGGGCCTGCGCTGGCGCCGCTGGCTCACGGACCACTTTCTGGCGCGCTATTTTGACCAGCGCGCCTACTACCGGCTCCATGCGGCCGCCGGCATCGACAACCCCGACCAGCGCATTGCCGAGGATATCAACACCTTCACCCAGCAGTCGCTTTACTTTTCAATGATTGTGCTGGGCTCGGTGATCCAGCTGATTGCTTTTTCCAGCGTGCTGTGGACCATCTCGCAAGGGCTGGTCTATTTTTTAGTCGCCTATGCGGCATTTACCACCGTGTTCACGGGCGCGGTGTTCGGCAAGCGGCTGATTGGCCTGAACTTTCGCCAGTTGCAGCGCGAAGCGGACTTTCGTTTCGGTCTGGTTCGGGTGCGCGAACATGCCGAACCCATTGCCTTTCACGATGGCGAGGCACGCGAAATGTCGGCGCTCCAGCGTATCTTTGCGGCGGCCTATGCCAACTACCAGCAGGTACTGCGCTGGCAGTTCAAGCTCAACCTCTTTCAGTATGCCCATGGTTTTTTGACCATCGTGCTGCCCACCGTGATCATTGCCAACGATGTGCTGTCCGGCAAGCTGGAAGTCGGCCGGGCGATCCAGGCCGCAGGCGCCTTTGCGGCCATCCTGAGCGCGCTGACCGTGATCGTTGAGCACTTTGAAAGCCTGAGTCGCTTTTCCGCAGGTGTCGACCGGCTGCATGCTTTTTCGCACGCGCTGGATACGCAGGCTAGCCCACCCGCAGGTGCCCACGACGACAGTTCCGGGCAAATCCGCACCGAGCCCGGCTTTGAACTGGCCCTTGAGCGCCTGACGGTGCTCACGCCCAACCGCGAGCACCTGCTGGTGCAGGGACTTACGCTGGCCGTCAAGCCTGGCGGTGGGCTGCTGATCGTCGGGCCCAGCGGCACCGGCAAAAGCTCGCTGCTGCGCGTGATTGCCGGGCTATGGAACACGGGCTCGGGCGAAGTCACCCGCCCGCCCGGGTCCGACATGCTGTTTTTGCCCCAGCAGCCCTATTTGCCGCTGGGCGACCTGCGCTGCCAGCTGACCTACCCCCAGACAGCGAGCGACATTTCGGATGAAGAACTGCTGCAGTGGCTGGAGCGGGTGAATCTGCCCACGCTGGCCGAGCGCTTCGGCGGCCTGGGCGCCGAGCTGGACTGGTCCCGGGTGCTGTCGGTCGGCGAGCAGCAGCGGCTGGCCTTTGCCCGCGCCTTGCTGGCCAAGCCGCGCTATTTGCTGCTCGACGAAGCCACCAGCGCGCTGGATGCCACCAACGAAGAGCTGCTGTACAGCCAGCTGGCCGGCCTGTCGATCACACCGGTCAGCGTCAGCCATCATCCGGCCATCATGAAATACCACCATTGGATTCTGGAACTGCCCGGCAATGGCGGCTGGATGGTGCATGAGGCAAACGGCTACCTTTGGACGCCGTAAAAAAACATGACTCACTGCCGGGCTGCCCCGGCTTGCCTGTCAGCTTATTTGATCAGCGCCAACATATCCTTAAACCGCTCATGCTCCGCCGTGCGCAGCCACTCGAACGCCACCATCTCCGTGGTCACCAGTTCCGCGCCGGCCCCGGCCAGCCTGTCAAACGCGGCATCGCGGTTGCGTTCAGACCGCGAACTGCAGGCATCCGTCACCACCCACACGTCAAACTCCTCCTCCAGTAGCTCCAGCGCGGTCTGCATCAGGCAGACATGCGCCTCGCAGCCAGCCATGACGATCATGCTGCGGCCTTCGTCCTGCGGCTCGGGTGGTTTTTGCATGTGCTTGGGCAGGCTGCGGGCGTTGCCGCCTTGCGGGGCTTTGCGCGCTGGCGGCCGCAGCCATTCCACCAAGCCGTCGGCAACGGCGCTGAAATGCATCTTGGCCAGCGTCTTGCCACCAGCGGAATCAATCGCCGCCTGCAACTCGGGCAGGTTCTGGCCCAGCTTGTCGGGGGTCTGGGCGGTGCCCCAGATCGGCACGTCCATGATGCGCGCCATGCGGGCCAGGCGCAGGGCATTGGCAACAACCCGTTCATTTTCAAAAATGGCGGGCATCAGGCGGGCCTGGTAGTCGACCAGTACGAGTTGGGAGTCATCGGCATCGAGCAACATGTTTATTCCTGAATGTGAAGCGAGCGCCAAAAATAATGGGACGCCCGCAATTAAAAATCTTGAATGGGTTTCGCTGACGCTGGAACCGGCTCTGGCGCCGGCTCTGCCAGGTGGGAAGGCAACTCGGCAAACTTAAGCAGCCGTGTGGCCAGCAGCGTTTCAGCCAGAAAACACACCAGCGCCGACAAAAAGCAGATCACGCCGGCTAGAAAGCACACCGTGGCAATCTTGAAAATGGGCAACTCGCTGGTCTCGCCCAAAAACAGCAAAATAATCGTGATGCCGATCAGCAGCGCGCAAAACGTCAGCAGGGCAATGCAGATATTGACGAGCCAGCCGCGGCGCCTGAGCTGCCGCAGTTCCGCGTACATGCGCGCAGCCCGAGACGGCTGAACGCCCCCATCTTCAAGCCGGTTCTCAAGGAAGCGGGCGCGGTCAATGATCCGGGCCAGCCGGCCCGCCACGGCGGCAATCATTCCAGACACGGCCGTCAGCAGAAAAACCGGCGCGACGGCCAGCTGTATGCCATGCGTGACCGTCGCCAGGTCAGGCGCAAAATTCATGCTCGGCTCCCGCTGCAAAAGATTGTTGATGGGTTGTTGTTGGGCTCATTTTGTCACGGGCCTGCCGCGCGGCCCCGGCTGTTAGCCGAACTTGCGCTGGGCATCGAGCGCCAAGCCGGCGCCAATGCTGCCAAACAAGTCACCTTCGACGCAGCGGGCCTGCGGCGTCAGCGCCAGCACGCGCTCGCGCAGCAGCGGCACGCCGCTGGAGCCGCCGGTAAAAAACACCGTGTCAATGCCCGCCGCCGCCACACCCGCATCGCGCAGCAGGCGCGCCACGGTGTATTCGACGGACGTGACCAGTGAGTCGATGGCCCGGTCCAGGTCGACGCGGTGCAGCGTCACGGTTTCGCCGGATGCGATGCGGTCAATGTCGATGTGCGCCTCGGGGGCGTTCGACAACTGGATCTTGGCCTCTTCGACCTGCATGGCCAGCCAATGGCCGGCGCGTTCGCGCACCAGGCTTTGCAGACGCGCCAGCTTGGGCTTGTCGCTGGCGTCGCGGTGCAGGTCGGTGATCTGGGACCAGGCTTTTTTGGTGTAGGCCAGGTTGATGGTGTGCCAGGTTGCCAGGTTGAAGTACTGGGCCGACGGCACTTCAAGGCCGCTTTTCAGCTGGCTACCGAGTCCCAGCAGTGGCATCACGCTGGCCAGGCTCAGCACCTTGTCAAAATCGGTCCCGCCAATGTGCACGCCGCCACTGGCCAGAATGTCGTCACGCCGCTCGGCGCGCCGGGCACGCTCGGGGCCGACGCGAATCAGCGTGAAGTCGGACGTGCCGCCGCCGATGTCGACCACCAGCACCAGTTCTTCACGCGCAATTTGCGACTCGTAGTCAAAGGCGGCGGCAATCGGTTCGTACTGGAACGCAATGTCGCGCAGGCCAGCCTTGCGGGCAATGTCGGCCAGCGTGTTTTCGGCGCGCTGGTCGGCCTGGGCGTCGTCGTCAATGAAAAACACCGGGCGGCCCAGCACGGCGCGGGTAAATGGCCGATCGGCGGCGTGTTCGGCCCGGCGCTTGAGCTCACCGATAAACTGCGCCAGCAGTTCGCGAAACGGCAGCGCGCGGCCCATGACTTCGGTGTGCTCGTCAATCATCGACGTGCCCAGCAGGCTTTTGAGCGAACGCATCAGCCGCCCTTCGTGCCCGGCCAGGTAGTCGGTCAGTGCCGCGCGGCCATAGCTCACGCGGGCTTCTTCTGCATTGAAAAAGATGACCGAAGGCAGGGTAGGCTTGCCGTCCTCCAGGGCCAGCAGCGCGCTTTTCCCCGGGCGGCTCCAGCCTGCGGTGGAGTTGGACGTGCCGAAGTCAATCCCGCACGCGTCAAATTCGATCTGCGCGCTCATCGCTCGGAGGGCTTGGGAAAGTCGTTGTCAACCCACTGCGTGGCGCTGGCGCGGTTGAGCTTGAACGAGGGCGCCACGCGCACCTGCGCCATCGGCTCCCCGCCCTCCTCGCCTTCTGCGTGGGCGCTGAGCAGTGCGTAGGGGTTGTCCTCGTCCGGAACAATGTCGAGCGAGACGGTGATGCGGGCCGATTTGGCGCTCACCGTGATGCGCTGGTGCAGCGTGGCATGCAGCTGCTGCTCCTGCCGGCGTACAAACTCCGAGGCGGTTTTGACCAGCGTGTGAAAGGCGTTGACATCCAGCGGCTTGGGGTTCTTTTTGTCGCGCCCCATGGTCCAGGGGCCAATCAGCGCGGGCTCGGGCTCGCCGTCCCGAATCATGGCCACCGCCCAGCCGTCGTCGTCTTCGTTTTTCAGGACCTGCGCAGTCCAGCCATCGTCGCGCCAGAGACGCGGCTCCTGTATTTTCGGGATGTCTTCGGACGGGGATTCGGCGGCCAGGTCAGGCGGCGGCAGGCGGGAGTCGGTCAATGCGCAATCACTCAGGTAGAAAATTCGGGGGCAGGCAAGGCGCCGGCAACGCACCAGCAAAGCGGCGTTGCAAACGCGGGAGGGGCATTTTACTGTTCAGCGCGCAAGGCGCAAGCTGAGAGCCATGAAAAAACTGAAGATGCAGTCGCTACTTTTTCCTCAAGCCTGTTCAGCATCAAACGGGCCTTCAGCCCATTTTCCATAGCGCTTTATAGCTATATTTTCAATAGCCCAAAAAATCAACTGCGAATGTCGAACTGCGCGTCGCCCATGTAGCGATGGGGGCCCAGGGCCGCCGTCATGGCGGCAGACTCGGCGGCCTGCCACTGGCTAAAAATCTCCAGTTCATCGGATGACAACACATCTTGCGCTGGCGTTTCGCCATAAATGGCCACGAGACGCTTGTAGGCGGCATACACCGGCGCGACCAGACTGGCATCGCCCAGCGCGGCGTCCAGCGCCGCCCTGAAACGCTGCTCTGCAGCCCGCAACGCCTCCGGGGAAACGTCTTCTTCAAAAGCATAAAGCTGGAGGGTGTAACTCACTTGTTGTCCTTCACGCGATCTTTGGCGGGCAATGCGCTGCCTTGCGTGATGGCGATGCGCCGGCGCAGCTTGGCAGCCGCCTCAAGCTCGCCCGCCAATTCTGCCCGCTGGGCCTGCACCGTGAGCCAGGCCAGCAATGGGCGACGCCAGCCTTGCTTTGACGCGGTGTCGATGGCCTGCACGATGACGGCCGGGCTGGCCTTGCCGGTTTGCAGCAGTACGCCTGCGGCCACCAGCTGCGACAGCGGATCGGCGATGCCTTGCACGGCGCCTGCATCGCCGGCCGCGGCAGCGCGCTGCGGGGCGGGCAGCAACGCGATGCTTTGGGGCGCTACCTGTCCGCGCAAATAGTCGGCGTAGGCGCGCTGCGCCTCGGTGGCGTCCGGGCGCAAGGCCTCAAAACCGGCACACGGCTCCAGCACCAGGCTGGCCACGCGGGTGGCGCAATGCAGCAGTTCGGCCGTGGCCAGCAGGTCGGCGCGGCCCGTACGGGCAAGCTGGCTGCGCGCGCGCGTCAGTTCGGCCTGCTCGACCCGGCTGTTGCCTTCCATATAGGCCGACACCGAGCGCTCCATGGCGCCTTTGGCTTCAAGCTGCCAGTCCGCCGGCTTGGGGCCGCTGGCGCAGCCGGCCAGCAGCAGCGTGCCGAGCCACCACGCAGACCATCGCATCATCGGGGGCTGGGTTGTTGCGGTTTTCATGGCAGTTTGATCTCTGTGTCGCGGGCAAAAGGCCATTTCCGGTTGATCTCATTGACCAGGCCTTCGACCTTGCGCAGGCTGGCCTCCACCTCGCCGCGCAAGGCGCCCAGATCATCCGTGGCCTCTTTGGCGTTGGAACTGACGGCCTGGGCGTCGACCAGAATAGCGTCGACTTTTTTCAGGCTGGTGCGCGCCTCGCCCAGCATGGCGTTGAGCTGGACGACGGCGGCGCGGGTCTCGGGCATCACACCCTTGTCGCCAAACACCTGGCTATCGGCTTTGACCACCAGGCCGTCGAGCCGGCCCAGCAGCGCGTTGGTGCGGTCCAGCGTGACGAGCAATTTCTTGGCCTCGGGCTCGCCGCCCAGCAGCACCGTGAGCGCGCCACCTGGGCCGTTCAGCCGTTCGGTCAGGGTCTGCAGGTTGGTCATGGTGGTGCCTAATGCGCCGCTGCTGCCGACGAGCCGGTTAAGGTTGTCGATCAGGTCTTTGGCGGCGGAAACCACTTTGGGGATTTCGGCGCTGGCATCACCCTGCAGCACCGTGCGTTCGGCGCCGTCAGGCAAAACCGGGTCACCCAGCAAGCCGGTGTAGGCCCGAATATTGGTGCTGCCCACAATACCGCGCACCAGCGTGAAGACGCTGCTGGTACGCAACCAGTGGGCGTCTTTAGCGGCCACGTCCACCAAAATGCGCGCCTTGCCGTCTTCAGCCAGCTCGATGCGGCGCACCCGGCCAATCGGAAAGCCTGAAAAGGTGAGGTCCATGCCAATCACCACGCCTTCGGAGTCGTCGGCGATCAGCACGAGCTTTTGCGTGCGTTCAAAGGCGCCACGCGCATACATCACGAACAGCACCGAGCCGCACACCAGCAGCAGCATGAAGAGCATCAGCAGCCTGGCCTTGAGCTCCAGGTTGGCCACCGGGGCGGGCTCTGTGGCTTCAGGCAGGGCTGGTGGCGGTGCGGGGGGATCTTGGGGTGAAGTCATGAGCGGCCGGTGTTGAGGAGTCAATAGTAGTTGCCGACCAGGGAGGCGACTTCAATCAGCAAGATCAGGGCAAACATGCGAACCAGCCCGCGCATTTCAGCGCTGGTGCGCACGCTGGCGCCGCGCATGTCGGGCATGCCGTACAAGGCAGAAGCCATCGGAATCAGGGAGACGGTCAGGGAAAAAAACAGAGTCTTGAGCACAAAGATAAGCGTGACCGCCGGACTGAACACCTGGCCGAACAGCCGGATGTAAGACGCTATGCCCGACACGGTAAACCCATAGCCCGCCAGATAGGCGACCACCAGCACTACCGCGCTGCTGAGCGCTGCCAGCGTGATGCCCGAAAACATGCCGGCCACCACGCGCGGCAGTACTTCGCGCCGGACCGGGTCCAGCCCCTGGCGGCGCATCTCGTCCAGTTCTCCGCTGGTCTGCATCGCCAGGAGCTCGGCGCCGTCGGGAATGGTGCAGCGCAGCGCCACAAACAGGGCTGCGGTCAGGGGAATCAGTTCCAGCACCAGCACGCGAATCACCACCTGCAGGGCATACTGCGACAGCCCGTAGCTCAGCGCCGTGACCAGCACAATGCGCGTTAGCACCACAGTAACCAGGGCGCACAGTACGGTGAACCACAGCAAAATAGGCGCCGTGTTGAGGTAGATGTGACGAGTCAGTACCCGGCGGCTCTGCTGGCTGTAACTTGACGGCGACAGCGTCAGCACCAGGATCATGGCCCCGAGCTGCACCAGGCGCCACCACTCGGTGAGCCACTGCTGCGCGGCGCTGCCGGTGCGCGCAAGCCAGGTTTGCAAAGTTACCTTCGTCATTCAAGCATGATAACGGCGGCCCTGCCCCCCTGCCTGTAGGATCGCTCCTTCACTGACATCAACCAAAAACAGCACCCACGCTATGGATCTTCACACCTGGACCGCATATTTCCTTGCTGCCACCTTGATTGCGATCTCGCCCGGCTCGGGCGCCATTCTGGCCATGAGCCACGGCCTGAACTATGGCGTGCGGCGCACCCATGCCACCATCGCCGGGCTGCAAGCCGGTCTGCTGGTGATCCTGCTGGTGGCGGGCGCCGGTGTCGGGTCGCTGCTGGTGGCGTCCGAACTGGCATTTAGCGTTGTCAAAACATTGGGGGCCGCCTACCTGATCTACCTGGGCTGGTCGCAGTGGCGCTCCACCAGCACCTTGACGCCGGAGGCGGGAACGCCTGCCGACGCGGATGTGCTGCCAGCGGGCAGGCGCTGGCTCTCGGGCTTTTTGACCAACGTCACCAACCCGAAAGGCATTGTGTTCATGGTGGCGGTACTGCCGCAGTTCATCAGCCCCGGCCGGCCGCTCTGGCTCCAGTTACTGGTGATTGCGCTGACCACGCTGGCGGTCGACACCATCGTGATGCACGGCTATGCGTTTGCAGCCAGTCGCCTGCAGACGCTGTTTAAAAATGCGCAGGCCATCCAGCTGCAAAACCGCGTGTTTGGCGGGCTGCTGATGGCGGTGGGCACGGGCCTGTTTTTTGTCAAGCGCAGCCAGCAGGTGGCGCAGCCGATCTGAGGCGCCCCGCGCTTTAATCGGGCAGCAGGCGAATCAGCTTGCCGTCGCGGCTGTCGGTCAGCACATACAGCAGGCCGTCGGGGCCCTGGCGCACGTCGCGTATGCGCTCGCCCACCTCGGTGAGAAGCTTGGTTTCCTTCACAACCTTACCGCCAAAAGGCGCTGACAACTCCATGCGGTCCAGATAGCCAAACTTGAGCGAGCCCACAAACAGGTTGCCCCGCCACGATGCGCCGTAGCGCTCGCTGGTCAAAAAGGCCATGCCCGACGGGGCAATCGAGGGGACCCAGTAATGCAGGGGCTGCTCCATGCCGGCCTTGCGTGTCAGCCCTTCGCCCATCTTGCCGCCGCCATAGTTTTCACCATAGGTAATCACGGGCCAGCCGTAGTTGGCGCCCGCCTTGGGCAGGTTGATTTCATCGCCGCCCTGCGGGCCGTGCTCTTGCACCCAGAGCGCGCCGTCGGGCATGAGCGTGGCGCCTTGCGGGTTGCGGTGGCCGTAACTCCAGATTTCGGGCAGCGCGCCAGGCGTGTTCACAAACGGGTTGTCCCGAGGCACCGAGCCGTCCTTGTTGATGCGCACCACCTTGCCGTGGTGGTTGTCCAGTGTTTGCGCATCTTCCTTGCGCGAGAAGCGCTCGCCCAAGGCCAGGAACAGCTTGCCATCAGGCCGGCCGTTCAGGCCCGGTGCGCGGCTTTCAACAATACGGCAGCCGAAATGCGCCGAACTGGCCACCTTGGGCTGCTGGCTGAAAATCACCTCCACCTTGTCCAGCCGAGTGTCATCCATGCTCAGCGTGGCGCGCGCCAGCGCCGTGCTGCTGCCACTGCCACCGCCACTTGCTGCGGGTTCTGAAAAGCAAAAATACAGGCTTCGGTTGCGGGCAAAGTCACTGTCCAGCATCACATCCAGCAGCCCGCCCTGCCCGCCCGCAGCGATCTCTGGCAACCCCGTCACGGGCGCTCCCAGCGTGCCGTCACGGCCAACCACCCGCAAGCGGCCCGGTCGTTCGGTCACCAGGAAGCGGCCGTCCGGCAAAAATGCCAGCGCCCACGGATTTTGCAGGCCGGCTGCCACGATTTCCGGGCGCACGGACTTTGCCTGGGCATGCGCAGCGGGTAACGAACAAGCCATCAACATGACAGCGCAAAGTAGTCGCGTGCAGGGGACTTGAAACATGGAGATGACTCCTGAATGGCGGAAATGGACTTTGGCACTGGCTTACGCCAGACCCTGAGGTTGAAATATCCCACAGATGGCGAATGAACGCAGCGCTGCCAAACCGGGTTCACAGGTCAAAGCCCAAACGCTGGCGAGAACCGGGCACGACCATCAGGGATAACCCCATAACTGAACAAAATCTTTACAAATCAATGGCTTGGGAACGCAATCCAGAAGCCGCTTGAGGTTGACGTAGGACCAATCCTTCAAGTATGCTCGGCGGCATGCGAATGATTAACCAAGCCCTCGTCCTTGCCTCTGTCGCGCTACTGGCATTCAGTGCCCACGCGGCGCCCGGAAATTCAGACGACGACATGGACAAGCTGCTGCTTGACAAAGGTCTGCTGTCACAGATCGGTCAGGTCCGGCAAAGCGTCACCCACAAGGCGTCCGAGCTGGTGGTTAATGCCATGGGTTTTTTGGGCGTGCCTTATAAATGGGGCGGCAATTCGGCGGAAACCGGATTTGACTGCAGCGGCTTTGTTCGCGCCATCTATGAACAAAGCGTGGGCTTGTTGCTACCGCGCAAGGCGGAGCAACAAGCCGCAGCCACGCAGCAAATTGAAAAAACCGATCTAAAGCCCGGTGACCTGGTTTTTTTCAACACCATGCGGCGTGCCTTCAGCCATGTGGGCATCTACATTGGTGACGGCAAGTTCATCCACTCGCCCAGAGCCGGCTCTGAAGTGCGCGTCGAGAGCATGGGTTTGAGCTATTGGCAGCACCGCTTTGATGGTGCTCGCCGGGTATCTGCAGCGCAGCCGGCACAAGGGCCAGCCACATCAATGCCTGTTGTGGCGCTTCCTCCTGCCTCACCATTCTCGGCGTTTTCGGTAGACACTTCACTGCACAACTAATCTGCCTGTTGCACAAGCGGTGCCTCCGGTATTTTTGTCCGCGCCGCTCCTTGAGTGACCTTGCAGTTATCCGGCAATCACTTCAGTCGCCGTCGCCCCCTGCCGGGCTATGATCCCCGGCATTGATCGGGGAACAATGGATGCTTAACGGCCTGTGGCTTGGATTTTTTTTGGTCGCAACCGTGTCGGCGCTTTCGCGCTGGCTGCTGGGCGGCGACCCGGCGGTGTTTGCGGCGATGGTCGAGAGCCTGTTTGCCATGGCCAAGCTGTCAGTCGACGTGATGGTGATCCTGTTCGGCACCCTGACCTTGTGGCTGGGCTTTTTACGCATTGCCGAACGCGCCGGGCTGGTCGACTGGCTGGCGCGGCTGCTCGGGCCGCTGTTTGCACGGCTCATGCCGGAGGTGCCGCGCGGCCACCCGGCACTCGGACTGATCACGCTGAACTTTGCCGCCAATGCCCTTGGGCTGGACAACGCAGCTACGCCGATAGGTCTGAAGGCCATGAAGGCCTTGCAGACGCTCAACCCCAGCCACACCACGGCCAGCAACGCGCAGATCCTGTTTCTGGTGCTCAACGCCTCATCGCTGACCCTGCTGCCGGTCAGCATCTTCATGTACCGCGCCCAACAGGGCGCCGCCGATCCGACCCTGGTGTTCTTGCCGATTCTGCTGGCCACCAGCGCCTCCACCCTGGCCGGCTTGTTGTCGGTGGCCTTCATGCAGCGGCTCAAACTCTGGGACCCGGTGGTGCTTGGTTACCTGATTCCCGGTGCGCTGCTGCTGGGCGGCGGCATGACGCTACTGGCCGGCTTATCGGCTGCCGCGCTGGCGGCGCTGTCGTCGCTCCTGGGCAACGTCACGCTGTTCGGTTTGATCCTGCTGTTTCTCCTGGTCGGGGCTTTGAGGAAAGTGCCGGTGTACGAGGCTTTTGTGGAGGGCGCCAAGGAAGGGTTCGAGGTGGCCAAAAATCTGCTGCCCTACCTGGTGGCCATGCTGTGTGCGGTGGGCGTGCTGCGTGCCTCCGGCGCCCTAGATTTGGGACTGAAAGGCATTCGCACCCTGGTTGAATGGGCGGGCTGGGACGCGCGGTTCGTCGATGCCTTGCCGACGGCGCTGGTCAAACCCTTTTCCGGCAGTGCGGCCCGGGCCATGCTGATCGAGACCATGCAGAGCCATGGCGTGGACAGCTTTCCGGCGCTGCTGGCGGCGACCATGCAAGGCAGCACCGAAACAACCTTCTATGTGCTGGCCGTGTACTTCGGCTCGGTGGGCATCCAGCGCGCGCGGCATGCCGTAAGCTGCGCGCTGCTGGCGGATTTTTCCGGGGTGCTGGCATCCATCGGTGTGTGCTACTGGTTCTTTGGCTGAATCTCCATCGAACGCACTTCAGTCGTCAGGTAAAAAAGCCCGGACCAATAAAGGTTCGGGCTTTGCAGCAAAGTCTAACGACGGAGTTACTTCCTGGCTGGCGGCAAATCCGTGCAGCTGCCGTGCGCCACTTCCGCCGCCATGCCGATGCTTTCGCCCAGCGTGGGGTGCGGGTGAATCGTCTTGCCGATGTCGAGCGCGTCAGCGCCCATCTCTATCGCAAGGGCGATTTCGCCGATCATGTCGCCCGCGTGGGTGCCGACCATGCCGCCGCCCAGGATCTTGCCGTGGCCGTGCGCCTCGGGCGAGTCATCAAACAAGAGCTTGGTGACGCCTTCGTCACGGCCGTTGGCAATGGCGCGGCCAGAAGCGGTCCAGGGGAACAGGCCCTTCTTCACCTTGATGCCTTGCGCCTTGGCCTGGTCCTCGGTGAGGCCGACCCATGCCACTTCGGGGTCGGTGTAGGCGACGCTCGGAATCACTCTAGCATTGAAGGCGGCTGCCGCCAGTTCCTTGTTGCCTTGCAGCTCACCGGCAATCACTTCAGCCGCCACATGCGCTTCGTGCACGGCCTTGTGCGCCAGCATCGGCTGGCCGACGATGTCGCCAATGGCGAAGATGTGCGGCACGTTGGTGCGCATCTGGATGTCGACGTTGATAAAGCCACGGTCTGTGACCGCCACGCCGGCTTTCTCTGCAGCAATCTTTTTGCCGTTGGGTGTGCGGCCCACGGCTTGCAGCACCAGGTCGTAGACCTGCGGCGCGGGGGCCGTGCCGCCCTCTTCCGCTGGCGCAAACGTCACCTCAATGCCCTCGGGCAAGGCGCGGGCGCCCACCGTCTTGGTCTTGAGCATGATGTTGTCAAAACGCGGTGCGTTCATCTTTTGCCAGATCTTGACCAGATCGCGGTCGGCGCCTTGCATCAGGCCGTCCATCATTTCCACCACATCCAGGCGTGCGCCCAGCGTGCTGTACACCGTGCCCATTTCCAGGCCGATGATGCCGCCGCCCAGAATCAGCATGCGCTTGGGGACTTCTTTCAGCGCCAGCGCGCCGGTGGAGTCGACCACGCGCGGGTCGTTGGGCATGAAGGGCAGGCGCACGGCCTGGCTGCCTGCGGCGATGATGGCCTTTTTGAACGCAATGGTTTGCGTCTTGCCGGTTTTCTCTTGCGCGGTGCCGCTGGTTTCTTCAACCTGCACGTGGTTGGCGCCGACGAACGCGCCGTAACCGCGCACCACCGTCACCTTGCGCATCTTGGCCATGGCGGCCAGCCCGCCGGTGAGCTTGTTGATCACTTTTTCTTTGTGGCCGCGCAGCATGTCCACGTTGACCGTGGGCGCGCCAAACTCGATGCCGAGCGCGCCAAGGTGGCTGACTTCGTCCATCACGGCGGCCACATGCAGCAGGGCTTTGGATGGGATGCAGCCGACGTTCAGACAGACGCCGCCCAAGGCAGCGTAGCGCTCGACCAGCACGACCTTCAGGCCCAGGTCGGCCGCGCGGAAGGCGGCTGAGTAGCCACCAGGGCCGGCACCCAGCACCAGCAGGTCGCAGTCCAGGTCGGCCGTGCCGCCAAAGGCTGCCGCCGCCGGTGCTGGCGCTGGTGCAGCTACGGTGCTGATCGCTGCCGGTGCAGGTGCAGCGGGCGCCACAGCCTGACTTGGCGCTGAAACCGGGGCAGCAGCGCCTGCAGCTTCCAGTGTCAGGACCACGGAACCCTGCTTGACCTTGTCGCCGAGCTGGATTTTGAGTTCCTTCACCACGCCGGCATGCGAGGACGGAATCTCCATCGATGCCTTGTCGCTTTCCACCGTGACCAGGCTTTGCTCGGCCTTGATGGTGTCACCGGCCTTGACCAGCACTTCAATCACGGTCACTTCGTCAAAGTCGCCGATGTCAGGCACCTTGATGTCTATCAAACTTGTAGCTGCGCTCATTGGAAGGCTTTCAATTGGAAGGTGGATACGTCCATCGTTTGAACCAAGCTCATAGCAGAACGCGGCGGAAGTCAGCCAATATCTGGCCCAGGTAAGCGTTGAAGCGCGCAGCGGCAGCGCCGTCAATCACGCGGTGATCCCAGCTCAGGCTGAGCGGCAATATGAGGCGCGGCTGGAAGGCCTTGCCGTCCCATACCGGTTCAATCTGGCTCTTGCAGACACCCAAAATGGCCACTTCAGGGGCGTTGATGATGGGCGTGAAATAACGCCCGCCAATGCCGCCCAGCGACGAGATGGTGAAGCACGCGCCCTGCATGTCGGCCGGACTGAGCTTGCCGTCACGCGCCTTCTTGGCGAGTTCACCCATTTCCTGCGAAATCTGCAGCACGCCTTTCTTGTCGGCATCCCGGATCACCGGAACCACCAGGCCATTGGGCGTGTCGGCAGCGAAAGCCACATGGCAGTATTGCTTGAGCACCAGCTGGTCGCCGTCGAGCGAGGCGTTGAACTGGGGAAACTTCTTGAGCGCGGCCACAGAGGCCTTGATCAGGAAGGCGAGCATGGTGAGCTTGACGCCGGACTTTTCGTTTTCCTTGTTCATCTGGACGCGGAAGGCTTCCAGCTCGGTGATGTCGGCATCGTCGTGGTTGAACACGTGCGGAATCATCACCCAGTTGCGGTGCAGGTTGGCGCCGCTGATCTTCTTGATACGCGACAGCGGCTGACGCTCGACCGGGCCGAACTTGCTGAAGTCCACCTTGGGCCACGGCAGCAGATCCAGGCCCACGCCGCCGCCTGATGCTGCGGGCGCGGGCGCCTTGGCCACCTGCGCTTCGGTCCGGATGGCACCTGTCATCACCGCCTTGGTAAAGGCTTGGACGTCGTCAGGCGTGATGCGGCCCTTGTAGCCTGTGCCTTTGACCTCGGCCAGCGGAACGCCGAGTTCACGGGCGAATTTACGCACCGATGGCGAGGCATGCGGCAAACTGCTGCTTGGCGCCACGGTAGGTGCATGGGCCGGCATCGCTGCGGGTGCAGGAGCAGCTACAGACGCGACTGCGACTGCGAATGCGACCGCGACTGGCGCCGTGGCTGCAGCGGCGGCAACGGGTTGAGCCGCAGCGACAGGTGCCGCGGCTGCTGCCACTGGCGCTGCCGTGCCTTCCAGAATAGCCAGCAGATCGCCAATATTGACGATATCGCCGAGCTTGACCTTGAGCTCCTTGAGCACACCGGCGGCGGACGACGGGATTTCCATGGAGGCCTTGTCGGACTCCACCGTGATCAGCGACTGTTCAGCCTTGATGCTGTCGCCGGGCTTGACCAGAATCTCGATCACCGAGACATCCTTGAAGTCGCCAATGTCGGGCACATGCACTTCGACCGGGCCGCTGGCGGCGGCTACGGGGGACGCCTCAGCAGCTGCCACCTGTTGGACGGCCGGGGCCGGGGCAGCAGCTGGCATGGCTGCCTCGGCTGGCGTGGCTGCAACATCAGCACCCGCCGCTTCCAGCGTCAGCACGACCGAACCCTGCTTGACCTTGTCGTCGAGCTTGACCTTGATTTCCTTGACCACGCCGGCGTGGCTCGACGGAATTTCCATCGAGGCCTTGTCGGACTCGACTGTGATCAGCGACTGCTCGGCCTTCACGGTATCGCCAGTCTTGACCAGCAGTTCAATCACCGTTACTTCGTCGAAGTCCCCGATGTCGGGAACCTGTATGTCTATCAATGCCATGTTGTTGGTCTCCGTTTGCTTGCGTCTTGGGCTTCTTGGGCTAAAAGGTTTACGTCAAGCGTAAAGCGGATTGATCTTGTCGACATTGATGGCGTATTTCTGAATCGCTTCAGCCACCTTGGCGACCGGCACGGTGCCCTCTTCGCTCAGCGCCTTCAGCGCGGCCACCACGATGTAGTGGCGGTTGATCTCGAAGTGCTCGCGCAGCTTGCTGCGGAAGTCGCTGCGGCCAAAGCCGTC
>JAUSDK010000104.1 GCA_030650875.1 Polaromonas sp.
GGCGTCATGCTGGCCAGTGCGCTGGCCATTGCGCTGGTGTTTCCGACCATGAAGCAGGAACTCTCGCCGATGGAAGACCGCGGCGTGATCCTGGCCACCGTCAACGCGCCGGACGGCGCCACGCTGGACTACACCAACCGCTATGCGCAGGCGCTCGAGAAAATGGGCGAGCCGTTCAAGGAGTTTGACCGGATTTTTGCCAACGTCGGCAACCCGACCGTGGCGCAGGCCAGCGTGGTCTACCGCACCGTGGACTGGGATGAGCGCAAGCGCTCCACCATGGACTTGGCGCGTGAATTGCAACCCAAGTTCAACGCGCTGCCGGGCGTGACGGCGTTTTCCATCACCCCGCCGTCACTGGGTCAGGGCTTTCGGGAACGGCCGCTTAATTTTGTGATCCAGACCTCGGAAAGTTACCAAAACCTCGATGCTGTCGTGGAAAAAATGCTGGCAGAGATTGCCAAAAATCCAGGCATTGTCTCGCCCAATGTGGATTTGCGCCTGAACAAGCCCGAGTTGCGCATTGAAGTGGCGCGCGACCGGGCTGCGGACCTGGGCATCAGTGTGGACGCCGTGGCCAAGGCCGTCGAAACCCTGCTCGGTGGCCGCAACGTCACCCGCTACAAGCGCGATGCCGACCAGTACGACGTGATTGTCCAGCTTGAGGCTGGCAGTCGCAGCACCCCTGAAGCCATTGAGCGCATTTACGTGCGGGGCCGCAATGACGCGATGATCCCGCTTTCCAGCCTGGTCAAGGTCAGCGAAAGCGTGTCGCCGCGCGAGCTGAACCACTTCGGACAGCGGCGGTCGGTGTCCATCACCGCCAGCCTGGCGGGCGACTATTCGCTGGGCGAGGCGCTCAGCTTCATGGACCAGACGGCGGCCAAAGTACTCAAGACCGGCTACAGCACCGACTTGAACGGCACGTCACGCGAGTTCAGGAATTCACAGGGCGCGCTGGTCATTGTGTTTGCGCTGGCACTGCTCTTTATTTTCCTGGTGCTGGCCGCGCAGTTTGAAAGCTTTATTGATCCGCTCGTCATCATGCTGTCGGTGCCGTTGTCCATGATCGGCGCGCTGCTGGCGCTCAAGTGGAGCGGCGGCTCGCTCAACGTCTACTCGCAGATCGGTCTGATCACGCTGGTGGGCCTGATCACCAAGCACGGCATCCTGATTGTGGAGTTCACCAACCAGTTGCGCGGACAGGGCATGGAAATGATTGACGCGCTGGTCAAGGCGTCTTCCCAGCGCCTGCGCCCCATCATGATGACGACCGGCGCCATGGTGCTGGGCGCCTTGCCGCTGGCGCTGGCCACGGGGGCCGGGGCTGAAAGCCGCATGCAGATTGGCTGGGTGATCGTGGGCGGCATGTCGCTGGGCACCTTGCTCACCGTGTTTGTGGTGCCGACCATGTACGCGCTGTTTGCCCGGAAAAAAGTGCCGGGCGCCAGCAAGGCCCTGGCCAAAGAACAGCCGGACCACCCCGTCGAGCAGCCCGCCTAGGCGGGGCGGCGCTGAACCGGCGATCCTGTTTAGATCGCGCCGGCAAACATCATGACATCCACCTCATCGCCCACGGCCACATTGCCCTGGCCGTGGTGCAGCATGATCAGCCCGTTGGCTTCGGCCATGGAGCGCAGCACGCCCGAACCCTGGCTGCCGGTGGTTTTCACATGCAGCGCGCCATCGGGCGCGGTGGACACCCAGCCGCGCTGGTATTCGGTGCGGCCCGGTTTTTTCCGAATCGCTTCGGTGCTGCGGGCTTTGAGCAGTGGCGGCTGCGCCTCGGTGCTGCCCATCATCTGCAGCAGCGCCGGGCGTACAAAGGCTAGAAACGTCACCATCACCGCCACCGGGTTGCCGGGCAGGCCAAATAGCACCGCGCCTTCTGGATTGCTATTGTTTAAATAGCTTCCTGCCTCGGCCAGAATTGGGTTAGTGGCTGGTTTTGTTGGAAATATACGGCCCACCGCCATGGGCCGTCCGGGCCGCATCGCAATGCGCCAGAACGCCACATCGCCCAATTTTTTCATCATGGCCTTGGTGTAGTCGGCTTCGCCCACGCTGACGCCGCCCGAGGTGATGATGGCGTCGGCCTGCGTGGCGGCCTCGGTAAACGCCGCCTCCAGCAGCGCCGGGTCGTCGCGCACTACGCCCATGTCTATCATCTGGCAGCCCAGGCGGCTGAGCATGCCAAACACGGTGTAGCGGTTGCTGTCGTACACGGCGCCTTCGCGCGGCACCTCGCCCAGCGACAAAATTTCGTCGCCGGTTGAAAAGTAGGCGACCCGCAGCGGCCGCCAGGTTGTCAGCGTTTTAAGACCCAAAGATGCTGCCAGCCCAATACGCGCAGGTGTTAGCAGCTCGCCTTTTTGTAGCGCTGGCTTGCCCTGCATCAGGTCCTCGCCGCGCAGCCGGCGGTTGTCGCCCGCGCGCAGCAAGGCCGGCGCAATGGTGATGTGCGCCACGTCGCCGGCCTGGCTCAGCGTGACGAACTCCTGCGGCACCACGGTGTCCAGGCCCTGCGGCATGATGGCGCCCGTCATGATCTTGACGCACTCGCCGGCTTTGACGGGGCCGCCCTTGCCTTGCCAGGCCTTGCCCGCCAGCGCCGTGCCCATGACCTGCAGCACCAGCGGCGCATCGGTTTGCAACTGGCCGCCGTCAAAGGCGTAGCCGTCCATGGCCGAGTTGTCATGCGGCGGCACGTCAAACGGCGGCATCACGTCGGTGGCCAGCACCCGGCCCAGCGCCTCAAACAAGGGCAGTTCCAGCACGTCCCGGACCGGTGTGACCAGTTTGGACAGGAAATCCAGCACCTGTTGCGCGGACAGGGCTTGCGGGTCGTAGCCCTGCAACTCGGCGGCAATTTGGTCTAGTGTTTTCACGGCAGGCTGGCTTCTAGCTGGTGCAGTTCGGCCAGCGTGTTGGCATTGAAAAAGCCGCGTGGGTCGTCGCCGGGCGCATCGAACGGCACCACCACGGTCTTGTGCTGTGCCGTCCAGGCGTCAATCTTGCGGCCGCCACCCTGCGTAAAACGCAGCAGGCTTTCCAGCAGGCGGGTCGGCATCAGGCAAAACACCGGCTGCGGCCTGAGTTTCCCGTCTTCTTCGCGGGCGGCGGCCACGGCGATCTCGGCATCTTCCCGTGCCATGGCGTCGGCCATGCGCGCCACCAGGTCCAGCGGAAACAGCGGTGTGTCGCACGGCACCGTGAGCAGGTAGGGGGTTTCGCAGCGCTCCAGCCCGGTCAAAAAACCGGCGAGCGGCCCGGCGTATTCGCCCAGGCCGGTAGCGTCGGGCCAGACCGGCACGCCAAACGACTCGTAGGCGGCCAGGTTGCGGTTGGCATTGATCATGACCTCGCCGACCTGGGGCGACAGCCGCATCAAGGTATGCAGCGCCAGCGGCACGCCGTTGAAGTTTTGCATGCCCTTGTCGGCACCGCCCATGCGCGCGCCGCGCCCGCCGGCCAGAATCACGCCCGTGATCGCTTCAGTGTGCAGCGGCGCTTCCATATTCATGTCGTTCATTTCGTTCAAATCGTTCAAATCGTTCAAATCATCCTCCGATGTAGCTCATCTCAACGCGCTTGGCGGCGCCGTCTGCCGCACTGGTATCTGCGGGCAGGGCAGCGCGCAGCGCCGAATAGCGGTCTGTGCGCGCCTGCCAGATCGGGCCCACGGCTGCCGCGATCTGCTCGTCGGCGTAGTTGCCGCGCAGCAGGGCGCGCAAATCATGGCCCTGGCTGGCAAACAGGCACAAAAACAGCTTGCCTTCGGTCGACAGGCGGGCGCGGTTGCAGTCGCCGCAAAAAGCCTGCGTCACGCTGCTGATCACGCCAATTTCACCGGCGCCGTCGGCATAGCGCCAGCGCTCGGCGGTTTCGCCGGTGTAGTTCGGGTCAATCGCGGTCAGGGGGAACTCGGCGTTCAGGCGCTCAATGACCTGCGCGGACGGCAGTACCTCGTCCATGCGCCAGCCGTTGCTCGCGCCCACGTCCATGTATTCAATAAAGCGCAGCACCGCGCCCGAATGGCGAAAGTGCCGCGCCATAGGCACAATTTCAGCGTCGTTGGTGCCGCGCTTGACTACCATGTTGATCTTGAGCGGTGCCAGGCCCACTTTTTGCGCCACTTCAATGCCCTTGAGCACATCGGCCACCGGAAAATCCACATCGTTCATGCGCCGAAACACCGCGTCGTCCAGCCCGTCCAGGCTCACGGTCACGCGCTGCAGCCCGGCGTCTTTCAGCGACTGCGCCTTTTTGGCCAGCAGCGACGCATTGGTGGTCAGCGTGATGTCCAGCGGCTTGCCGCCCGGCGTTTGCAGCTTGGCCAGCATCTCGATCAGCACTTCCAGGTGCTTGCGCAGCAGGGGTTCGCCCCCGGTCAGCCGGATTTTCTCGACGCCGTGCGCGACAAAAATCCTGGCCAGGCGCGTGATTTCCTCAAAGCTCAGCAGCGAGCTTTGCGGCAAAAAAGCATAGTTTTTGTCAAACACCTCGCTCGGCATGCAGTAGTTGCATCGAAAGTTGCAGCGGTCGGTGACGCTGATGCGCAGGTCGCGCAGCGGCCGGCCCAGCGTGTCGCTGAGCAGGCCGGAGGGCGCCAGCAACCGGGCCGGAATGGCCGGCACGCGGCTGGCGTAGCGAATGTCTGCCAGCGGGATTACTTTGTGTGGTTTGTCTGTCATGGTGAAAATCCTTGGGGTGAATTTACTCCATTGGCCGTGCGCCGCATGGAGTGGGCCGCCTTGCCCCCAGCGGCTGCACGAGATGGCCGTTCTTGTTCTGGGCAGGCCCTCAGCCGTGCCGGATGGCAACGGTTTTCAGTGTCGTGAAGCCATGCAGCGCTTCAAACCCCTTTTCACGCCCGTAGCCCGAGGACTTCACGCCGCCAAACGGCAGCTCCACGCCGCCCCCTGCGCCGTAATTGTTGATGAATACCTGGCCGCTTTTCACGCGCTTGGCCATGCGGAACTGGCGCGCGCCGTCTGCGGTCCAGACGCCGGCCACCAGCCCGAAGCGGGTGGCATTGGCCAGTTCCACCGCGTGGTCTTCGTCGGTAAAGGGCATGGCGCACAGCACCGGGCCAAACACCTCTTCCTGGGCCAGGCGGTGCATCACCGGCACGTCGCGCAGCAGGGTGGGTGCCTGGTAAAAGCCGGTTTCGGGTGCTTCGTCCACGATCTGGCCCTGCGCCACCATGGGAATGCCCGCGACCTGCGCATCGCTTAAAAAGTCCCACACGCGCTGCTGCTGGCTTTGCCGGATCAGCGGGCCCACGTCCAGGTCCATGGCGGCGGGGCCGACCCGCAGGGCTTCAAAGGCCTGGCCCAGCTGCTCCAGCAGCGGCTCGTAAATGGCTTGCTGCACCAGCAGGCGCGAGCCGGCCGAACAGGTTTGCCCGGCGTTTTGCACAATCGCGTTGACGATGGCGGGGATCACCGTGTCCGGGTCGGCATCGGCAAACACAATCTGCGGGCTTTTGCCGCCCAGCTCAAGTGTGACCGGGCAATGGCGCTCGGCCGCAACCTGCTGGATCAGCGTGCCAATGCTCGGGCTGCCGGTAAAGCTGATGTGGTCAATGCCGGGGTGGCGCGCCAGCGCGTCGCCCACTTCATGGCCGTAGCCGGTCACGATGTTGATGGCGCCGGCCGGAAAGCCGGCTTCGGCGGCCAGCTGGGCCACGCGGATCAGCGACAGGCAGGCGTCTTCGCTGGGCTTGACCACGCAGACATTGCCCGCCGCCAGCGCGCCGCCCACGCTGCGGCCAAAAATCTGCATCGGGTAGTTCCACGGAATGACGTGGCCGGTCACGCCGTGCGGCTCGCGCCAGGTCATCACGCTGTAGCCGTCCAGGTAGGGAATGGTCTCGCCGTGCAGCTTGTCACAGGCGCCCGCGTAAAACTCGAAGTAGCGGGCCAGCGCCAGCGCGTCGGCTCGGGCTTGCTGGGTGGGTTTGCCGCAGTCGCGCTGCTCTATCAGCGCCAGTTCTTCCGCGTGCTCGGCCACCTTGCTTGACAAGCGCATCAGCAGCCGGCCGCGCTCGGCCGCGCTGAGCCGGCTCCAGACCCGGTCCAGGCAGCCGCGGGCGCTGCCGACCGCTACATCGATGTCGTACGCGTTGCCGCGCTGGATTTCGTCAAAGACCTGGCCGTCTGAAGGATCGATGACGGGGATGGTTTTGCCGGACGAGGAGGGCACCGAGGTGTTGGCGATGTAATTGAGTTGCATAGGCCTGATTTTGCGTGAAAGCGGGGCCTTGAGCTGCGCTGCCGGGTAAAGCCGCAGGGAACGCTTCCGATTGAGACCCGCTGTCTGGCGCTGTCCCGCATGTTGGGATTGGAACAGGGCCTGTGGGGATCTCCTGCTTGATGTCCGGGCGCTCCTGACTCAAGATGAACGCGCTGTCCACACAGTCGCCAGGGTAGTCATGCTCTTTTTTAACCACGGAATACAGCCTCACCGATGTACATCGGAGAACCACTCATCAACCCGCCGGCCGAGCGGCTGCGCCTGTCTGCCCAACTGGGCGTGGAACGGATGGTCATTGACAACCGGGGCACCGACCCGGTCAAGCCCGGCGGTGCGTGGGACGTGAACAAGCGGTGCGGCTAGCCACCCTGCGCTTTATTGCGACTTGATGCCGGCCGTCTTGATGACCCTGGTCCAGCGCGCTTCTTCGCTCTTGATAAAGGCGGCATAGGGCTTGGCGCCTTGCTGCGGCACCACAAAGCCCTGCGACTCCAGGCGCTGCGTCACCGCGGGCGAGGTCATGACCTGGACCATGGCGGCCTCGAGTTTGTCGATGATGGGCTGGGGCGTGCCCCTGGGCGCCGACATGCCGGACCAGGACAGCGCTTCAAAGCCCTTGTAGCCGGACTCGGCTACGGTCGGAACGTCGGGATAGAGCGGATTGCGCTGGGCGCTGGAGACCGCCAGCGGACGCAGCTTGCCCGCCTTGACATGCTGCAGCGCCACGTCCTGGTTGATGAACATCAGCTTGATCGTGCCGCCCAAAATGTCGGTCATCATCGGGCCGCCGCCGCGGTAGGGAATGCCCAGCATGAAGATGCCCGCGGTCTGCTTGAACTGCTCCATCGCCATGTGGCCAGACGCCGCCGGGGTGTAGCCATAATCGAGCTTGCCCGGGTTGGCCTTGGCATAGTCGACCAGGTCCTTTAGCGTCTTGAACGGCGTGCTCGGGTGAACTACCAGTACGTTGGGGCCGGAGTGGACCTGCGAGATGTGGATGAAGTCGGTGTTGGAGTTGTACTTGGGCAAGGGCTCCAGGCCGTGGGCCACGGCGCTTTGGCCGACGCCGGTCTGAATCAAGGTGTAGCCGTCGGGCGCGGCTTTGGCGCCCCGCTCGGTGCCGATCACGCCGCCGGCGCCGCCGATGTTTTCGACGATGAAGGGCTGCTTCAGGAGCTTGCCCAGTTCCTCGGCCAACAGGCGGCCCATGACGTCGCTGGTGCCGCCGGCCGGGAAGGGCACGATGATCTTGACTGGCTTGCTCGGGTAGTCTGACTGGGCCAGGGCTGAACCGCTGGAGGCTATGAAACCAATAGCTGCACACGTAATGGTAGCGAGGGCTAGGCGTCTATTTGACATGAATTTATCTCCTGTTAATACGCGGTTGAAGCGTGGTTGAGCGGGGTGGAACTCGGGGGGTTCAGGGCGCTTCAGCGTCCTTTGGCTTGGCGCCAGGCGGCGAAGTCGTCCCTGGCCTGCTGCTGGGTCGGCGGGTAGAGGCCGATGATGGGCCGGCCCTTGAGGACTTCCTCGGTCACGAAGTCCTCGAACGCCGTCATCTCCACCGCCTCATCGGCAATCTCGTCGGCCATATGCGCCGGAATCACGAACACGCCTTCCTGGTCGCCGACGATCACGTCGCCCGGAAACACCGCCACATCGCCGCAGCCAATCGGCACGTTGATGTCCAGCGCTTGGTGCAGCGTCAGGTTGGTCGGGGCAGACGGGCGCTGGTGGTAGGTGGGGAAAGGTATGGCGGCCAGGTCGGGCGAATCGCGAAAACCGCCGTCGGTGACGATGCCGGCGGCGCCGCGCACCATCAGGCGTGAGATCAGGATGGATCCGGCCGACGCGGCGCGCGCGTCCTTGCGGCTGTCGATCACCATGACGGCGCCTTCGGGGCATTGCTCGACGGCGACACGCTGCGGGTGCCTGGGGTCCTGGAACACGCTGATCGGGTTCAGGTCTTCGCGCGCCGGGATATAGCGCAGCGTGAAGGCCTCGCCGACCATGGTCGGCAGGCTGGGGTTGACCGGGTGCACATCCTGGATGAACTGGTTGCGCAGGCCGCGCTTGAACAGGGCGGTGCACAGCGTGGCGGTGCTGACGGTCTTGAGCTTGTCGCGGGTGGATGGGTTGAGTGCCATGGTGTCTTTCGTGCTTAGTAAATGTCCGGCTCGCCGATGGGCGCGCCGAACGAGGTTTCCAGAAAATCAAAGTCGCAGCCGGTGTCGGCCTGCTGGATGTGGCGGGCGCTCATCCAGCCGTAGCCGCGCTCGAAGCGCTTGGGCGGCGGCGTCCAGGCGGCGCGGCGCAGCGCCAGTTCGGCGTCGCTGACTTCAAGGTGGATGCGCCGCGCCGGCACATCGACGGTGATCAGGTCGCCGGTCCTGACCAGCGCCAGCGGGCCGCCGATGTAGGCCTCGGGCGCGACATGCAGGATGCAGGCGCCATAGCTGGTGCCGCTCATGCGCGCGTCCGAGAGGCGCAGCATGTCTTTCACGCCCTGCTTGACCAGCTTGAGCGGGATCGGCAGCATGCCCCATTCGGGCATGCCGGGGCCGCCCTGGGGGCCGGCGTTGCGCAGGATCAGGATGTGGTCGGCGGTCACGTCGAGGTTCTCGTCATCGACGGCGGCTTTCATCGACGGGTAGTCGTCGAACACCAGCGCCGGGCCGGTGTGCTGGAAAAACTGCGGCGCGCAGGCGCTGGGCTTGATCACGCAGCCGTCGGGCGCGAGGTTGCCGCGCAGCACGGCCAGCGCGCCTTCGGCATAAATCGGGTTGTCGAGCGGGCGGATCACGTCGTGGTTGTAGACCTCGGCGCCGAGCAGGTTCTCGCCCAGGGGCTTGCCGGTCACGGTCAGCGCTTCGAGCTTGAGGTGGTCCTTGAGCACGCTCATCATGCCGAGCATGCCGCCGGCGTAATAGAAATCTTCCATCAGGTAGGTGTCGCCGCTGGGCCGGATGTTGGCGATCACCGGCACCTTGCGGCTGGCGGCGTCGAAGTCGTCCAGGCCGACGGCGCAGTGCTCGCCGGCGCGGCGTGACATCGCGACCAGGTGGATGATGGCGTTGGTCGAGCAGCCCATGGCCATGGCCACGGTGATGGCGTTCTCGAACGAGGCGCGCGACAGCATCTTGGCGGGCGTGAGGTCTTCCCAGACCATGCTGACGGCGCGGCGGCCGCATTCGGTGGCCATGCGGATGTGGTTCGAATCAACGGCGGGAATCGACGAGGCGCCCGGAAGCGTCAGGCCAATCGCTTCGGCAATGCCGGTCATGGTGCTGGCCGTGCCCATGGTCATGCAGTGGCCGTGGCTGCGCGCAATGCCGCCTTCGACTTCGAGCCACTGGGCCTGGTTGATCTTGCCGGCACGGCGTTCGTCCCAGTATTTCCAGGTGTCGGAGCCCGAACCCAGCACCTTGCCTTTGACGTTGCCGCGCAGCATCGGGCCGGCGGGCATGTAGATGAAGGGCACGCCGGCGCTCAGGGCGCCGAGCACCAGGCCGGGCGTCGTCTTGTCGCAGCCGCCCATCAGCACTGCGCCGTCGATCGGGTGGCTGCGCAGCAGTTCCTCGACATCCATCGCCAGCATGTTGCGGTAGAGCATGGTGGTGGGCTTGACCAGCGATTCGGACAGCGACAGGGCGGGCAGCTCCAGCGGAAAGCCGCCGGCCTGCAGCACGCCGCGCTTGACGTCTTCGACGCGCTGCTTGAAGTGGCCGTGGCAGGTGCCGATGTCGCTCCAGGTGTTGAGGATGGCGATGACCGGCTTGCCTTCCCAGTCCTGCGGGCCGTAGCCCAGCTGCATCACGCGCGAGCGGTGGCCGAAGGAGCGCACGTCGTCGGGGGCGAACCAGCGCGCGCTGCGCAGTTCGTTGTAGGTTTTCTTCGTCATGAGCTTGTCATCCGGTTCTGGTTCAAATGCTGGAAGAAATTTAAGCACTAATATATTAGTGTGTCAATGCTATGATTTACCCTAGGCGCGACCCCTCTACCTATAAAGACCGCATGAATGCTCTAGCGAATATTGCCCCGCTCAAGCTGGACCGCACCCGTCAATCGGCCCCCCAGGTTTTTGAAGCTTTGCGTGAACTGATCGTTTCGGTCCAGCTGGAACCCGGAACGGTGTTGCAGCGCGCCGAGTTGGCGGAGCATTTCGGCATCAGCCAGACCCCGATCCGCGATGCCTTGATGCGCCTGGGCGAAGAGCAGCTGGTGGACATCTTTCCGCAACATGCCACGGTGGTGAGCCGTATCGATTTGTCGGCGGCCTTGCAGGCGCATTTTTTGCGCCGGGCGATTGAGCTGGAAATCCTGACGACGCTGTGCGAATTACCTGAAGCGGAGCACCGCGCGCTGGTGGCGCGTTTGGACGCGAGTCTGGCGGTGCAGGAAGCGGCGCTCAAACCGCTGGACGTGTCGAAGCTGGCCATGGCCGACCAGGCCTTTCATCAGGAAATGTACGAGGCCGCCAGGGTGGGGCCGCTCTGGGCCCTGGTGCGTAAGCAAAGCGGGCACGTCGACCGGTTGCGCCGCCTGAATTTGCCCGACGAAGGCAAACCCCAGGCGATTGTGCGGGACCATCAGGCCATCGTTGAAGCCATTACGCGCAAGGACGCGCAGGCTGCTGAAAAGGCCCTGCGTCAGCATTTGGCGGGCACGCTCGCTCTTGTCGATGACATTAAACGCCGTTATCCGCAATGGATCGTGACGTCTGAGCGATAGGCCTTGAGGCGACGGGCTGCCAGCCAGCCCGGGGCATGTCAGCGTCAGGTGGTGTAGTCCTTGGCCGACCACTCAAGGTAAGGCTTCAGATCTGCAATCAGCGCTTGTGCCAGCGCTGCGTCGCCGACCGAAGTCGTCATGGGCTGGGTGGGCGACGGCCATGGGCCGCCATGCTGCTGCGCTGCTCCGTATCCCTGGAGGCGCTGGGCAATGCGCCCTTGTCCGGGCGGCTGTTTTGCATCGAGGCGGCCGAATAAGCAGCGCCGTACCCCGTTGCGTGGCCATTCAGAACAAGAAAACCCCGCCGAAGCGGGGTATGGGCGGTCAGCTTTTGGGGTGTTACCGGGAAGTAGCTGGCACCGGCGTCGTGACGCCCGCAGCATCGGGCGCCTGCGTCGGGGCTGGTGCGGGCATGGCGGGCACCACCGGGCTGGCGGGCGCGCTAATGGCGGCGGGCGCCGCTGTGGGGGCGGACGGCGCGGCTGCGGCCTCGCCAGCATGAAACTTCATCATCAGCGGCACGATCAGCAGCGCCACGATGTTGATGATCTTGATCAGGGGGTTGATGGCCGGGCCGGCCGTGTCCTTGTAGGGGTCGCCGACGGTGTCGCCGGTCACGGCGGCTTTGTGTGCGTCCGAGCCTTTGCCGCCGTGGTGGCCGTCTTCAATGTACTTTTTGGCGTTGTCCCAGGCGCCGCCGCCGGTACACATCGAAATCGCCAGGAAGATGCCGGTCACGATGGTGCCCATCAGCAGGCCGCCCAGCGCCTTGGGGCCGAGCAGCAGGCCGACCAGAATCGGCACCACCACCGGCAGCAGCGACGGGATGATCATTTCCTTGATCGCCGCCGTGGTCAGCATGTCGACCGCGCGGCCGTATTCGGGCTTGGCCGTGCCTTCCATGATGCCCTTGATCTCCTTGAACTGGCGGCGCACTTCCACCACCACGGCACCGGCGGCGCGGCCCACGGCCTCCATGGCCATGGCGCCGAACAGGTAGGGAATCAGCCCGCCTATGAACAGGCCGACGATCACCATCGGGTCGCTCAGGTCAAAGCTGATGGCCCGGCCATAGCTTTCCAGCTTGTGGGTGTAGTCGGCAAACAGCACCAGCGCGGCCAGGCCGGCCGAGCCAATCGCGTAACCTTTGGTCACGGCCTTGGTGGTGTTGCCCACGGCGTCGAGCGGGTCGGTCACGGCGCGCACTTCGGGCGGCATGTCGGCCATTTCGGCAATGCCGCCGGCGTTGTCGGTGATGGGGCCGTAGGCGTCCAGCGCCACCACGATGCCGGCCATGCTGAGCATGGAAGTGGCAGCAATCGCAATGCCGTAAAGACCGGCCAGATTGAACGAGACCAGGATGGCGATGCAGACAAACACCACGGGCCAGGCCGTCGAGCGCATCGACACGCCCAGGCCGGCGATGATGTTGGTGCCGTGGCCGGTGGTGGACGCCTGCGCGATGTGCTTGACCGGCGCGTACTGCGTGCCGGTGTAGTACTCGGTCACCCAGACCAGCGCGGCCGTCAGCACCAGGCCCACGGCGCAGGCGCCGAACAGCTTCATCTGGCTGCCGCTGGCCGTAATGGCGTTGTCCGGCATCAGCCACATCGTGACGAAGTAAAACGCGATCAGCGACAGAATGCCCGCCACGGCCAGGCCTTTGTAGAGGGCCGGCATCACGTTGGTCATGCCCGGCGAGGCCTTGACGAAAAAGCAGCCAATGATGGACGCGATGATGGACACGGCGCCCAGCGCCATCGGGTAGAGCACGGCATTGACGGGCGCGGCGCTGACCAGCAGCGCGCCCAGCACCATGGTGGCAATCAGCGTGACCGCATAGGTTTCAAACAGGTCGGCCGCCATGCCGGCGCAGTCGCCGACGTTGTCACCCACGTTGTCGGCAATCACGGCCGGGTTGCGCGGGTCGTCCTCGGGGATGCCGGCTTCGACCTTGCCCACGAGGTCAGCGCCGACGTCGGCGCCCTTGGTGAAAATGCCGCCGCCCAGCCGCGCAAAGATGGAAATCAGCGACGAGCCAAACGCAAAGCCGATCAGCGGGTTGAGCAGGTCGGCCAGCTTGGTGGTCGGCGTGTAGTTGCCGTTACCCACCAGAAACCAGTAAAACCCGCTGACGCCCAGCAGCCCCAGGCCCACCACCAGCATGCCGGTGATGGCGCCGCCGCGAAAGGCGACGTCGAGTGCGGGGCCAATGCCGCGCGTGGCGGCTTGCGCGGTGCGCACGTTGGCGCGCACCGACACATTCATGCCGATGAAGCCGCAGGCACCCGACAACAGCGCACCCACCACAAAGCCAAACGCTGTTTTGCCGTCCAGAAAGACGCCAATCAGCACGGCCAGGATGACGCCCACGACGGTGATGGTTTTGTACTGCCTGGCCAGATAGGCGGCAGCGCCCGTCTGGATGGCCTCCGCAATTTCCTGCATGCGCGCGTTGCCGGCGTCCTGGGCAAGAATCCAGCTGCGGGCCCAGATGCCGTACAGCACCGCGATGAGTCCGCACGCAAGCGCAAGAATGAGCGCCCACATGGGTGCTGAGTTGGCTGTCATAAAGTTCCTCTACGTTATTTTTAGCTTGGAGGAGGGCGCCACGCTAGCGGCACCTCCGCTGCGTTGCTTCCTCGTTACTCACGCAGAGACGATTGGCCAACCCGCGAAATTTAACGCCAAAACCTCACGGGCGGGGGCTCCGTAAGGTCTGAATCAGTAAAATGCGGGTAAATACCGAGCAAGCAGCCTTGGCAAGCCCGTGCAGTCCGCCAGCGGCGACCCCAGGCTTTCTCGTCCGATCAACGCCTTTTCAACAACTCCAAAGCGACCATGTCCCTATCTAAAGTTACCCCCGGCAAAAACGCGCCGGAATCCTTCAACGTGATCATCGAAATCCCGATGAATGCCGACCCGGTGAAGTACGAGGTGGACAAGGAGTCCGGCGCGATTTTCGTGGACCGCTTCATGAGTACCTCCATGCACTATCCGTGCAACTACGGCTATGTGCCCCAGACCCTGAGCGGCGACGGCGACCCGGTCGATGTGCTGGTGATCACCCCGGTGCCGCTGATTCCTGGCGTGGTCGTGACCTGCCGGGTTATCGGCATCCTGAAGATGACCGACGAAGCCGGCGAAGACGGCAAGGTGCTGGCCGTGCCCGTCGACAAGAAATGCTCGCTCTACACCCACTGGCAAAAACCGGAAGACATGAACCCGCTGCGCCTGAAAACCATCGCCCATTTCTTTGAACACTACAAAGACCTCGAAGAGGGCAAGTGGGTCAAGATATCAGGCTGGGAAGGTCCGGAATCGGCCAAGAAGGAAATCACCGACGGCATCGCCAACTACGCCGCCGCCAGCAAGGCCTGAGCCTTTGCGTCATATCGTTGATGCGCTGCTATAAAAAGTAGCGCAAAAATGTCAAAAAGCGCCTCCGGCCCGGTCCGCAGGCGCTTTTTTCATGGCCTTCCGATGCGGCCGACGGATGCCCCCAGCAACGCAAGGCCAGACCCGCGCCATGGTACGGTGACGTTATTTTTTGAAAGGGCCGTTCAATGGCTATAGGCTGGCTGACTGTTTTGCAGAGCGTTCCCTGGAGCGACGTGGTCCGCAATGCGCCCAAGGTCGCAGTGGGCGCCAAGAAGTTGTGGAATTCGGTCGGGAAAAAACCGCCGTCAGGCGCCCATCCGGTGGCTGATGCCCCCGGCACTTTCGCCCCCGGCGTCCAGTCCGTTTCTGCGCTGGCGTTGCGCGTGCGCGATCTGGAGGCCGATGCGGCTGACCTGCAATCCCAGCTCGTGGCGTCTTCCGAGGTGATCAAGGCGCTTGCAGATCAGAACACGCAGCTGATTATTCGCGTGGACACCTTGCGTGTTCGCATGCTGTGGCTGGCCGGCGCGCTGGCGGGGCTTGGCCTGGCGTGTGGTGCCGCTGTCTTTTTGCTCCTGATGCGCTGATGCCGGGTGTGGGTATTGAGGATGGCGATGGCTTTGGGTTAGGATGAACATTCAAGCGTAGTCGGCACGCCTTGGGCGGCGAACACGCATCCTTGTTTACACACCAGGAGATCGCAATATGCAAATCCAAGTCAACGCAGACAAAAATATCGAGGGTGGCGAGCGCCTGACCCAATACGTCAAGACGGCTGTAGATGCAAAGCTGCACCGTTTCGCCGGGCAAATTACCCGTGTGGAAGCGCACTTGAGCGACGAAAGCGGTCACAAGACCCACGGCGACGACAAGAAGTGCGTCCTGGAGGCCCGACCTGCGGGCCGCAACCCCCTTGCCGTGACGCATCTGGCCGCGACGCTCGACCAGGCCATCACCGGGGCCGTCGACAAACTCGAACGCGTGCTGGACAGCACCTTCGCCCAGCTGAACAACCCCAAGAGCGTGCCGGCCCCTACCCCCGTGGATGACTGAGACCCCGAGTGCTCACGCCTGGACGCCTTGCGATTGCTGACCTTCCTCGCCGCTTTGGCGGGATCCGATCATCTGGCAGCAAGACGGTTTTTGTAAGGCCTCAACCCCAATCACCCACTCACAAAGGTAACTCATGTACTACATTGTTGAAACCACCAAATCCTTCGAGCAGGCCTCGACCGATCTTGACGCGGCGGTGAAACGCCATGAGTTCGGCGTCCTGCATATTCACGATCTGGGCGCCACTCTTCGCAGCAAAGGCATTGCCTTTGAGGAGCAGTGCCGGGTTTTTGAAGTCTGCAACCCGGCCCAGGCGGCTAAAGTGCTGTCCACCGACATGCGCCTGAACATGGCGCTGCCTTGCCGGATTTCCGTGTTCACGGAGAAGGGCAAGACGAAGCTGGGCCTGATCACGCCCGTGAAAATGCTCTCCTCACTGTCCCAGGACCCGGCCTTGCTTGAAGTGGCCAAAGAGGTGGAAGAAAAAACCATCCAGATGGTGGATGAGGCGAAATGAACGCTTCCCGCTGAACTGAAACCGGTGCAGCGTGTCTCTGCGGGCCACACAGCCCGTTGGCGTACGCTAAACAGAGATTACAAAGCGCACCTCGTCCATGTCGCCGCTCGTGTTGAGCGGCTTCAGGGCGGTCATGATGGCCCGGTCTTCGGCGTTTTCCCACAGCGCGATCACCTCAAGCTCGGCGCCACACTCGGCGTCTGTGCGCTCCTCGGTCGGCAGGCCTTCGATCAGTGATCGCGCTAGCATGCAGGCTTGCAGCGTGGGCAGCACACACTCGGCGCCACCCACACCAAACTCCAGGGCCATGCTAAACCGCAGTTCTGCGGCGCTGCGCTCGTCGGTGCTAAGTCCGGTGGCGCCAACCATGTTGACGGCATAAAGTTGTAGGGATTCGTTCATGAGGTGGTGGGTGTGTTGTGTGGGGATGGGGTGAGAGAAGCAGGGCGCGCCAGGCTGGCCTTGAACGGGCTGCGCTTTTCCAGATTGTCCATGTAACCGGCAATGCCTTCGCCCTCCTGGGCCAGATAGCGCTCGACCGCATCGGCAAACGCCGGGTGCGCCAGCCAGTGGGCGCTTGTGGTTTTGACGGGCAGCAGCGCACGCGCCATTTTGTGCTCGCCCTGGGCGCCGCCTTCAAAGCGCTGGATGCTGTGTTCGATGCACCACGCCAGCGGCTGGTAGTAGCAGGCCTCAAAGTGCAGGCAGTCGACACGCTCCAGCGCGCCCCAGTAGCGGCCATATGCGATGCGAACCTCGTTTTTTGAGTCAAATTGGCCGTCAGACGAGGTGGAGCCTTGGCTGATAGCGATCAAACTGCTGGCAATCGGCACGCCGTCTCGTTCGGCCACGAACAGCAGCCAGTTCTCGGGCATGGTGCTTTGCATGCGCTGAAAGAAGTCGCGGCTCAAATAAGGGGCATTGCGGTGTTCGTAATAGGTGCGTGCATAGCACTGGTAGAAAAAATCCCAGTCGGCGTTGCAGATATTTGTGCCTTGCGCGCAGCGAAACGTGATGCCCGCATCCTGCACCTTGCGTCGCTCCTGGCGAATTTTCTTGCGCTTTTCCTGGCTCAGCGACATCAAAAAGTCGTCAAAGTCGCGGAAAGCGGGGGGCAAAGTGTGGGCGCCAGTGCTTGTCGAGGAGGACGGCTCTACCGCCGGGCCGCCCCAAGGTGGAGCAGCCCCCTCGGGGGGCAGCGCCGCACGCGAAGCGGCAAGCGTGGGGGCGATATTTGTCCAGTGAAACTGCACCGTGTGACGCAGCATCAGGCCGGCCTCTTCGCAGGCGGCGACGTCCTCGTCCGTCGTGAACAGCACGTGCAGCGACGACAAGCCTTGTTGCGCGCACCATGCCACCACTGCCTTGATCAGGTGCGTGCGCTCGGCGGCGTTGCGCGCCAGCAGGCGGGCGCCCGGCACCGGGGTGAAGGGCACTGCCACCACGGCTTTGGGGTAGTAGGCCAGGCCGTGCTGCTGGTAGGCGTTGGCCCAGGCGTGGTCAAACACGTATTCGCCGTAGGAATGGTCCTTGAGATACAGCGCGCAGGCGCCCGCCAGCGTGTCGCCCTGCCAGAGCGTGATGAAGCGCGGCGTCCAGCCGGTTTCGGGCGTGGCGCTGCCGCTGCTGTGCAGGGCGGCCAGGTACTCATGGCGCATGAAGGGGTTCATGCCCTGGTGCGCGCCTTGCATGGCCAGCAGGCCGTTCCAGGCTGCGCCGTCCAGCGCCAGCGGCGAATCCATCACACGGATGACATAATCGTTTGAGTCGTTTTTCACGTGTATTTTTTCGGGGTTCAGTCTCTTCATGTCACTCAAAATCTGCGTTGCCCAATTGAATTATTGCGTTGGCGACATGCCGGGCAATGCACAAAAAATTATCGACGCGGCCCGCGCGGCCTACCAGGATGGTGCCCGCCTGGTGTTGACGCCAGAACTGGCCATTTGCGGCTACGCGGCAGAAGACCTGTTCTTGCGCGCGTCATTCATGCACGCCTGTGATGATGCCGTGAATCTGGTGGCCCGTGAGTTGGCCGGGTTAAAAGGCCTGAGCGTGGTGGTGGGCACGCCCACGCAGGGCGACAGTGGCAAGGGGCTGCGCACCAAAAGTGTGGAGGTGCAGCAGCGCCACAACGCGGCGGTGGTGCTGCGCGAAGGCCGCGTGGTGGCCTCCTACGCCAAGCGCGAACTGCCCAATTACCAGGTATTTGACGAGCGCCGCTATTTCACGCCGGGGCAGGGCGCCTGCGTGTTCCAGGCCGGGGAAGGCGAGGACGCTATCCACATTGGCCTGCTGATCTGCGAAGACGCCTGGTTTGAAGAACCTGCGCAACTGGCAAAAAACGCCGGTGCCGAGTTGCTGGTGGTGATCAATGCGTCTCCTTTTCACGTGGGCAAGGGCAATGAGCGCGAACTCATGATGCAGGCGCGGGTGCTGGCCACCGGCCTGCCCATGGTGTATGCGCACCTGGTGGGCGGGCAGGACGAAATCGTGTTTGAAGGTCGCTCGTTTGCGCTTCAGGCCGATGGCAGGCTGGCTGGCCGAGCGCCCAGTTTTAAGGAAAATCTGTTTTCAGTCCAGGTCCTGCGGACGCAAGCAGCTATTGACTTGATAGCGGCTGCAGTCCCTGAGCAGGGCAATGACGCCGACCTTTGGGACGCGCTAGTGCTGGGCGTGCGCGACTACCTGGGTAAAAACGGCTTTCCCGGCGCCATTCTGGGCTTGTCTGGCGGTATTGATTCGGCCCTGGTGCTGGCGATTGCGGTGGATGCACTGGGCGCGGACAAGGTGCGCACGGTGATGATGCCGTCGCCCTATACCGCCGACATCTCCTGGATTGACGCGCGTGAGATGGCCGAGCGCATGAAGGTGCGTTACGACGAGTTATCTATCGTTCCGGAATTTGAGGCCTTCAAGGCGTCGCTGGCGGGCGAGTTCAAGGGGCGGGCCGAGGACACGACCGAGGAAAACATCCAGGCGCGGATTCGCGGCGTATTTTTGATGGCCCTGTCCAACAAGTTCGGTCCCATTGTGCTGACCACCGGTAACAAGAGCGAATTGGCCACCGGCTACTGCACGCTGTACGGCGACATGGCAGGCGGGTTTGCCGTCATCAAGGACTTGCTGAAAACCACCGTATTCAGGCTGGCGCGCTGGCGCAACGATAATGACCCTTATGGCACGGGGATCTGCCCGATTCCCGAGCGTATCATCACCCGTCCGCCCAGCGCCGAATTGCGCGCCGAGCAAACCGATCAGGACAGCCTGCCGCCTTACGATGTGCTGGACGCGATTTTGCAGCGCTACATGGAGAACGACCAGAGCGTGGAAAGCATTGTGGCCGCCGGCTTTGAGCGTGCTGTGGTAGAGCGTGTAGCGCGGCTGATCCGGCTCAATGAATACAAGCGCCGCCAGGCGCCCGTGGGCATCCGCGTGACGCACCGCAGCTTTGGCAAGGATTGGCGCTATCCTATAACCAATAAATTCCGTGCTTAAGCCTTCCAGGCCCCGCAGTATTCAACCCCCCAGAACTCCCGGAGACTTTTCCAGTGAAACAAATTACCGCCGTCCTCAAGCCTTTCAAACTAGAAGAAGTCCGCGAGGCGCTTGCCGAGTGCGGCGTCACCGGCCTGACCGTGACCGAAGTCAAGGGTTTTGGTCGCCAGAAGGGGCACACCGAGTTGTACCGCGGGGCCGAGTATGTGGTCGATTTTCTGCCCAAGGTCAAGGTCGAGGTGGTGGTTAAAACGGACGACGTGGATCGCTGCGTCGATGCCATCGTGCGGGCTGCACGCACCGGAAAAATCGGTGACGGCAAGATTTTCATCACCAGCGTGGAGCGCGTGGTGCGCATCCGCACCGGGGAAGAGGACGAATCGGCGGTCTGAAACCGCATTCATTTTTTAGTCAGGCGCTGCGGTTAAATCTGGTCAAGCCGTACGGTGGGCGCCGTCATGCCGGCGGACTCCACCAGCGCTTGCAGCAACGGTTCCGCATCAGTACCGGTGCGAATCAGTTCCATTTGCCAGTCGTTCATGAAACCGGCCTGCACGGCTGAGTTCAGGAACACCAGCAGGCTGTCGAAAAAGCCGTTCATGTTCAGCAAGCCCACGGGCTTGTCGTGGTAGCCGAGCTGGCGCCAGGTCCAGACTTCAAAAAATTCTTCGAGGGTGCCAATGCCGCCGGGAAGCGCCAGAAATGCGTCGGCGTGCTCGGCCATGATGCGCTTGCGATCATGCATGTTTTCAACAATGTGCAATTCGGTGCAGCCGGTGTGGGCCCATTCCTTTTCCACCAGCGCCTTCGGGATCACGCCGATCACCCGGCCGCCGGCCGCCAGCGTCGCGTCCGCGATGATACCCATCAGCCCATTGTGGCCGCCGCCATAGACCAGTTGGCCCCCATGCTGGCCTATCCAGGTGCCAACCTGGCATGCCATGGTGACAAATTCGGGTGTGTTGCCTGGGCGCGAGCCGCAGTACACGCAGACCGAAAATGCCGGCTTGCGTGGGATCGTTTCGGTATTCATGCGGCAAACCTTTGGTAAAGCGCCATGGCCCAGGTGCCTGCGCAGAGTAGCAAACTGAGCAGTACGGCTGCGCTGCCCATGTCTTTGGCCCGCTTGGACAGCTTATGCCATTCGGGACCAATGCGGTCTATGGCGGTTTCGATGCCGGTGTTGAGCAGCTCGACAATCATGATCAGAATGACGGTACCGGCCAGCAACACGGTTTCAATCCAAGTGCGGCCTAGCCAGAAGGCGGCTGGAACCAGTATCACTGAAGCAATGGCTTCCTGGCGGAACGCCGTTTCGTGCCAGCCAGCCCGCAATCCGGCGAGGGAGTAGCCCGCAGCGTGAAAGACCCGGCTCATGCCTTTGCGGTTTTTTTGGGGATTCACCGCCGCTTCGGCCTGCAAGGGCGGCATGGCAGACGGTTTTTCGGAGGCTGATAACGGAACTTTTTGGGACATGCGGGGGATTGTCTCGCAGCTTGGCCGTAGTTGGGCGTCAGGGCTGCGGGGGCGCTACGGCGCAGTTTGCTTTCGCTGTCTTTTTCCTGGCTTTTTCGGGCGTGACCCAGGACACCAGTTCCGTGCCGGCCCAGGCATCGTGCCAGAACTGTTGCCGGGGATGAAGGCGCGCCAAATTGGCCCACAACAAGACCCAGCCCAGCGTCAGTAGGGCGCCTTCCATGCCGGTCAATGCCAGCAGCCAGCTGATGGCCAACGGGGGCAAAAACCACAGCCAGCTCAGGACATAGCGCAGCAACGCCCGTTGTTGGGTAATGGGGGCACCCTGAACGTCCAGCACACGGATGTCCCATGTTTTCATGGCCAGCGTCTGGCCTTTGGCCCAAAACCAGACAAAATAAATGCCAAAAATGACAAAAACGAAAGCTTGCAAGGCATGGCGATTGTCCAGCGCATTGCGGGTCTGGCTCAAGGTGCCAAACAGATAGCCGGCAATAAAGACGACGCCGAACATCAGCATGCCTTCGTACATCCAGCAGGCCATGCGCCGGGTCAGTGATGGGATTTGATTGCTATTCACTATTAATTTTGTAGCTAAGAGAAGGCGCTGCCAAAAGGCGATCGGGCTTGATTGAAGAAAAACCGGCTGTTCTACGCTACGCCGTTGCTCAGCGCTTGGGATCAGCGCTGTTTTCGCTGGCGCGCGGAGGTGCTGGCGGGGCCAGTGTCGCAGCAGGAAGCGAGATTTTAGGGGCGGGGCGCGATGCCGGCCCAGCAGGCGGAGGGGGAACCGCCAGCTTCTGACGCGCCACCGGTTTGACGGCTGTGGCGGCACCCGGTGTTTTGGGGTTGGCCTTGGCGGCCAGTTTCTGCTTTTCCTCAGCGCTCAGTGCTTGGTAGGTCTCCCATTTTTCTTTTTTTTCTTCGGCTGTCAGTTCCCTGGACAGTTCTTTCGTTTTTGCGAAGTTAAGACGTGCCTGGGCGCGTTGCTGGGGACTGAGGGCTACCCATTCGCTCATGCGGCTACGCATGACGGCTTGTCCTTCGGGCGGCAGTGAAGGATAGTTTTTGGAAATTTCCAGCCACTTGCGCTTTTGGGCCGCACTGATGGTGTTCCAGCTCTCAGCCAGGGGCTTGAGTGTCTGCTGTTGCACAGGCGTCAGTGCGGACCAGGCGGGGCCAGGAGATACTGGTTTGATGGGGGCTGTCGGTAAGGGCTTACTGATGGCTGGAGAACTGCCGGCCATGGCGGGGCTGCTGGCCTGCGAAAAGCTCGGCAACGGCATGCCCAGCAAGCTTGCAAGCACCAGTCCAAGCGGCAGCAGCCGTAGCCCTGAAGCCGGAACGTATGAACGTATTTGCAAAAAGCGGTATGGAAGGGCAGGATACCGCTGTACCGGTATCAATTCAGCGTGCGCTGTCATTGGAGCATCGGGGCTTGGTGTCATCAGGACTAGCGGGTGGCCTTTAGAAACTGGACAAAACCGGGATCTGCAAATGCTGCCGGCGGCAACTCATCGGTGAGCAGCGCCACATCCACCTCGGCCACTTCCTGTGCCCGGTTATCGTTCTGAATCGAGTTGATGATCAGCAAGCCGGCGACCAATGCAATGAGCGGCAGCACCGATCCAATGCGGGCCCACCAGCTCAGGCCGTCACCAGATCCCCACATCAGGGCGGCGCTGCCGCCCGTGTTGAGCATGCTGCTTGCGGTTTCCGTCTTTGCAATTTTTCGCATGGACACGGCCTGAACGCGCGCCGCGCGCAGGCGTTCAGAAATGTCATGGGGAAGGCTGGTCGTGCCTGAAGACAAATAGGCGGCAGTTTTCAGGCCGAAACGGTCTTGCAGGGTATCGGTTCTTTTGATGAGTGAGTTAGTCATAGTTTTATACCTCCTGCCCTCAGTGCTTTGCTGAGGGCCTTGACTGCGCGGGAGCAGTGTGTCTTGACGCTGCCTTCAGAGCAGCCCATGGCAATTGCAGTTTCCGCCACATCCATTTCCTCCCAGTAACGCATTAGAAAAGCTTCCCGTTGACGCCCGGGCAATTCCTTTATCTGAAGTTCGATCTCGTGCAATATCTGTGCCCGTTCTGTGGCGTCCTGCGCGCTCTCTGTTCCCTCTGAGTTTGTCAGTACCTCTAAAGTTTCCAGGAGGTCAAAATCACCGTCTTCTCCCGGTGACTCGAAGTCGCTCATGTTTGAGAACAGGGCGTTTCGGGTCTTGCGGCGGCGAAACCAATCCAGCGTGGTGTTCGACAAGATCCGCTGAAACAGCATGGGCAACTCTGCCGCAGGCTTGTCCCCGTAGTGCTGCGCGAGTTTCATCATGCTGTCCTGCACGATGTCCAGAGCCGCTTCGCCATCACGCACGTGATAAACGCTGCGCTTGAAAGCCCGTTTTTCAACGCTTTTGAGGAAGTCGGAAAGTTCTTGTTCAGTTGCCAACGGTATGGGGTTCCGGGTTGTCCTGCGCGGTCGTTATTGTTTTTACGTATGTCGAGCGTGTCGGGTCGCAAATCCGGCTGGCGCGGTAACGGCAAGCCTCAAAATTATCGCACCATGCGCAGTGGTGCACGGTGCATTCTGCACGAACGCCGCTATGACCCAACGCAAAAATGCCATAATGCGCCTTGCAATTCAAACGGCAAACGGGTCATGACTCGGCGAATTATGTCTTCGCTTATGGTTTTGGCCTCAAGTCTCGACGCTGCTTCACGAGAGTGGGCCAAGAGGCACCCAAGGTATTTCGTTAGAGAAATTCACAAAGGTTCATCATGGAAATTTCAAAAGTGGAACTTGCTTCCGCAGCAGCAGCCCAAACAGCGGGTCAAGCCCATCCTCAAGAACTTCGGGGTGCAGAAATCCTCGTCAAGGCGCTTCAGGCTGAGGGTGTCAAGCACATCTGGGGTTATCCAGGCGGTGCGGTACTTCATATTTACGACGCTTTTTACAAGCAGGACACCATCCAGCATGTGCTGGTGCGTCATGAACAGGCGGCCGTGCATGCCGCTGATGGCTATGCGCGCGCCACGGGCGATGTCGGCGTGGCGCTGGTCACCTCCGGCCCCGGGTTGACCAATGCTGTGACGGGAATCGCCACGGCCTACATGGACAGCATTCCCATGGTCATCATCAGCGGCCAGGTGCCGACGGCCGCCATTGGCCTCGATGCCTTCCAGGAATGCGACACCGTGGGCATCACACGCCCCATTGTCAAGCACAACTTCCTGGTCAAGGATGTGCGGGACATGGCAGAGACGATGAAGAAGGCTTTCCACATCGCCCGGACCGGCCGGCCTGGCCCCGTGGTGGTTGACGTGCCAAAAGACGTCTCGTTTAACAAGACCCTGTATACCGGTTATCCCAAAAGCGTTGAAATGCGCTCTTACAACCCGGTTCGCAAGGGTCATGCCGGGCAAATCCGCAAGGCCCTGCATCTGCTGATGACGGCCAAGCGGCCCTACATCTACACCGGCGGCGGCGTGCTCCTCAGCAACGCTTCCCAGGAACTGCGCACACTGGTCGACATGCTGGGCTATCCCTGCACCAACACCTTGATGGGCTTGGGCGCTTATCCGGCCAGCGATAAAAAATTCCTTGGCATGCTGGGCATGCACGGGACGCTGGAAGCCAACAACGCGATGCAGAACTGCGATGTATTGCTGGCGGTCGGCGCGCGGTTTGACGACCGCGTGATTGGAAACCCCAAGCATTTTGCCCAGAACGAGCGCAAGATCATCCACATCGACATTGATCCTTCCAGCATTTCCAAGCGCGTGAAGGTCGACATTCCCATCGTGGGCGACGTGAAGGACGTGCTGACTGAGTTGATCGCGATGATCAAGGAGTCCGGTCTGAAGCCCGACGCCAATGCGCTGGGCGGTTGGTGGGACACCATTGAAGGCTGGCGCAAGCGCGACTGCATGAAGTACAGCCTGGGCGACGGTGATGTCATCAAGCCGCAGTACGTGGTCGAGACGCTCTGGAACATGACCAAGGATGCCGACACCTACATCACGTCTGACGTGGGGCAGCACCAGATGTGGGCTGCACAATACTACAAGTTTGACGAGCCGCGTCGCTGGATCAATTCCGGTGGTCTGGGCACCATGGGCGTTGGCATTCCCTACGCTATGGGCATCAAGCTGGCCAAGCCTGATTCTGAAGTGTTTTGCATTACCGGCGAAGGTTCGGTGCAAATGTGTATCCAGGAGCTTTCGACCTGCTTGCAGTACAACACGCCGATCAAGATCGTTTCGCTGAACAATCGTTACCTCGGCATGGTGCGCCAGTGGCAGGAAATCGAGTATTCGGGCCGTTACAGCAGCAGCTATATGGATGCCCTGCCCAATTTCGTGAAGCTTGCCGAGGCTTACGGCCACGTCGGCATGCTGATTGAAAAACCGGAGGATGTGGAGCCGGCACTGCGCGAAGCCCGCAGACTCAAGGACCGCACGGTGTTCATGGATTTTCGCACCGATCCAACCGAAAACGTGTTTCCGATGGTGAAGGCCGGCAAGGGCATCACTGAAATGCTGCTGGGGTCTGAAGACCTCTGATAGCGTCGGCCTTTTTAATTATTCACCCCGTCAACTGACGAATCTATTGCCTGCCGAGCCTGCGCATTACCGTGCGAAGGGGAGGGCAGCGAAAAGAGGAATCTTCTTATGAAACACATCATTGCAGTTTTACTGGAAAACGAGCCGGGTGCTCTTTCCCGTGTCGTCGGCCTTTTTTCGGCCCGCGGCTACAACATTGAAAGCCTGACCGTCGCGCCAACGGAAGATCCCACGCTGTCGCGCATGACCATCCAGACCTCGGGCTCGGATGATGTCATCGAGCAGATCACCAAACACCTGAACCGTCTGATTGAAGTGGTCAAGGTCGTTGACTTGACTGAAGGCTCTTACACCGAGCGTGAACTCATGATGGTCAAGGTGCGCGCTGTCGGCAAGGAGCGTGAAGAAATGAAGCGCATGGCTGATATATTTCGCGGGCGGATTATTGATGTGACCGAAAAAAGTTACACGATTGAGTTGACGGGCGACCAATCCAAAAACGATGCGTTTCTGGAAGCTCTCGACCGCAGCGCGATCCTGGAAACGGTGCGAACCGGTTCAAGCGGCATTGGCCGTGGCGAACGAATTCTGAGAGTTTGAACCTGCCAATTCTGGCGTGAGGGCTTCGCTTGCGGCGCCCCCACCCGATTTGGTTAATTTGTTTTGTTTTGATTTATTTGTGATTATTTAGGAGCGAGTGATGAAAGTTTTTTACGACAAAGATTGCGATTTGAGCTTGATCAAGGGTAAGACCGTTGCCATTATTGGTTACGGTAGCCAAGGCCACGCACATGCCCAGAACTTGAACGAAAGCGGCGTGAAAGTCGTCGTCGGTCTGCGCAAAGGCGGCGCCTCATGGCCCAAGGTTGAAAAAGCCGGCCTGCAGGTTGCTGAAGTGGCTGATGCCGTGAAAGCCGCAGACGTCGTCATGATTTTGTTGCCTGATGAGCAAATCGGCTCGGTCTACAAGAACGATGTGGCGCCCAACATCAAGCAGGGCGCATCCCTGGTGTTCGCTCATGGCTTCAATGTGCACTACGGTTGCGTGATCCCGCGCGAAGACCTCGATGTCTGGATGGTCGCGCCCAAGGCGCCCGGCCACACAGTGCGCAACACCTATACCCAGGGTGGCGGCGTGCCCCACCTCGTGGCAGTGCATCAGGACAAGTCCGGCAAGGCCCGCGACCTGGCGCTGAGCTACGCCATGGCCAATGGCGGCGGCAAGGCCGGCATCATTGAAACGAACTTCCGCGAAGAGACCGAAACGGACTTGTTCGGCGAACAAGCCGTTCTGTGCGGTGGCGCTGTCGAGCTGATCAAGGCGGGCTTTGAAACGCTGGTGGAAGCCGGCTACGCCCCTGAAATGGCCTACTTCGAATGCCTGCACGAGCTCAAGCTGATCGTGGACCTGATCTACGAAGGCGGCATTGCCAACATGAACTACTCGATCTCGAACAACGCCGAGTACGGTGAATACGTGACCGGCCCGCGCATCGTGACCGAAGACACCAAGAACGCCATGCGCGCTGTGCTCAAAGATATCCAGACTGGCGAATACGCCAAGAGCTTCCTGCTGGAGAACATCGCTGGCGCGCCAACGTTGATCAGCCGTCGCCGCTTGAATGCCGAGCACCAGATCGAGCAAGTGGGTGGAAAACTCCGCGCCATGATGCCCTGGATTGCCAAGAACAAGCTGGTTGACCAGACGCGTAACTGATTTCGGTTCTAATCAGGTTTTGTCCTGCAAGAAGCCGCGCAAGGATCTTGTGCGGCTTTTTCAATGGCGGATGCAAACTGGTATGGGGCGGGCCTGGATTTTGCGGGCTGCAGCCCTCAAAGAATGTTTTTCCGCGCCATCAGGGATTTTGTCGGTGGTTCACGATTGAAGTTTGCTATCAATCCAATGGCTATTTGCGCGCAACAGTCGTGCTTCAGGAGTGTTTTTATGCATGATGGCGAGGAGTCCGTTCAGATGGCCGAAGGGGGTGTGGCGCGCAAGCGTCGCAAGGGTATCTACATACTGCCTAATTTATTTACGTTGGCAGCCTTGTTCGGCGGCTTTTATGCGATCGTCATGGCCATGAACGGGCGGTTTGATCAGGCCGCCATCGGTGTGTTTGCAGCCATGGTGCTTGATAGCCTGGATGGACGGATCGCCCGCATGACCAATACCCAGAGTGCGTTTGGTGAGCAGATGGACTCGCTGTCGGATATGGTGTCGTTCGGTGCAGCGCCTGCACTGATTGCGTACATCTGGGCGCTAACCAGTCTGGGTCGCTGGGGCTGGCTCGGTGCGTTTGTTTATTGCGCCTGCGCTGCGCTGCGACTGGCTCGCTTTAATGTCAATACGGCCGTGGTGGATAAACGTTTTTTCCAGGGGCTGCCTTCCCCGGCCGCAGCAGCATTGGTGGCAGGCTTTGTCTGGTTGATGACGGATGCCGGCATCAGCGGGCAGGATGTTCGCTGGCAAACGTTTGGACTGATGTTGTTTGCTGGCCTGACGATGGTGACCAATCTCCCGTTTTACAGCTTCAAGGATGTGCAGATGAAGCGCAGTGTGCCCTTCGTGGTCATTGTCCTGATTGCGATCGGAATCGCCGTGATCAACATTGATCCCCCGACCGTGATGTTCGCCTTGTTTGTGCTCTACGGTTTGTCCGGTTATGTGGTTTATGGCTGGCGTAAAGCCAAAGGCCTGCAGACCAGCGTCATTTCAACCTCAACGCATGAGCCTGATGAGCGCGGCTTGCATGAATAAATTGTGGTAGATTCGCGTAATGAAAAGAATTTCGCTAGCACTACTGCTATCTGCCAACGGGCGGAGACGGTAGCGTACGCGTAAACCTGATTCAACGGCCCGTTTGCACCAGCAACGGGCCGTTTTTTTGTGTTGCTGGTTTTATGAAGATATAAAAACTGATCAACTTGAAGCAAGTTGTCAGCGTAAAGCCAATCGCACAACCGATTTGCCGACGACGTTGTCGCTTGAGGCATCAAGTCAAAAACCGAAGGAAAATGTGCCATGACTGAAAAACTCATTATTTTTGACACCACCTTGCGCGATGGCGAGCAGTCTCCCGGCGCTTCCATGACCCGCGATGAAAAGCTGCGCATTGCCCGCCAGCTTGAACGGCTGAAGGTGGATGTGATTGAGGCCGGTTTTGCCGCGAGTTCCAATGGTGATTTTGAGTGCGTCAAGGCCATTGCTGAAGTCGTCAAGGACGTCACTATCTGCTCCCTCGCTCGTGCCAATGACCGCGATATTTCCCGCGCAGCGGAAGCCCTGAAGCCGGCCAATTCCGGGCGCCTTCATCTGTTTTTGGCGACCAGTGCCTTGCACATGGAGAAGAAATTGCGCATGACACCCGACCAGGTGTTTGAGCAAGCAAAACTTTCGGTGCGCTTTGCCCGCAACCTCATGGGCGATATCGAGTTCAGCCCTGAGGATGGTTACCGTTCTGATCCGGACTTTTTGTGCCGTGTGATTGAAGCGGTGATTGCTGAAGGCGCCACGACCATCAATGTACCGGACACCGTCGGATACGCGATTCCCGAACTTTACGGCAATTTCATCAAGAACTTGCGCGAGCGCATTCCCAATAGCGACAAAGCCATCTGGTCCGTGCATTGCCATAACGACCTCGGCATGGCGGTTGCCAACTCACTGGCGGGCGTCAAGATTGGCGGCGCACGTCAGGTGGAGTGCACTATCAACGGTTTGGGCGAACGTGCCGGCAACTGCTCGCTTGAAGAAGTGGTCATGGCCGTCAAGACGCGCAAGGATTACTTCGGCCTTGAGGTGGGCATCGACACCAGGCACATTCTTGCGACCAGCCGCATGGTGAGCCAGACCACCGGCTTTGTAGTGCAGCCCAACAAGGCCGTGGTGGGCGCTAACGCCTTTGCCCATGCTTCCGGTATCCACCAGGATGGCGTGCTCAAGGCACGCGACACCTACGAGATCATGCGGGCCGAAGACGTGGGTTGGACCGCCAACAAGATCGTGCTGGGGAAATTGAGTGGCCGCAACGCGTTCAAGCAACGTTTGCAGGAGCTTGGCGTCGCGATGGAAAGCGAAGCGGACATCAACAATGCCTTCGCGCGGTTCAAGGACCTGGCAGACCGCAAGAGTGAAATCTTTGACGAGGATATCCTCGCTTTGGTGAGTGATGAAAGCGTTGCCCAGGACAATGAACAGTTCGGGTTTGTATCCTTGTTCCAGCACAGCGAAACTGGCGAGCGTCCCCATGCACGCGTCGTGTTCACGGTGGAGGGCAAGGAAATCACCAGCGAATCAGATGGCAATGGCCCGGTTGATGCCTCGCTCAAAGCGATCGAATCGCATGTCAAGAGCGGCGCAGAGATGGTGCTCTATTCTGTGAACGCCATCAGCGGGTCGACTGAAAGCCAGGGAGAAGTGACGGTGCGCCTGCAAAACAGCGGTCGGGTCGTGAACGGTGTGGGTGCCGACCCAGACATTGTGGTGGCGTCTGCCAAGGCCTATTTGAGTGCCTTGAATAAACTCCAAAGTAAAGCTGACCGCGTGGCCGCTCAGGGCTGACCTGGCGGGGTGCCTTGGTGTCATTTCGCTAAGTCGTTTGAATTCAACGACTTAGCGAAATATTGGGGCGCTGTGCAGTGCACGGCTTCAAAACGCATTCAAAATTAAGAGTGATTTTAGGAAAGTCACGCAAGCGTTTGATATTGCGTGACTTTTTCTATCTGTATACACTTCAGACATTCTTTTTATTGCAACCTCGACCCGGCTCTACCCATCATGTCTAAACAGATCCTCAATCGGGCATTAAAAATCTTCGGATTCCTGGCGCTGTCTGCAGCGCTTGTGACTCCGGCCGCCAACGCCGTGACGCCCAAACGTGCGATTGTAAAAAAACCGCATTCTGCAAAAATAACTGTTTCCAAATCCAAAAAAGTTGTTTCGACCCGCAAAAGCGTGCAGCTCACCTCTGGCGTAAAAAATAGAACAGTCATCCGTGCCGCTGCTGCCGCCGCCTCTGTGACTGCCGCAGTTGTGCCTGCCAAGCTTTCTTTTGGCCAGATGGCGGGGCTCCATAGCGTGCAGGATTTACTGGCCCTGAAGTCCAGCGTGGCTTTGGTGATCGATCAGGATACGCGCGAGGTTCTGCTCAGCAAAAATGACCACGCAGTATTGCCCATCGCGTCGCTCACCAAATTAATGACCGGTGTCATCATCAGCGGGGCCAAGTTGCCCATGGATGAAATGATTGCGGTGACGCAGGATGATGTTGACACTGAAAAAGGTAGTCGGTCGCGGCTTAAGGTCGGCACCACGCTGACGCGGGGTGAATTGCTGCACTTGGCCTTGATGTCAAGTGAGAACCGTGCGGCGCATGCCTTGGGCCGTACCTATCCAGGTGGCCTGGCAACGTTTGTCAGCCTCATGAATGCCAAGGCAAAAATGCTCGGCATGCACGACACCAGTTATGTCGAGCCGACAGGCCTTTCCAGCCGGAACCAGTCCAGCGCGCAGGATCTGGCCGCGCTGGTGATTGCTGCGCACGGCGATCCCGTGCTTCGTGAGTTGACCACCTCCACCGGCTACCAGGTTGCCGTCGGCAACAGCACGCTTCAGTACAACAACACGAATCGTCTTGTCAAGAATCCGGAATGGGATATTGGTCTGCAAAAAACAGGCTACATCTCCGAAGCTGGGCAATGCCTCGTGATGCAGACCAAAATAGCCGGTCGCAAATTGATTATGGTGTTTCTCGATTCAGCCGGCAAGCTGAGTCGCTTGGGCGATGCCGAGCGGGTGCGTCGCTGGGTAGAGTCCAGCCCAGTGCAGGACCCCAAAGTGAACATCAGCGCATCAGCGAAGCACATCAGCGGCTAAGCCGGTCCGCGGGTAATGTCCCGCGTATTCGCACCAGTTTCCGAAGGCTCTCGGTGCATGTTAATTGCTATTTAAAAAATAGCAATTAACATGCCGGGAATAAGAGCCTGAGCCCTATTTACCTGGGCTTGTAGCCAAGCGCTGCGGAGATATGGTCTGCAGTTGCTTGCAGCTTGGGTAGCCAGTGTTCGTCAAGGCGGTCGGCGGGCGCTGAAATCGATAGTCCGGCGACGAGCATGCTCTGGTCATCGTAGATACCTGCGGCCATGCAGCGTACACCCAGTTCCAGTTCCTCATTGTCGCGTGCAATCCCATGCTGACGTGCCTCGGCTAGTTCGCGCTCCAGCGCTGGCAACTGTGTGATGCTGTTGCGCGTTTGTCCCGGCAAGCCCGTGCGTGTGGCATAGGCACGCAAGCGCTGCGGGTCATCGGAAGCAAGAAAAAGTTTGCCTACCGAGGTTAAATGCAAGGGCGCCCGTCCGCCAATGGCCCGCACAACCTGCATGCCCGAGCGTTCGCTGTAAGCGCGTTCGACATAAATGATTTCATCGCCTTGGCGCATGCTCAGGTTCACGGGTTGCTGGGTGAGTTTGTGTAGTTCACGCATGGGGGCTAGCGCCGCATCTCGAACGCTCAAACGAGCCTTGACGAGGTTGCCCAACTCAAGAAGGCGCATACCCAGTCGATAGCTGCCCGCGACGGGCCGCTCCACAAAACGGCCAGTGGCCAGGTCGTTCAGAATGCGGTGTGCGGTTGAGGGGTGAAGTCCTGATTTTTCGCTAATTTCTTTCAGGGATACCGCTTCTTCACGGTTTGCCAGAATCTCGATCAAGGCAAACATGCGCTCAATGACTTGAACAGTCGGTGTGACGGGCGCGGGGATATCGAAATTTTTCATATGCAGACTTTCTGCATCAAATTTTATCCTGTGAAATATAGGGCGCTGCCGATGCCGATGAATTGAGCGTGGCAACCCATTCAGCGGTCAATATCTGCTGGATTGGGCGCTTGGCTTGAGCTTGCAATTGCTGTAATGGCCGAGTGCACCCATTCGCCGTTGAGTAATACCTCATTGGGCTGGAATCCCGCCTTGTAGCTCATCTTTTGGCTTTCGGCGATCCAGTAGCCCAAATACACATAGGGTAGGGCAAGGTACCTGGCCTGCTCAATTTGCCAGAGCACACTGTAGCTTCCATAGCTGGCGCGGTCATCGGGCTCATAGAACGTGTAAACGGCAGAGATGCCGTCTTCGAGCACGTCAAGAATCGAGACCATCTTGAGTGGACCGGCCTCGCCGTTCGGCAGGCTTTCGCGAAACTCCACCAGGCGCGAATTGACGCGGCTTTGCAGCAGGAATTGCGTGTATTGGTCAATGCTGTCATGGTCCATGCCGCCGCCAGCGTGGCGACCGTTCTGGTAGCGCAAATACAGCTCGTAATGCTCGGGCATGAAACACAATTTGAGTATGCGCGCCTGTAGCGTGTGATGGCGCTTCCAGGCACGGCGCTGGCTGCGGTCTGGTTTGAAGCTGCCTGCGGGAACCCGCAGCGGCACGCAGGCCTGGCAGCCATCACAGTAGGGGCGGTAAGTGAACATGCCACTGCGCCGGAAGCCGTTGACGACCAGGTTTGAATAGGCGTCGTTGTGAATGAGGTGGCTCGGCGTCGCGACCTGCGAGCGAGCCTGCTTACCAGGCAGGTAGCTGCAAGCATAGGGGGCCGTTGCATAAAACTGCAAGGTTTGAAGGGGAAGGTCTTTGAGGTGCGTCACGGTGAAGTTGGCGTTCCCGCTGTCAACATCTGATTCCAGTATACGGGCTCAAAGCGCCAGACTGGAGCGGGCCGCACGGTGTTCTGATCAAGGTGGCTCACAAATTCAGTGCGGCTAATATCTGCCGCGCCAAGGGAGGCAAGATGACCTGTGTTTTGCTGGCAGTCGATCAAAGGGATGTGGTGCGCCCGGCAAAAAGTGACCAAGGCCGTCAACGCAATCTTGGACGCATCGGTACGGTGGGAAAACATGGATTCCCCAAAAACCATTCGGCCTAAATTGACACAGTACAGACCGCCCGCCAGTTCGCCGTCTATCCAGGTTTCGACGCTGTGGGCGTGCCCGGCGCGATGCAAGGCGCAGTAGGCCTGCACCATGTCGGGAACAATCCAGGTGCCGGGCTGGCCTGCACGGGGCGTGCCGGCACAGGCGTTGATGACTTGTTCAAACGCGGTGTTGAATCGAATTTCGCACGACGAATCCTTCGTGAAATGAATCAGACTTTTGCGCAAGGAGCGGTGCAGTTTGAAGTTACGGGTCTGCAGCACCATGCGGGGGTCCGGACTCCACCAGAGCGTAGGTTGGCCCGGACTGAACCAGGGGAAAATTCCCTGCGCATAGGCCTGCAGCAAGGTGTCTACATCGAGCGACCCGCCAGCCGCTAGCAGGCCAGGAGCCGGGTCGTTCTCGCCCCATGCCGTTGTCAGTGGAGGGAAGGCCTCCCCGGCCGCAAGCCAGGGTAGAGGGTGCGATGGTTTTCCCATGGATCAGTTGCTAGTGAGCATGAGCCCGTTGAAAAGTAAAAGTGATGGTGATCTATGCGGTGTTTTTTTGATGGTAGCGGAGTCGGTGTGGTTTGCGCCTGCAGCAGGCAATAATTGAGGTCTGCTCCAGCATTCTGAAATGCGTGAAAAAACGAGTTGTTTTCAGACGGTTAAAAAGTAGATGCTTTTACGAGCGTCGACTCCGGAAACCTGAAAAACTCAGGCTATAATTTACTTCTGTATTCCTCAATAGCTCAGTTGGTAGAGCGCCGGACTGTTAATCCGTAGGTCCCTGGTTCGAGCCCAGGTTGAGGAGCCAA
>JAUSDK010000266.1 GCA_030650875.1 Polaromonas sp.
CCATCAGGAGTCAGCCATGCGCAGCGAAGTTAGCGTGACATTCAGAAACGGCCCGCCCGTGCGTATCGACCTCAATGAAGTGCAGCCCATGCCGCACGAGAGCGCGCGCAAATGGCTTGATGAGCAGTTCACCCGGATGGAGTGCGAGCCTTTGCGGCCCACCGGCAAGTTGCTGATGGCCGACAAGGTGGTGGTGGTGGCCCAGGCCGCCGGGCCGGCCGGGTTCGCGGACGCCCAATGGGCGCAGGACTTTGCCCGCGCAGCCAGTGCCGCGCTGGCCAAACCGATGGTGCATGTTGATGCGGATTCGCTGAGCATCAGCTACTGACCCAGGGCGGTTCAGTCCCCGGTTTTCCGGACTCGCTTGCAGCGCCTGAACAAGCCGTTTGCCAGTGAGCCTCCTCGCCGCACAACATCAATCGCGCAATATGTCGAGCAGTTTGGCGTGAATTCCGCCAAACCCCCCGTTGCTCATGCACAGCAAATGGTCCCCGGGCCGTGTCGCGGCCTTGACCTGTGTCAGTAACTGGTCGAGGTCGTTCGCCACCTGCGCCCGCTCACCCATCGGTGCCAGTGCGGCGCTGGCGTCCCACTCCAGACCGCCTGCATGGCAAAAGGCCAAGTCGGCTTGCTCCAGGCTCCAGGGCAATTGCGCCGTCATGGTGCCCAGCTTCATGGTGTTGCTGCGCGGCTCAAAGATGGCCAGGATGCGCTCGCCGCTTTTCCCCGCGCCATTGAGCTGGCGTCGCAGGCCGTCCACGGTCGTATGGATGGCGGTTGGGTGGTGGGCGAAATCGTCATATACCGTGATATGGCCCTTGCCAAAGGGGAGTACGCCGCGCACTTCCATGCGGCGTTTGACGTTCTGGAAGCTGGCCAGCGCCTCGGCGGCCAGCGCGGGCGCAACACCGACATGCTCGGCCGCCGCGATCGCCGCCAGCGCATTGCGCTGGTTGTGAACGCCGCTGATGTCCCACTGCACCCGCGCCACCCCCTGCCCGGATTTGAGCACCTTGAAGTCGTTGGGCTCGCCCTCGGCGGTGAAGCCGGCCTGACCGTGCCCGGGTGTGCCGCCAAAAAATACCTGCTCGCTCCAGCAGCCTTGGTCCAGAACGCGCTGAAGGCTGTCTTCGGTGGCGTTCACCACTACCCGGCCCTGCGACGGGACGGTGCGCACCAGGTGATGAAACTGGCGTTCAATCGCCGCCAGGTCGTCAAAAATGTCGGCGTGGTCAAACTCCAGATTGTTCAAGATGGCCGTGCGGGGGCGGTAATGCACGAATTTGCTGCGCTTGTCGAAAAATGCGGTGTCGTATTCGTCGGCCTCGATCACGAAGGCTCTGCCCTGGCCCAGGCGGGCCGACACGCCAAAGTTCAGCGGGACGCCGCCCACCAAAAAGCCAGGCTGCAGACCGGCCCGCTCCAGTATCCAGGTCAGCATCGCGGTGGTGGTGGTTTTGCCGTGGGTTCCGGCCACAGCCAGGACGTGGCGGCCCTGCAGCACATGTTCGGCCAGCCATTGCGGGCCACTGGTGTAGGGCAGGCCACGGTCCAGGATGGCTTCCATCAGCGGAAATTTCGGACTTCCGTCAGCCAGGTGGGCGCGCGACACCACGTTGCCCACCACAAACATGTCGGGCTGGAAACCGGCTTGGGCCAGCGGGTCGGCGCTGTAGCCTTCCGTCAGTTCTATCCCCAGGGCGCGTAGCTGGTCGCTCATGGGGGGGTAGACGCCTGTGTCACAGCCGGTCACCCTGTGCCCGGCCTCGCGCGCCAGCGCTGCCAGGCCGCCCATGAACGTGCCGCAAATTCCTAAAATATGTATATGCATGGCGGATATTTTAGGGAGGCTGTGGTGCCCGGCTATTTCCCAAGTAAGAAAGGCCTTTGGTCCAATCAATACCTGGGAAAGCAGCTATGCACTTGATAGCATTTCTGGTGGCCTTGAACTTTAACGGCTGCGCGGGAACCAACTTGGGCACAATCGTTTGCAAGCTTACGCACTTCCCTTTTTAAACCATTTCTATTCGCTCCTGGCCTCCACGCCTGCCGACCCTGAACTTGCATACCCTCAAATCTGAAATTGCCGCCACTGCTGCCGCGCTGGTGGTGGAAGAAGGGCTGGAATACGGCCCCGCCAAACGCCGCGCAGTCAAGCAACTGGCACTGCCGGCGCGTACCGAATTGCCTGACAACGACGCGCTGGAAGACGCGGTGCGCGCGTACATCACGCTGTTTTGCGCCGACACCCAGTCCGCCGAACTGGCAGCCCTGCGCGCGCTGGCGCTGGTCTGGATGGAGCGTCTGAAGCAATTTCGGCCCTATCTGGCCGGCGCTGTGTGGCACGGAACGGCCACGCGGCTGTCGGACATCTATATTCAGCTTTTTTGCGATGACCCCAAGTCCGCGGAAATTGCGCTCATTGAACACAACGTCGACTATGAGCCGCGTACCGTCACCGGCTTTACCGGCGGCAAGGTGGAGGCGCTCAGCCTGAGCAGCCTTTGCAAGGCGCTGAATGAGCATATTGGCGTGCACTTGATGGTCTACGACCACGATGACCTGCGCGGCGCTTTGCGGCCAGACGCCAAAGGCCGCACGCCGCGCGGTGACCTTGCTGCCGTGCAAAAATTGCTGCTTGCCCCTAATGAATCCCTTTTGGAGTCTGAGAAGTGAATCGCAGAAATATGCTTTATGGCGGCGTCGCGGCTGCGGCAGGCCTGGCTGGCGCCGGTGCGGCCTGGTGGAAATTCCAGCCCCATGACGTGGTGGCGGGTGAGCCCGAGCGGGCAGCTGAGTCGTTTTGGCAGCTAAGCTTTGACACCCCAGACGGCAAGAATCTGCCCATGAGCAGTTTTCTTGGCAAGACGGTGCTGGTGAATTTTTGGGCGACGTGGTGTCCCCCTTGCGTGGAAGAGCTTCCTTTGCTGGACTACTTCCACCAGGAAAACAAGGATAAAAACATTCAGGTCGTGGGCCTGGCCGTGGACCAGCCCAGCGCGGTTCGGAACTGGCTGCAAAGCAAGCCCTTGAATTTCCCTGTGGGCATGGCGGGCCTGGCAGGAACTGAACTGAGCAAGTCGCTTGGCAACCAGACCGGAGGTTTGCCTTTTTCGGTGGTGTTCAGCACGTCCGGCAAGTTGCTTCACCGCAAGCTGGGCAAAGTCTCGCCAGAAGAGCTGGCGCTCTGGGCAAAGCTCACATAGTCTGGGTCGCCATCAAACGGCGAATGGTCAATGGTCAATGCCCGGTGTGCATTTCCGTCAATCGACAGATTGCACAATGGCGGTGTGAAGGTGTCCTGGCAAGAGTTCGCAAGTGTTTGGATATTCCACTATTTTCGTTTAATTCTCTTTTATTTGTCACTTTAAGAGTGCGCTGCGCAGTGCGGCTCGGGCCTTGATAGCTGTTTATGCTGGTTGTGGCTTAAGGTACACTCTGCGCTTTCCCGGGTTCGTCAGCCTGCTATCTTGCGAAATAGTTTGCTGATGGGCTCTGTAGCGCGTAATAGCGGATAGTAAGTGAAAAAAGAAGGAAGTTCGGTGTGTGCCTGGAAGTTCAGGCCGGCTTCCAGATGAATTCAAAGCTGCGTGCTGAAGTCTTCGCGCCAGCACCCACCGTCGTTGGAAAGAATCTATGGATTTAAGAAAACTCAAGACACTGATCGACCTGGTTTCAGAGTCTAACGTGTCTGAACTTGAGATTACCGAAGCCGAAGGCAAGGTACGCATTGTCAAATCCAGTGGTGCACCTGTTGTGATGCAGCAGCCTGCCATGGCCATGATGGCCGCCCCGCTGGCGGGCGTTGCTGCCGCGGCCGAAGCGGCGTCTGCGGCAGCAGCACCGGCCGGTCACACTGTCAAGTCGCCCATGGTGGGTACTTTCTACCGTTCCGCCAGCCCCGGCGCCAAGCCGTTTGTCGAGCTTGGTACGGTGGTCAAGGAGGGTGAGACGATCTGCATCATTGAAGCCATGAAGATCCTCAACGAGATCGAAGCCGACAAGGCGGGCACCGTGACCAGGATTCTTTCGGAAAATGGCCAGGCCGTGGAATACGGACAGCCCCTCTTCATCATCGAATAAGCGGGCGCGCTGCCCGCTTGCACAACCCGCCTCACCAGGCCCTTCGACGCATGTTCAAAAAAATACTGATCGCCAACCGCGGAGAGATCGCGTTGCGAATTCAACGCGCCTGCCGGGAACTCGGCATCAAGGCCGTGATGGTTTACTCCGAGGCTGACCGCGAGGCGAAATACATCAAACTGGCGGATGAGTCGGTCTGCATCGGGCCCGCTGCCTCGGCGCTGAGTTACCTCAATATGCCCGCCATTATCTCGGCGGCCGAGGTGACGGACGCGGAAGCGATCCATCCCGGCTATGGTTTCCTGAGCGAGAACGCGGACTTTGCGGAGCGGGTCGAAAAGAGCGGCTTCAAGTTCATTGGCCCCTCGCCGGAGTCGATCCGCATGATGGGCGACAAGGTGTCGGCCAAACAAACCATGATCAAGGCGGGCGTGCCCTGTGTGCCCGGCTCTGAAGGTGCGTTGCCCGATGACCCGGTCGTCATCAAGCGCATCGCCAAGCAGATTGGTTACCCGGTCATCATCAAGGCGGCAGGCGGCGGCGGCGGGCGCGGCATGCGCGTGGTGCATACCGAAGCGGCTCTGCTGCACGCGGTGCAAACCACCAAGGCCGAAGCGGCTGCGGCGTTTGGCAATCCCGAGGTCTACATGGAGAAATTCCTGCAGAACCCGCGCCACATCGAGATCCAGATTCTGGCAGACCAGTACAAAAATGCGGTCTGGCTGGGTGAGCGCGACTGCTCCATGCAGCGCCGCCACCAAAAAATCATCGAGGAAGCGCCCGCGCCTGGCATTCCTCGCAAGCACATCGAGCGCATCGGCGACCGTTGCGTCGCTGCCGTCAAGAAAATCGGCTACCGCGGCGTCGGGACGTTTGAATTCCTCTACGAAAACGGTGAGTTCTATTTCATCGAGATGAACACGCGCGTTCAGGTAGAGCATCCGGTCACGGAGTTGATCACGGGCATCGACATCGTGAGAACCCAGATCATGGTGGCTGCGGGTGTCAAGCTGCCCTTTGTCCAGCGCGATATCCAGCTCCGGGGCCACGCGATTGAATGCCGCATCAATGCGGAAGATCCCTACAAGTTCACGCCCTCGCCAGGGCGCATTACCACCTGGCACACGCCGGGCGGGCCGGGCGTGCGGGTCGACTCGCATATCTATGCCAACTACTTTGTGCCGCCCAATTACGACTCGATGATCGGCAAGATCATTGTTCACGGTGACACGCGCGAGCAGGCGCTGGCCCGCATGAGCACAGCGCTGGCTGAAACCGTGGTTGAAGGCATCAATACCAATATTGCGTTGCACCGGGAACTCATGGTGGACGCCAAGTTCATGGACGGCGGCACCAACATCCACTACCTTGAAGAGTGGTTGTCAAAGCGCGAACGTTAAGGCGGTCTCATGAGCATGTACGAGTTGATTTTGCTGGCGCCGGTGCAGGAGGTCGAAACCCTCAGCGAGGCGCTGGATGCGCTGGATGCGCTCAGCGTGTCGGTTGAAGACGCCGACGCCCATACGCCGGCCGAGCAGGCTTTGTTTGGCGAGCCCGGCATGCCGCCACCCCAAGCGGGATGGGAGCGTTCGCGCATGGTGTCGCTGTTTGCGACCGAGACGCTGGCCCGTGACGCCGCGTCGGTGCTGGCGCTGCAAGAATTTTTTGTCGGCTGCCAGCTGGTTGCCGTGCAACCGGTTCCCGAGCAGGACTGGGTGCGGCTGACGCAGTCGCAGTTCACCCCGGTTGAAATTACGCCGGATTTCTGGATCGTACCGACTTGGCATGAGCCGCCTGCGCAAGCGAAGCAAGTGATACGGCTCGATCCGGGGCTGGCTTTTGGCACCGGAACCCACCCGACCACGCGCATGTGCCTGCAATGGATTGCCGGACAAGGCGCCGCAGGCAAGCCCTTGGGGCGGGTCCTGGACTACGGCTGCGGCTCCGGCATTCTGGCCATCGGTGCGGCCAAGTTCGGCGCGCAGGACATTGATGCAGTCGACATTGACGAAGCCGCTGTCGGCGCCACGCTGGCCAATGCCGAAGCCAATCACGTGCGACTTCATGCCGGCTTGCCTGACAAGGCGGTGGGCGCCTACCAGACGGTGCTGGCCAATATTTTGGCTACGCCGCTGAGGGTGTTGGCACCGCTGCTGTGCGCGCATGTTGAAAAGGGCGGGAATCTGGTGCTTGCAGGCATTCTCGAGCGCCAGGCCGATGAACTCAAGACGGCTTATGCTCCCTATTGCCAGCTCCAGGTGCAGCAGACGCAGGACGGCTGGATTTTGATGACCGCGCAGTTTTGAGCGCTTTGCGAAACCCTTTATAAGGCCGGCCCTGCTGCCGGGATTTCCCTGCGGCGACCTCCTACAATACAGCGCTAAATGAGCCTGATTACGCGCTGCCCCGCATGCGGAACGATGTTTAAAGTCGTGGCCGATCAACTGAAAGTCTCTCAAGGCTGGGTGCGCTGCGGGCATTGCACCGAGGTGTTTGATGCATCGGCGTATCTGGTGCCGGATGACGCGTTGGTGCCCGCCCCATCGGTCCTGACATCTGATGGCGTAGCCGCTGCCGGGCATGACGCCCCGCTGCTTGCGCACGGCGGCGGACTGCAATCAGGAGGTTCGCCTGACCCAGTCGAGGCCTCCATGGCGCCGGCGTCTGAGCACGACGCGTCGGCGGCCGACCCGTTTTCCCTGAGTGCGCCGATAGCAGCGCAGGACGAAGCACAAGCGCGCGATGACGCCTTGAACCGGGCCAGCTGGAAGCAGGCGCGGCAAGACTATCCCTGTCTGGAGACGCCATCGGAAAATATCGATGCGCCAGCGGCTGACGTGTCGCTGCGACGTGCGGACCTGGTGCATACCGCCAGCGTCGAAGCCACTGCCGACGAAAGCCTGTCCCTGGTTGATGCCAGCTTGGCGGATGCCGACCAGCAGCCTGTTGACGTGACGCATGACGAGAGGCTGGACGAGGTCTCTTTTGTGCGTGATGCGCGGCGCAAGGTATTCTGGAAAAAGCCGTTGGTACGGTTTTCATTGGCGATGACCTCCTTGCTGCTGCTGCTGGCGCTGGCTTTGCAGTGGGCCTTGCACGAGAAAGACACTGTGGCGGCGTCGCAGCCGCAGCTTGCTCCCTTGCTGCACATGCTTTGCGCTGCGCTTCACTGCGAAGTCCGGCTGCCGCGTCATATCGCGTCGGTGGTGATTGACAGCTCAAGCTTCAAAAAGCTCGGACCGGATGTCTATCACCTCAGTTTTTCGCTCAAGAATACAGGCACCATTCCTCTGGCCATGCCCTCCCTGGAGATCACCCTGACCGATACCCGGGATCGCGCCCTGGTACGCCGCGTGCTGGCACCAGCGCAATATGGCGCTGGCGATGGCCCGCTGGCCGCTCATTTCGCGCTGGCTGGCGCCGTTACCATGAAAGTAGCGAGCGAAGACGAGCCTGTGCGTTTGCCGTCTCCAGCCGCTTCTGCGCCCCTGACCTCCTTGCGGGTTGCGGGCTACCGTATTCTGGCTTTTTACCCTGATTGAGATGAGAACTGAATGTCTGCTGTAATTTGTGGCTCCCTGGCGTTTGACACCATCATGACCTTTGAGGGTCGCTTTTCCGAGCAGATCCTGCCCGACCAGTTGCACATTCTTAATGTGTCTTTTCTGGTGCCCGCCCTGCGCCGTGAATTCGGCGGTTGCGCCGGTAACGTTGCCTACAGCCTGCAGCAACTCGGCGGTACGCCATTGCCCATGGCCACGCTAGGGAGCGACGGCGGCGGCTACCTGAAACGACTTAAGTCGCTCGGGATCAGCACTGAATTTGTTCGTGAAGTCGACGATACCTATACCGCGCAGGCCATGATCATGACCGACCGCGACAACAACCAGATCACCGCTTTTCACCCGGGCGCGATGATGCAGGCGCACATCAGCCGGATTGAGGCGCGCAGTGATATCAAACTGGGCATCATTTCGCCGGATGGCCGCGATGCCATGTTGCAGCATTCCGAACAGTTCAAGGCTGCGGGCATTCCGTTTGTATTCGATCCGGGCCAGGGCTTGCCCATGTTTGATGGCCAGGAACTGGCTCATTTCGTGGAATTGGCAAGCTGGGTGACGGTCAATGACTACGAAGCCAGAATGCTCAGCGAACGTACGGGCTGGTCTTGTGCCGAGATTTCCCGGCGCGTGCAGGGTCTGGTGGTGACGCTGGGTGCCGAGGGCTGCGAGGTCTGGGTGGACGGTGAAAAAACAGTGGTTGCTCCTGTCAAGGCTGAGGCTGTGATGGATCCAACGGGCTGCGGCGATGCGTTCCGTGGGGCGCTGCTGTTCGGGCTGGAGCGGGGCTGGTCGCTTGGCCGCTGCGCTGCGCTGGGGAACCGGGTGGGGGCGCATAAAATCGCCAGCCGTGGCGGGCAAAACTACACGCTGAATTCGGATCAAATGCAGGGTTAAGCCAATGAATGCGAGTGTTTTTTGCTAATTGACCGTTAATTTCGGCGGGATCGCCGACAAGGCACAAAAAAAGCCCGATATCTTGCGACATCGGGCCCCAAGCAGAAAACCGTGAAGGCTTATGGCTTGCTGGCTGTGGGAAACGGCCAGGCTGCTTGTGGATTCAGGATGGTCTGAGCTGCCGGGGTTGTCGATGCTTTGGCTGCGGGCTTTTTCGCGACTTTCTTTGCAGCAGGCTTTTTTGCGGCTGGCTTGGCTACCGTTTTTGCAGGGGCTGCTTTTTTTGCCGCTGGCTTGGCAACTGCTGCTGTTTTTGCAGGTGCTTTTGGAGCGACTGTTTTTTTCGCAGCAGCTTTTTTGACAGGCAATTTTGCGGCGGTTGCTTTTTTGGCCGGGGCTTTGGCTGCAGGTGCTTTTTTGGCAACGACTGCCTTGGCGCTTACCTTTTTTGCAGGCGGTTTTGCTGCCGCTACTTTTTTAGCGGGTGCCTTCGTGGCCGCTGCCTTCTTGGCGACGACTGCTTGTGCGACTACTTTTTTCGCGGGTGTTTTTACAGCGCTGGCTTTTTTGGCCGCTACTTTTTTAGCAGGCGCTTTTGCAACCGGCGCTTTTGCCGCCGTTACTTTTGTCGCTGGTGCTTTCTTGGCCGCTACTTTTTTAGCAGGCACTTTTTGGGGCGCAGCTTTTTTAGCCGCAGGTTTTTTTGCAGTTGCCATAGTTTTCTCCTCGATCACGTTGCTAAAAGCACTTCACGCTTGGAGGACGGGAAGCGATTCAAGGCGTTGGGCTGTCGATAGCGAAGGCCCAGCGCCGCGAACACATGCGCAAGACCCAGCATGCACGCCGGGGCGCTGTCATGGGTCATTGCAGGTTTAAAAATCATTGTTGTGGGTGGCTTGTGCCGGTCAGTCCCAGGAGAGGGCACCACCCGATTGGTACTCAATCACACGGGTTTCAAAGAAGTTACGTTCTTTTTTCAGGTCAATCATCTCGCTCATCCAGGGGAACGGATTTTCCTCGTTGGGGAACAGTGCTTCAAGCCCGATCTGTGTGGCGCGGCGATTGGCAATGTAGCGCAAGTAGCCCTTGAACATGGAGGCGTTGAGCCCCAGCACGCCGCGCGGCATGGTGTCCTCTGCATAGCGGTATTCGAGTTCAACGGCCTTCATGAACAGTGCGTTGATCTCGGCCTTGAACTCGGCGGTCCAGAGATGGGGATTTTCAAGCTTGAGCTGGTTGATCAGGTCAATGCCGAAGTTGCAATGCATGGACTCGTCGCGCAGGATGTACTGATACTGCTCTGCAGCACCTGTCATTTTGTTCTGGCGGCCCAGCGCCAGGATCTGCGTAAAGCCCACATAGAAGAACAGTCCTTCCATCAAGCAGGCAAATACGATGAGCGACTTGAGCAGGGTCTGGTCGGCTTCCGTGGTACCTGTCTTGAAGTTCGGATCCGAGATCACTTCAATGAAGGGAATCAGGAACTGGTCCTTGTCCTTGATCGACTGAACTTCGTTGTAGGCGTTGAAGATCTCGCTTTCGTCCAGGCCCAGGGACTCCGTGATGTACTGGTAGGCATGGGTGTGAATGGCTTCCTCAAAAGCCTGGCGCAGCAGGAACTGCCGGCATTCAGGGGCCGTGATGTGCCGGTAGGTGCCCAGCACGATGTTGTTGGCGGCGAGGGAGTCGGCCGTCACAAAGAAGCCCAGGTTGCGCTTGACCAGGCGGCGTTCGTCTTCGGTCAATCCGTTGGGGTCTTTCCAGAGCGCGATATCGCGCGTCATGTTGACTTCCTGCGGCATCCAGTGGTTAGCGCACGAGGCCAGGTATTTTTCCCATGCCCATTTGTACTTGAAGGGCACCAGCTGGTTGACGTCCGTCTGGCCGTTGATGATGCGTTTGTCTGCGGCCTTGATGCGCTTGGCCTTGCCAGGTGCGAGCAACGGGTCTGCGCTGGCTGGCGCAGCTGCAACGGCGCCGTCGTGCAGCGTGCGCGCGGGCTCTTGGGCCGGAGTCGGTGAAAGTGGTGGGAGCTCTATCGAGCGACTGTCGGGCAAACCGTTGCCGAGAGATTTCGGCAACGATGGTTTGACTTCTTCGTCCCAGGTCAACATAGTGGTTTCCAATATGGCGTGATTATGAAAGCAGCGATAAAAAATGAAAAGTGTTCATTCATATCGCTGCAAATTAGTGTTGTTCAATTGCGTCGAGTTGGCCTTGAATCGCGCGGTGAATTCCAGCGCGCGAGACATCAGTTTCTTATTGGCAGGCTTCGCAACCGGGGTCGTCAATCGCGCAGAACTTGATGTCGGTTGCGGGCGATGCACTTGCCGCCTGCGCCTGTGCCTGTGCCGCCGCTGCGGCCGCCTCAAGCGCGCTCAGGCCGGCAACTGCCGCTTCGGGACCTGACGAAACGGCGTTCATCTTGCCCGCCTTCACGGTTGATTTCTCGACGTGCGTGGCGCTCATGGTGCGCAGGTAGTAGGTGGTTTTCAGTCCGCGCAACCAGGCCAGCTTGTAGGTTTCATCCAGCTTCTTGCCCGACGCGCCAGCCATGTAGATGTTGAGCGACTGGGCCTGGTCAATCCATTTCTGGCGGCGTGCGGCCGCCTCGACGATCCAGGACGTTTCCACTTCAAAGGCGGTGGCGTAAAGCGCCTTGATGTCTGGCGGCACACGGTCAATCGGGCGCAGCGATCCGTCGAAGTGCTTGAGGTCCACCACCATCACATCGTCCCACAGGCCGAGGCGTTTCAGGTCGTTGACCAGGTAGCCGTTGATCACCGTGAATTCACCGGACAGGTTGGATTTGACGGAGAGGTTGCCAAAGCAGGGCTCGATACAGGCGTCCACCCCAATGATGTTGGAGATGGTGGCCGTCGGGGCAATGGCGACGCAGTTGGAGTTGCGCATGCCGTCCCTGGCAATCTTGTTGCGAAGGGCGTCCCAGTCCAGTGTGGCGGAGCGGTCCACTTCCACATAACCGCCGCGTTCCGCGGCCAGCATGTCGAGTGTGTCCAGCGGCAAAATGCCTTTGTCCCAGAGCGAGCCTTTGTAGCTGGCGTATTGCCCGCGTTCTTTGGCCAGTTCGGTGGACGCCCAGTAGGCGTGATAGCAGATCGCCTCCATCGAGGTGTCGGCAAATTCAACGGCTGCCTGCGACGCGTAAGGCACGCGCAACTCGTACAGGCAGTCCTGAAAGCCCATCAGGCCCAGGCCGACCGGGCGGTGGCGCATGTTGGAGTCCCGGGCCTTCTGCACAGCGTAGTAGTTGATGTCGATCACGTTGTCCAGCATGCGCATGGCCGTGGTGATGGTTTTCTTGAGCTTCTCGTGGTCCAGCGCGCCATCCTTCAAATGCTGCACCAGGTTGACCGAGCCCAGGTTGCATACGGCCGTTTCCGTTTCGCTGGTGTTGAGCGTGATTTCGGTGCACAGGTTTGAAGAGTGCACAACGCCGGCGTGCTGCTGGGGGGAGCGGATGTTGCAGGCGTCCTTGAAGGTGATCCAGGGGTGGCCGGTTTCAAACAGCATCGACAGCATCTTGCGCCACATGTCGGTGGCCTGCAGCGTGCGGGAAGGCTGGAGCTCGCCGCGTTCGGCCCGGGCTTCGTAGGCGTTGTACGCTTTTTCAAAGTCCTTGCCAAACTTGTCGTGCAGGTCGGGCGTGTCGGACGGCGAGAACAGGGTCCAGGTGCCCTTTTCCATCACGCGGCGCATGAACAGGTCGGGAATCCAGTTGGCCGTATTCATGTCGTGCGTACGGCGGCGATCGTCGCCGGTGTTCTTGCGCAGTTCCAGGAACTCCTCGATGTCGAGGTGCCAGGTTTCCAGGTAAGCGCAGACCGCACCCTTGCGTTTGCCGCCCTGGTTGACCGCCACGGCGGTGTCGTTCACCACTTTCAGGAATGGGACCACGCCCTGGGATTCGCCATTGGTGCCCTTGATGTGCGCACCCATGGCTCGCACCGGTGTCCAGTCGTTGCCCAGGCCGCCTGCAAATTTGGACAGCAGGGCGTTTTCCTTGATGGCGTCGTAAATGCCGCCCAGGTCATCAGGCACCGTGGTGAGGTAGCAGGACGACAGTTGCGAGCGCAGAGTGCCTGCGTTGAACAGCGTCGGCGTGCTCGACATGAAGTCAAACGACGAGAGGATTTCGTAGAACTCGATGGCGCGCTCTTCGCGGTGCGTTTCGTTGAGCGACAGGCCCATGGCGACGCGCATGAAAAATGCCTGCGGCAGTTCGATGCGTTGCTTGCGCACGTGCAAAAAGTAGCGGTCAAACAGGGTCTGCAGCCCGAGGTAGTCAAATTTCAGGTCGCGCTCGGGCTTGAGCGCCGCACCCAGGCGGGCCAGATCAAACTGCTGCAGTTTTTCGTCGAGCAGTTCGTTCTGGATGCCTTTGGCAATGAATTCAGGAAAGTAGGTGGCGTACCGGGTCGTCATGGCTTCCTGGTTGACTTCTTCGCCCAGCACTTCCTTGCGGATGGTGTGCATCAGCAGGCGCGCGGTGGCGTAGGTGTAGTCCGGGTCTTTTTCAATCAGGGTACGGGCGGCCAGAATGGCGGCTTTGTAGACTTCCTCGATCGGAACGCCGTCGTACAGGTTGCGCATGGTTTCCGAAACAATCGGGTCGGGCTTGATGCCGGCGCCCAGGTTGGCGCACGACGCTTCAATCAACGCCTGCAGGTTGCGCAGATCAAGGGCAACCCTTTTGCCGCCGTCCATGACATGCAGCAGGGGCGCCGCAGGCGCCTGTGTTTGCAGCTGTTTGGCGCGTTCCTGATTGTGTTTTTCACGGTACAGCACATAGGCGCGGGCAATCTCGTGGTGACCGCCGCGCATCAGGCCGAGTTCAACCTGGTCCTGCACGTCCTCGATATGAAAAGTTCCGCCGCCGGGGCGTGAGCGCATCAGGGCGCGAACGACGGTCTGGGTCAGGGTGTCCACCGTTTCGCGCACGCTGGCCGAGGCGGCACCCTGGGTGCCATGAACCGCCAGAAAGGCCTTCATCATCGCGACAGCGATCTTGTGGGGCTCAAACCCGACCACAGAGCCATTGCGACGAATAATCTGATAGTTGGCGAGTGCGCCGGAGGCTGCCGGGGCGTTGCCATGCGCAGAATTGCTGGCAGGAACGCCGGACGGAAGGGGCACGGCATGGGGTGCTGTTTGCATGATTTCCTCTTGAATTTTGATGTTCTGGACAACGGGGCTGGTGGGGCAGTGCGGATTCGGCTGTGACGAAAAACGACTCTGGCCATGCGTTATTTTTCTTTGTCACAGGGGAGCGAATTACGTCAGCTTGGCTGATGGTTAGACACTATATCTAGTGTCCAGGAGCAGTGCAACCACTACCAGTAGTGTATCTGTTGCTTTGGCGTGCCACGTGCTGCGCTGTCTTTTTTTCTTGCTGTTCGTGGATCTTGAAGGCATGAAATTATTCCTGAATCGGCGTAAATGCTTCGCCGAATCAGGCGCTGACAAGGCAAGCAAAGCGCTGATGCGGCTTGCCGCAGGTTTTTGCCTGCAAATACACGCCGGGACTGGATAAGCCCATCTCCTGGGTAAGGCGCCGGCGGCAAAAATACGCAAGCGTGGCGTCGGCGGAGAGGGGCTATTTCAGCCGACTTCCGGCAAAGAACGGTCAGGCAACGCCAGTGAATTTTGTAACAAAATCCAGTCGAAGCCCGGACCGGGATCTTGCTTTCGCCCGCCAGCAATGTGTTCGTGGCCGGCCACGTGCGCAATCGGGTAAGCCTGAATGAGCGCTGCGCACAATCCCGCCAGGGTTTCGTACTGGGGCGCTTCAAAGCGGCTTCCCTCAAGGCCTTCCAGTTCAATGCCTATGGAATCATCATTGCAGTTGGTCCGCCCCCGGTAGCTGGATTCTCCCGCATGCCAGGCGCGGTCGGTACAGGCCACAAATTGCCATAATTCGCCCGATCGGGCAATAAAGAAATGTGCTGACACCTGCAAGCCCCGAATGCGCTGAAAGTAGGCGTCTTCTTCCCAGTCGAGTTGATTGGTGAAGAGCCGCTGGACGTTGCCATTTCCGTATTTTCCGGGCGGCAGGCTGATCGAGTGGATGACGATCAAGTCCACAAGGGCGTTGGCAGGGCGTGGACCGAAATTGGGCGACGCCAGCACGCGGGCATAGCGATACCAGCCGTGCCGCCACAGGGCCGGGTCAACAGCGGTGTTGCGGTGCTCAGGCGTGGTCATCGGGTGTATCGGGTGCGTCGTCATGGCCTGGCGTCACAATATTCAGGCGGCTAATCCGGTAGCGGATCTGGCGCAGGCTCAGGCCCAGTTTGGCGGCGGCGGCAGTCCGGTTAAACCCCGTCTCCTGCAATACCCTGGACAGGATGGTGCGCTCATGCTGGTCCAGGAAGTCCTGCAGGTTTTCCGGAATGGCGACATAGTCTTCTGGCGGCGTATCGAAATGCAGCGCACTGCCTTCCCCGAGGGCAACCGCGCGGTGCAAGATGTTTTCCAGTTCCCTGACATTGCCATGAAAGGGACGGGAACCCAGCTCTGCCATGACGGTATCCGTCAATTCGGGTACGTCGAACCCGGACTCCCTGCAAATTTTTGAAAGCAGGGCACTGCACAGTGCGGGCAAATCCTCGCGTCTTTCGCGCAGCGGCGGTACGGCAATTTCGATCACGTTGAGCCGATAGTACAAATCCTGGCGAAAGACGCCAGCCAGAATCTCTGCCGCCAGGTCTTTGTGTGTTGCGCTGACGATGCGCACGTCGACCACGTCTTCGTGCGGCGCACCCAGCGGACGCACCGTTCGTTCCTGAATGGCCCGCAACAGCTTGGACTGCATGGCCAGCGGCAGGTCGCCGATCTCGTCGAGAAACAGGGTGCCGCCCTTGGCCATCTGGAACAAGCCAAGCCGGTCCTGTACTGCGCCGGTGTAAGCGCCTTTGCGCGCGCCAAAGAACTCGGCTTCGAGCAGGTTCTCGGGAATCGCGCTGCAGTTGACCGCCACAAACGGGCCCGTTCCGCGGTGGCTGCAGGCGTGCAGGGCGCGCGCCACCAGCTCTTTTCCCGTGCCCGATTCGCCCTGGATCAGGATGGGGGCCATGCTGCCGGCCGCTTTGGCAATACGCGACTTGACGTTTCGCATGGCCGGCGATTCGCCCACCAGTTTTTGCAGGGCCGCTAAAGCCTCGCAGGAGGGCAGCGCCGCCGATTTGGCCGCCTCCGGGGCGCTTCGCTCGTTCCGGGCGGGCGGTGCCCCATTTTTGCCGCCTTGTATGGCGGAGGCGACCACGCTGCGAAACTGCTTGAGGTCGACGGGCTTGGTGAGATAGTCAAACGCTCCGGCCTTGAGCGCTTCCACCGCATTTTCAGCAGAGCCATGGGCCGTGATGACCACGCAGCGCTCCGCACGCTGCTGGGCTGCCATCTCGCGCAGCAGCTCCAGCCCCAGGCCGTCGGGCAGGCGCATGTCGGTAATGACCGCATCGAAGCGATGTTCCTTGAGTTGCGCGCGGGCCTGCAGCAGATCGCCCGCTGCTTCCACCCGATACCCTTCCCTGAGCAGCGTCAACTCGTACAAGGTGCGCAGGTCTGGTTCATCATCAATGATGAGAATTCGGGGTGTGGCGGCGGTGGATGCGGATGCGTGCAGGCTCATGGATTCAGACAATCAGGATATCAAACGGCAGAGCGCTGGCGCTCAAGGGCTGCGATGCGGCACTGAAGACGACAAAAAACTCATTTCCCTCATGGCCCGCGCGGAGTGCACGCTGGTAGCCAATCAGGGCGTCGTACCGTTCGCACAGCTCCCTGCAGATATACAGGCCCAGGCCGCTGGAGCGGCTCTCGGAGGAGAAGAAAGGCTCAAAGAGGTGGGTCTGTACCGTTTTTTCCAGCGGCTGGCCATCGCTCCATACCGCCAGTCGGGCTTGTCCCAGCGTCATCATCCGGGTGCTCACTTCAATCGCATGGGCGGACGTGCTCGCGTACCGCAGGGCGTTGTCCAGCAGGTTGATCATCAGGCGCCGCAAGTGCTCGGGTTCAAACCATACGACTGCATCAGCCGCGTCAGCGAGTACGCGCGTGCGCTGCATTGCCGTGTTTTGACGCGCCCAGTCCGTGGCCATGCCTGGGACTGTGTCGTCCAGCACCAGCGTGCTCGTCTCCTGGGCCGGCAGTGCGGCCTGCGCGCGCGAAATATCCAGTACGTCATCAACAATCCTGGCCAGGCGTTGCGCGTTTTGCGAAATCATGGTCGTCAGTTGGCGCTGGCTGGCCTCATGCAGGTCTTCTTCGAGCAGTGCATTGGCCTGCGCAATCGCGGCCAGCGGGTTCCTGATTTCGTGGGCCACTGCCGCCGACATGCGCCCCATGGCCACCATTTTTTCGGTGCGCACACGGGCTTCCATTTCACGCAGGTCTTCAAGAAACATCACGCACAGGTTTTCTTGCGCGTCACTTTGGGACGCCGCCAGCCGGGTGCGTACCCGGAGCCGCCTTGCATTTCCCATCGGGTGTTCGAGTCTGATGTCCACTTTTTGGGGAGATTGCGTTGCAAAGGTGCGATTTGCCAGGTCCGCCAGCGGTTGCCAGGCCGCTTCCATGGTGAACAAGAAGGGCGCATGGGCAACGGCATTTTGTGTGGTTAGCAAGCGTCTGGAGGCCGGATTGGCCGAACGGACCTTGCCGTGGCCATCGACCACCAGAACGCCTTCCGCCACCGCTTCAATCACCAGTTCGTTGACCTGGGTTTGAATGCGCGCAGCCGACTGGCTGGCCTTGGTCAACTGCTCTTCCCGGGCCAGCCGCAGGGCCAGCTGGTTAGCCAGCAGCGCCACCAGAAAAAACCCCGTTCCGCTCAGGCCGGCCTGCAAAAAGCGCGCGTTGGTGTCGCCTGCCGCTTGCAGCGAACTCCACCAGGCATCGCCGAGCAGCAGCAGCGTCACGCTGGCTGCCGTACCAAAGGCCAGCAAAATTGGTCCCAGCACCGACGACAACAGGACGGGCAGTGCAAACAGCGGGGTGTAGCTCATTCCACTGGACTGCAGAAAATTCAGGACGGAGAACGTCACAACGTCCACCCCGATCGTCAGTACCCATTGCATGTCAAAGGTGCGGCTGGGGGGGCGGGGACGCGCCCATAACCGAACGGCCAGGGTCGCGAGCAGGTAGGCCGCACAGACCGCGATGGATCCGAGGTTGCTGGTATTGCCAAAGACATAGATGAATGCCTGGAGCAAGACGAGTACGCTGGCAATGGCGATGCGGGCCGTCATGAACACAAGCCATAGACGGCTGAAAGAGCCTGAATCGGGCCTGGCCTTCCACGCGCCGGGATATTTTTCGCTGGATTCGAGCCAAGTGTGGACTTGGTGCGGCATTTAGTCTCCGGCCTGGCGGCGGTGCGCCTCGCTGCAGTACAGGCCCTTGCGGCCCGTCACGGCCTCAGACCGGGGCAGATGCACCTCGCACAGGTCGCAGGCTACCACCTCTGTGGCCTGCAGGCTCTTGGCGGCAGGGCGCGGGCGGGGCATGTTTTCGCGCTGCGCTGCATCTCTTTCAGCCTGCCGATTGTGGCGCCAGAGCCAAAAAACAAGCACTGCCAGCGCGGTGACGAGGAGGTATTTCATGTGCGCCTCAAGATGACTTCAAGTACAAAACTGGAGCCGGCATAGCCGAGCAGTAACAGGCCGGCGCCCAGGTAAAGTACGCGCACGGCTTTGAGTCCGCGCCAGCCCAGCCGTGCGCGCCCTGTCAGCAAGCCCGCAAAGACTAGCCAGGCCAGCACCGAAAATACCGTTTTATGGTTCCATTTCCAGGTCAGACCCGGCCCGTGCAGGGTTTCCGCAAACAGCCAGCCCACCAGCAAGGTGGCCGAAAGCAGCACAAAACCGGCCTCGACAAAGCGAAAGGTCAGGCGTTCCAGGGTCAGCAGCGGCACGCCAGCGCCGCTTTGCGTGGCCAGCCTGATGGCACGCTCAGCCCGGGTCATCAGCCAGCCATGCACGACGGCAGCGGCAAACAGCCCGTAGGAGGCGATGCCCAGGGCCCAGTGCAAGGGCAGCCAGGGCGATGCAATGGCGTGGTAGCTGGTGCCCGGAAAAACAAGCGCCAGGACAACGGCTGCGCTGCCCAGCCCGGCCAGCGCCCAGTGCGCGCTGAGCTGGGGAAACAGGCGGCTTTCAATGGCATAGACCGTCAGTACCAGCCATACCGTCATGGAAAGGGCAGGCGCAAAACCGAAGCGGGGCGGTGTTCCCAGCAGGCCCTCCGCCAGCGTCAGCGCGTGCAAAAACCAGGCCGCCAGCAGCAGGCCACGCACGGCGCCCGAGCCGAGCCGGGGGGCGGCCAGTGCAAGCAGTGCATAGGCCAGCGCGGCGCCAGCCGCTATTGCAAGTCCCCACCAGGCGTTCAAAGCTAAAATCATGCTTGAGTTTAGCCTTTAGTCGGGTCGTTTATGACCTTATTGCTCCCTTCGCGGAGCCCCTTTTTTCCGTTTTTTCTTCGGACCCTATTGATGGCTACAGCCCTTACCGACAAGTTATCCCGCCTCGTCAAGGAAATGCGCGGCCAGGCCCGCATCACCGAATCCAATGTGCAGGACATGCTGCGCGAGGTGCGCATGGCGCTGCTAGAGGCTGACGTGGCACTGCCCGTGGTGCGCGACTTTATCGCCCGCGTCAAGGAAAAAGCGCTCGGCCAGGAGGTGATGGGCTCGCTTTCGCCGGGCCAGGCGCTGGTCGGGATCGTTAACCGCGAACTGGCCGCCACCATGGGCGAAGGCGTCAGCGACATCAACCTGGCGGCGCAACCGCCCGCGGTGATCCTGATGGCCGGCTTGCAGGGCGCGGGTAAAACCACCACGACCGCCAAGCTGGCCAAGCACCTGATTGAAAAACGCAAGAAAAAAGTGCTGACGGTGTCGGGCGACGTGTACCGGCCGGCTGCCATCGAGCAGCTCAAGGTGGTCACGCAGCAGGCCGGGGCCGAGTGGTTCCCCAGCACGCCAGACCAAAAACCGGTCGATATTGCCCGGGCCGCCATCGACTACGCCCGCAAGCACTTTTTCGATGTGCTGCTGGTCGACACCGCTGGCCGGCTGGCCATTGACGAAGCCTTGATGGCTGAAATCAAGGAACTGCACGCGGTGCTCAAGCCGGTCGAGACCCTGTTTGTGGTGGACGCCATGCAGGGCCAGGATGCCATCAACACCGCCAAGGCCTTCAAGGACGCGTTGCCGCTGACCGGCATTATTTTGACCAAGACCGACGGCGACTCGCGCGGTGGTGCGGCCCTGAGCGTGCGGCAGATCACCGGCGCACCGATCAAGTTCGCCGGCACCAGCGAAAAGCTCGACGGACTGGAAGTGTTTGACGCCGAGCGCCACGCCGGCCGCATTCTGGGCATGGGCGACATCGTGGCGCTGGTCGAGCAGGTCGCTGCCGGGGTCGACATGGCGGCCGCGCAAAAGCTGGCCGCCAAAATCAAGTCCGGCGACGGTTTTGACCTCAACGATTTCCTGAGCCAGCTGCAGCAGATGAAGAACATGGGCGGCCTGTCCAGCCTGTTCGACAAGCTGCCGGCGCAGATGGCGGCCAAGGCCGGATCGATTGACATGGACAAGGCTGAAAAGGACATCAAGCGCAAGGAAGGCATCATCCAGAGCATGACGCTGCTGGAGCGCCGCAAGCCCGAACTGATCAAGGCCACCCGCAAGCGGCGCATCGCGGCCGGTTCAGGCGTGCACGTTCAGGAAGTCAACCGCCTGCTCAAGGAGTTTGAGCAGATGCAGGACATGATGAAGAAGATGAAGGGCAGCGGCATGATGAAGATGATGAAGCGCATGGGCGGCATGAAGGGCATGCCGAAGTTCTGAAACACCGGCCCCCCAAAAAAAGCGCTGGCGCAATGACTACGGGCGCAAGCAACTGTCTTTTCGATAGCTGCTTGCGCCCGTAGGCGTTTCAGGAAGAGTTGCCGTTCAGGCCGCTTTGAGCCTCGGCTTGGCCCGCTGGCTCGCATGCAGCCAGGCGCGGCGCAGCACGGCGGGCGAGCGGGTTTCCTCCGGAATCAGGAGGTAGTTCTGGGCCCGCATTACCGTGCCCACGCCGACCTTGCTGGTCAGCACCGTCATCGGAATCGACAGCAGCAGCGGCAAGCCGACGGGCAGCAGCCAGACCAGCGCGCTCGCGTCGATGATGGCAATGCCGGCGGCCAGCAGCACGATCACTGCGCTCATGGGGGCGAGTTGTGCCAGCGCATGGCGCCATGGCACGGCGGCCGCCTCGCGCGGGGGCGATTTCCATTCCAGCTTCAGGCCAGTCATCGCAATCACGACAAACAAGGTGTGCGCCAGCATGCGAATCGGCGCCTGCAGCAGGGCGATCAGGGTTTCCAGCAGCGCGCTGCGCAGCAGGCTGGCCGTGCCGCCGTAGGCTTGTTGCTGTCCCTTGAGCAGCACGGCGGCCAGGCCCAGGATGCGCGGCAAAAACAGCATGCACAGCGTCCAGGCCCAGAGCGACATCAGCTCACCGGGCAGCACGTCCCAGTCGCTGACCATCGGCGAGCCCGACAGCCACAGCGCCGTGCCCATCGTCATGAAGCACAGCCACAGCGGCGCCGACAGGTAGGCCATGGCGCCGGTGGCGAACATCGAGCGGTGCACCGGATGAATGCCGGGCTCGGCGATCAGGCGCGAGTTTTGCAGGTTGCCCTGGCACCAGCGGCGGTCGCGCTGCAACTCGGCCAGCAAATCGGGCGGCTGCTGCTCGTAGCTGCCCATCAGGTCGGCCACCAGCCAGACGTGGTAGCCGGCGCGGCGCATCAAGGCGGCTTCAACAAAATCGTGCGACATGATGCTGCCGGCCATGCCGCCCGTGCCTTCAATGCGCGCCAGCGCGCAATGCTGCATGAAAGGCGCGATGCGGATGATCGCGTTGTGGCCCCAGTAGTGGGACTCGCCCATCTGCCAGAACTGCATGCCCAGCGTAAAGAGGCGCCCCGTCACGCGCGAGCCGAACTGCTGCGCGCGCGCATGCAGCGTCACATGGCCGATGGCCTGGGTGGCGGTCTGGATGATGCCGGCGCTCGGGTTGGCCTCCATCAGCTTGACCATGGACACGAGGCAGTCGCCGCTCATCACGCTGTCGGCGTCCAGCACCACCATGTAGCGGTAGTCCTTGCCCCAGCGGCGGCAAAAGTCGGCCACGTTGCCGGCCTTGCGGTCGGTGCGGCGCTTGCGAAGGCGGTAATAGACTTCGATCTGCGGCTGCTCGGGCTGGCTGGCCAGCTGGGCGCGCAGGGATTCCCAAGCGGCGCGTTCGGCCTGGATGATGGCCGGGTTGCTGCTGTCGGACAGCACGAACACGTCAAAAGCCTGCACATGGCCGCTCAGGGCCACCGATTCGCAGGTGGCGCGCAGGCCGGCGAACACGGTGTGCACATCTTCATTGCAGATCGGCATGATGATGGCGGTGCGCGTGGCAGGGTCCAGTTGGTGGTGCTGGACCTTTTTGGCCGACAGGGTGTGGGCGTCGCCGAACAGCGTGACGTAAAAGCCCATCATGGCGGTCATGAAACCGGTGACCACCCAGGCCGACAGCAGGGCAAATAAAGCCAGCTGGCCGTATTGCAGCCAGGCGTTGTCATAAACCGGTTGCATGTCGGCAAACAGCGACGTTGCCAGCATGGTGCTGACGAGGGTCAGCAGCATGAACACGGTACGGCGGCGCTTGGCCGCTTGTTGCCAGGGCTCCAGAGCTGCGGCGGGCGCATGCTGTTTGGTAGCCGCCGATCCGTTGCGCCTGATGAAGGGCAGCAGCGCGGCCGTGCCCAGGCTGTTCCAGAAACCGCGCCATGGCCGCGGCGCCATGGAGCCGCGGTGCACCGGCGGTGCCGTGACCGCATTGGGGTGACGTTCTTCGCGCAGCAGGCTGCGCCGATTCAATTTGTGATCAGGTTGGTCCATGTTTCGCTCAGGGTTTGGTGGTTGTGTTGGAGAAAGGCGCGCACCTCAATCGGCTGGGCCGGCTCGGCGGTCTTGAGGCGCTCTAGCCGCAAGGTCATGCGCCAGGCGCCGGTGGCCGGATTGCGGTAAGCCAGGCTTTCGAGCACGCGGGCGTTGGCGCTGGCGGTGGTGATGGCTTCGACCTTGGCGCCTTCCGCAAGGGCGTCCAGGGCCGGGCCGGCAAAGTCGATGACAAACTGGATCTGCTGGCCCAGCGCATCGGCGCCGAGCTTGCTGTAACCGGTGCCGCGGCGCGACTGCGTGACCCAGCCGTTGGGCGGCAACTGCTGGTTCTTGCCCTGCCAGGCGATCTGGTAGGCCAGGTCCATCGACTGGCCGGGGGGCGGCATTTTTTCAGGCACCCAGTAAGCGGCCACGTTGTCGTGGGTTTCGTCGGGCGTGGCGAACTGCAACAGCTCGACGCGGCCGGCGCCAAAGCCCTTGACCGGCGTGACCCAGGCACTGGGCCGCTTTTCGTAGCGCGCTTCGGTGTCTTCGTAGTTCGAAAAAGCCCGGTCGCGCTGCATCAGGCCAAAGCCCTTGAGACTTTTCATCTTGAACGAGGTGACCAGCGGCGAGGCCGGGTTTTGCAGCGGACGCCAGAGCCATTCGCCCCCCCCTTTGCCGTCATCGGTGGCGATCATCAGACCGTCCGAGTCATGCACTTCTGGCCGAAAGTCGCCGGGCCGGGGCTGGTTTTCGCCAAAGAAAAACATGCTGGTCAGCGGTGCCAGGCCCAGTGTGGTCACCGGCTTGTCGGTAGCCCGCATGAAGATGCGGGCCTGCACGTCGGTGACGGTCTGCTCACCCGGCTTGACGCTAAAGCGGTAAGCGCCCGTCATGCGCTCCGAATCCATCAGTGCATAAATCGTCAGCGGGTCGCCTTCCTTGGCGGGCTTTTCCAGCCAGAAGTCGGTGAAGCGCGGGAATTCCTCCTTGGCCGGGCCGGCCGTGTCCACGGCCAGGCCGCGCGCCGACAGGCCGTACAGCTGGCCTGCGCCCAGCGCCCGAAAGTAGCTGGCGCCCGAGAACACGATCAGCTCGTCCTTGTAGGTGGGCGAATTCAGGTGACTGAAAGCGCGCACGCCGCCGTAGCCGAGGTCGCCCCAGTTTTTCGGCGACAGTGTGTTTTTGCCAAAGTCGAAGTGGGCCGGGTCATACGGCACGCGCTTGACGCCTGCTGGGGTGATTTGGTGCACCCGGACCGCGTCGCCCTGGCGGCCCACGTGGAAAAAATTCGCCTCAAAGGGGAGCTTGTCAGCGCGCCACAGCGTACTGTCTGGTTTGAAGCGGATGTCTCGGTAGTCGTCGTAGTCCATCTTGGCCAGCTCGGCCGGCACGGCGTGCGAGGCTTCCTTGAACGGGGTTTTGGTGCGCTGGCTGGCGAGGGTGGCGACATCCTCCAGGCTCCAGGCGTGGGCCAGGGGTGCGCTCAGCGCCAGTGCGCCGGCGCAGGCCAGGGCGGCGAAATGTGCGCGCGCGGCACATCCGCTGAGGCGTTGGGAAACATGAAAAAAGGCTTGCATGCCATCACTAGGGCAAACCCTGTGCCAGCTTGAAAAAAACTATTTAAATCAACAGCTTGGAAGCCCTGTAAGAATTTTTACGGCAGAAGTTGCCGAGGAAAGGGGGGAAAGCCGGCTTTTTGTCGCCAGACAGCGACAACATTCCTGTCTGGTTTAAAAAGTTGTTTTAAATCAATGGCTTGGCTTGTCGCCAAAAAGCGACTCAGTCTGCCGCAGGGGGCGTACTGTCGGCCTTGAAGTGGCCGGGCGTCAAGCCGTGCTTTTGCATCAGGCGGTAAAACTCGGTGCGGTTGCGGTCGGCCAGCCGGGCCGCGTCGGCCACATTGCCATCGGTCAGCTTGAGCAGGCCGACCAGGTAGTCGCGCTCAAAACGCTGTTTGGCCTCGGTAAAGGTCAGCACCTGCACGCTGGGCGAGCGCAGGGCGCGCTGCACCAGCGCCAGCGGCACCAACGGCGTGGTCGAGAGGGCGCAGACCTGCTCCACCACGTTGTAGAGCTGGCGCACATTGCCCGGCCAGGCGGCGGTGGTCAAGGCCTTGAGCGCTTCCGGCGCAAAGCCGCTCAGGCGCTTGTTGTACTTGGCCGCCAGCATCACCAGGAAATGATTGGCCAGCAATGGAATGTCTTCGCGGCGTTCCGACAGCGGCGGCAGCGTCAAGGTCACGACATTGAGCCGGTAATACAGGTCGGCCCGGAATTCGCCCGCTTCCATGGCTGCTTCCAGGTCCCGGTGCGTGGCCGAGATGATGCGCACATTGACCGGGACCGACTGGCTGGCGCCCACCGGCCGGACTTCGCGCTCCTGCAGCACGCGCAGCAGCTTGACCTGCAGCGCGGGCGGCATGTCGCCGATCTCGTCGAGCAGCAGCGTGCCGCCGTCGGCCGCCTGGAACAGCCCTTTGTGGTTGCTCACCGCGTCGGTGAAGGCGCCCTTGACATGGCCGAATAGCTCCGATTCGAGCAGCGCCTCGGGAATGGCGCCGCAGTTCACCGCAATAAAGGGCTTGCTGGCGCGGGCGCTGGCCCGGTGAATCGCCTGGGCCAGCAGTTCCTTGCCGGTGCCGCTTTCGCCGCGCAGTAGCACGCTGGCGTCAGAGTGCGCCACCATGCGCGCTTCGGCCAGCGTTTCGGCCATGCGGCTGGAGCGGCTGATGATGTGCGTTTGCCAGGCTTCGGGGCTGCCCCGTTGGGCCGAATGGATGGGCGCGCTCAGTTGCAGCGCCTGCGCAATCTTTTCCAGCAGGCTTTTGCCGTCAAAAGGCTTGGTCAGGTAGGTGAATACGCCGCGCTCGGTCGCCGCCACCGCGTCGGGAATGGTGCCGTGCGCGGTCAGCAAGATAACGGGCAAGGAAGGGTGCTGCGCCCGAATCTCGTCAAACAGCGCCAGACCGTCCTTGCCGGGCAGCTGCACATCGCTCAGCACCAGTTGCGGCCGCTCCAGTTGAAGCTGGGTCAGCGCTGCTTCGGCTGAAGTGACGGCCGTGACGCGGTAGCCCGCCGCCGTGAGCCGCATGGTGAGCAGGCGCAGCATGTCGGCGTCGTCATCCACGACCAGCAGATGGGGAGGCGAGGCGGAGGTGGTCATGGTCCGGGCCTGACGCGCCGGGCCGGTGGCAGCGGCGCAGCAGGGCGGCTGGTCAGGCTGCGCTCGATGGCCTTGAGCGCCTCCAGCCGTTCGTTGCTCTGGTCCAGCTTGCGCTGCAGTTCTCGCACCTGCTGGGTTTGCTTTTCAAGTTGTTCTTCGAGCCGGCGCTGCTCGGCATAACGCGCGGCCAGCAGGCGGGCCAGCGCATGCAGGGGCTGCGCCTGGGCATTGCCGAGCACCCGGGCCAGCAGTTCCTGGGCGCGAATCAGTTCTGGCAACTGGCGCAGCTGGCCCAGCGCGAGCGCCAGCTGAAGCTGCGCGGCAGGGGTCGGCGCCTCGCCCAGGCGTGCCACCTCAGCGCCCAGCGCTGCAGGCGTCATCAGTCGTGCCCGGTCCGCATAGGCCAGCATGCCTGGCCCGTCGTCGGGCGCGTGGGCCGCAGACGCTGGCGCGGCCGGCCGGGCAGCGGTGGTGCCAACGGCCCCGTTGGCGGCAATTGGCGCCACTGCCCCTTGCGCGTTGAGTTCGGCACCATGGCTTGCGGGGCTGCTGCTGCATGCGGCTAGCACGACCAGGGCCGCCGACGCCAGCAGGCATCGGGCCGTTGGGGGCAAGAAAAATTCAGTTTTTAAAAACATGGGGAAGCTCTATCCTGAAGTGTGCACCAGGTTGGTCTGGCAGCAGCACGATGCGCCCGCCGTGGGCGGCAATGTATTCATGCACGATGGACAGCCCTATGCCGCTGCCGCGCACCCCGTCGGCAGGCTGGCGTTCGCCCCGGTAAAAGGGCTCGAAAATCCGGTCGCGGTCAGCCGTCGCCACGCCGCTGCCCTGGTCGTGAATGTCGATGCGCGCCAGGCCAGGCAACCGGATCAGCTCCAGCCGGATCAGTCCCTTGAGCGGCGAGTAGCGGATGGCGTTGGACAGCAGGTTGGCCAGCGCGGTGCCGATTTTTTCCGGGTCCACTTCCATCCAGAGCGGCTCGCCGATGACGCTGACCGACAGCTCCTTGGCCCGCCATTGCAGCCGCTGTGCGTCGACCTGTTCTTCCATGAGTTGCAGCAGGTCAACCGTTTGGCGGTGCAGCTGGCGCGCCTCAAAGGCGGCGGTGTTAAAGCGCAGCAGGTCTTCAATCTGGCCTTGCAGCACGCCGGTGTTGTGTCTGAGGATTTGCGCAATTTCGCGCTGGTCGGCGCTCAAAGGGCCGGCCACGCCGTCTTCCAGCAGCGACACGCCCTCGCGCAGCGACGCCAGCGGGGTTTTGAGTTCATGCGAGATGTGTCGCAGAAAGCGCGACTTGTCGGCGTCCAGCTCGGCAAGCCGCAGCCGCAGCCAGTTCAGCCGCTGCCCGACCAGCGCCAGGTCGGCCGGGCCCTTGATCGCAATCGCCTGGTCGAGCCGGTTTTCGCCCAGCCCGACAATCGCGTTTTCCAGGCGCTTCAGGGGCCGCGTGAACCAGATGCCGAAGACCAGCGCCATGGCCACTGCCAGCACGATGGCCCCGGTGACTTGCTGCGCCAGTCGCTTTTGGCTGGTCTCAAGCTTGTCGTCCAGTGCCCTGTTGCGCTGCAGTATGGCTTGCTGCACCTGCACCGCGATGGCGGCATGGATGCCTTCCAGTTCGCGAAACTCCTGCGCCAGCGCGCGCTCCCGGTCCGCCGCGGTCTCGGTCGGGCCGCTCAGCAGGTCGCTCATGGCTTGCAGGCGCGCGCGCCACGGCCTTGCCTTGGCGGCGGGAATGTCTTCGCGGGCCAGCGTCGTGAGCAGTTTGGTGGCTTCGTGGGCATCGTCCTTGAAGCGCTCCCGCAGGACGCGGTCATTGAGCACGACCGACTGGCGCGCGCTGCGCTCCATGGCGAGGCTGCGTTCCCGGAGCGACTGGGCTGCGCCGCTCAGTTCAAGGGCGCGGGCCGCGTTGTCACGGCTTTGTAGCGTCAGGTCTTCCAGCGTGAACAGGGCCCGCAGCGACGCCGTGCCCAGCAGGGCGGCAATCAGCAGGAAGGCAATGACCAGCAGTTGCCGGAACGAAAACCGTTGCAGCATGGGTCTGGCGTCTGAAGGCAGGGGGGCGGGCTCAGGCCGCAATCGTGTCGTCCTGCGTCAGGACTTCCCCGCGCAGGGAGCGCTGGCTGGTTTCGGTAATCAGCACATCGACCATCTGGCCGACCAGGCGCGGCTGGCCCTTGATGACGACGACCCGGTTGCATTCGGTGCGGCCCATCAACTCGGTTGGGTCCTTGCGCGCAGCGCCTTCGACCAGGATGCGCTGCCTGGTCCCGAGCCGGCTGGCGCTGATGGCACGCACGCTGTCGTCCAGCACGGCCTGCAGATGCTGCAGGCGTTTGAGCTTGACCTCGTGCGGCGTGTCGTCCGCCAGATTGGCGGCCGGCGTGCCGGGGCGCGGGCTGAAGATGAAGCTGAAGGAGGTGTCGTAGCCCACGTCGTCGATCAGTTTCATCAACTTGTCGAAATCTTCGTCCGTCTCGCCCGGAAAGCCAACGATGAAGTCGCTGCTCATCGCCAGGTCGGGCCGGATGGCGCGCAGCTTCCTGATCGTGCTCTTGTATTCCATGGCGGTGTAGCCGCGTTTCATCGCCATCAGGATGCGGTCGCTGCCGTGCTGCACCGGCAGATGCAGGTGGTTGACTAGCTTGGGCAGCGTCGCGTAGGCGTCGATCAGGCGTTGCGTGAATTCGTTGGGGTGGCTGGTCACGTAGCGGATGCGCTCAATGCCGGGAATCTCCGACACGTATTCGAGCAGCGTCGCAAAGTCGGCAATTTCCGCCGTGCCGCCCATGGGGCCGCGGTAGGCATTGACGTTCTGGCCCAGCAGCGTGACTTCCTTGACGCCCTGGTCGGCCAGGCCGGCGACTTCGACCAGCACGTCCTCGAACGGGCGCGAGACTTCCTCGCCGCGCGTGTAGGGCACGACGCAGTAGCTGCAGTACTTGGAGCAGCCTTCCATGATGCTGACAAAGGCGCTGGCGCCTTCGACACGGGCCGGCGGCAGGTGGTCGAATTTCTCGATTTCAGGAAAGCTGATGTCCACCTGCGGCTTGCCGAGCCGGGCGCGGCTGGCCAGCAGTTGCGGCAGGCGGTGCAGGGTTTGCGGGCCAAACACCACATCGACATAGGGTGCGCGCTGGATGATGGCCGCGCCTTCCTGGCTGGCGACGCAGCCGCCCACGCCGATCAGCACACCCTTGGCTTTGAGGTGCTTGACGCGGCCCAAGTCGCTGAAGACCTTTTCCTGCGCCTTTTCGCGCACCGAGCAGGTGTTGAACAAAATCAGGTCGGCCTCGTCCATGTTCTGCGTGGGCTCGTAGCCTTCGGCGGCATGCAGCACGTCGCTCATCTTGTCCGAGTCGTACTCGTTCATCTGGCAGCCGGAGGTTTTGATGAAGACTTTTTTGCTCATGAGGGCACTCGCTGAATTGGTATCAATTAAATAGCTGCTCACGCCCTTTTGACGGGGGCTAGCGCCTTATGTTCTATAAATTACTGGAAAAAGCCCACGCGCGCCATGGTGCAGGCCTGCCGCGCGCCCGAGGCGGCTATTGCCTGGGATATTTGGGCAACTGGTCAAACGGCGTCTTGCCGTCGTCGGTTTTGGGCTTGTCAGCGTCCGAGCCAAAGATGAAGTTGATCACCGTTTCCATGCCGCTACGCTCTTG
>JAUSDK010000106.1 GCA_030650875.1 Polaromonas sp.
CTGAGCGCGCCTTACTGGCGTGTGGTGGCGATTGGCGCCGTGTTCACGCTGGCCCGCTTCAGTGAGGCGTTTTTGCTGCTGCGCGCGCTGCAGGGCGGCCTGCCGGTGGCGTACACGCCGCTGGTGCTGATCGCCATGAACGTCGTTTACGCCCTGGGCGCTTACCCGTTTGGCAAGCTGTCGGACGCCGTCAGCCACCGCACGCTGCTGGCATGGGGCCTGGTGGTGCTGATCGCAGCCGATGTGATGCTGGCATCCGGCAGCAGCCTGGGCTGGATCGCGGCGGGCATTTTGCTGTGGGGGCTGCACATGGCCATGACCCAGGGGCTGCTTGCCACCATGGTGGCCGACACGGCGCCACCCGACCTGCGCGGCACGGCGTTTGGATTTTTTAACCTGGTTAGCGGCCTGGCGATGCTGCTGGCCAGCACCGTGGCAGGCGTGCTGTGGGACCAGCTGGGCGCACCGGCCACCTTTGTCACCGGCGCCGTCTTCAGCCTGGCGGCCTTGGGCCTTCTGTGGTTCTGGCGCGCCCCCCGTATTCAGTTAGCCCAATGATTTTTGCCATGCCAAACATAGCTGCTTGTGCCCACCGGTAAAGCACTACAGGCACTTTTTTTCTCGAAATATTCAAAAAAACCAGCGTCTGGGCAAAAAAACCGCTCCCGGCTCGTTTTCCCTTCACGCCGTTACCAGGATAAATGTCCTGATCTGATCGAAACCTGTCTGCCGCCGCCAGGACAGCACCGCGTTGCGCCGTAAAAATAAGGGCTTCAACCTCTGCCACAAAGGAATCCCTAGTATGAAAAGCTGTCTGATTGTGATTGATGCGCAGGAATCCTTCCGCCATCGCCCCTACGCGACCGAACGCGACATGCCGGCCTACCTGACAGCCAAACCACCACGCGCCATGCGTCGGACCTGGGCTGGCGCGTGGACTTTGTGCCGGACGCCACCCTGACCTGGGACATGCAGCAGCCCGATGGCCGCCCCTTGAGCGCCGCAGACATCAAAGCCCGCACCGCAACCGTATTGAAAGACCGGTTTGCCGCGATTTGCACGGTGGACCAGGCCCTGGACCGCGCCACGGCGGCGGCTGCCCGATAGGCGCCCACGGTGTGATCGACGTCTACTTCATCCTGCTGCCCGACAGCCTGCTGCTGGACTGGGCCGGGCCGGCCGAGGCCTTGCGCACGGCCAACCAGGCCTTGGCGGCGCAGTGGCAGCCGGCACGCTTCAGGCTGCACTTTGCCAGCCCGGAGCCCACCTCGGTCACGTCGGTGGGTGCGCTGTTGACAGGGCTGGAGGCGCTACCGCAGTTGGAGGGGACCAGGCCGAGCTGGGTGGTACTGGTCGGCCAGCCCGGCAGCACCCTGGCCGTTTCGTCCGAGGCATCGCGCAGCGTGCTGCATTGGCTGCGCGGCCTGCGCCCGTCGACGGGGTGGCTGGAGCTGGTGACGGTTTGCGCCGGCTCGGTGCTGGCGGCCCATGCCGGTTTGCTGGCCGGGCGTCGCGCCACCACGCACCACCATCATCTGGACGAGCTCAAGCGCGTCGAGCCCCTGTGCGACGTCGTCAGCAACCGGGTGTTTGTGGTGGATGGGCCGGTTTTCAGCAGCGCAGGCGTGACCACCGGCCTGGATCTGTTTTTGCACCGGATCGGCGCCGTCTGCGGCCCGGCGCTGGCCGCGCAGGTGGCGCAGACCATGGTGGTGGCGCTACGGCGCGGCCCGCAGGACCCGGAGCTTTCACCTTTTCTGGCCTCCCGCAACCACCTGCATCCGGCCTTGCACCGGGTGCAGGATGCGGTCAGCCAGCAGCCGGCCCACGATTGGACTGTCCCTGCCATGGCCAGCATCGCCCATGCGTCGCCGCGCCATCTGACACGCCTTTTCATTGACAACGCCGGCATCGCGCCGCAGCAATACCTGCGCCGCATCCGCCTGGCGGTGGCGCAGACCGCGCTGCAATCGGGCCGCAACGTGACCCAGGCGGCCGACATGGCGGGCTTCAGTTCCGACACCCAGCTGCGCCGGGCCTGGCGCCAGTTTGCCGTGGCGGGCACGCCGTCCAGCGGGAAATTGCCATGAAATAAATAGCTCCCAGCACCCTACTGATAGGCACAAAAGCTTGATTCAGGTGAATTCAGTCACAGGCCCGGCGCAACTCGGCCAGGCGCTCGCCAATAGCGTCCATATCCAGCGCATCCTCGGCATGGGCGAGGTAGGTTTCCAGGTCGGCCACCGCGCGCGCCACTTCGCCCTGCACGGCCCAGGCCAGCCCACGGTCACGGTATTCGAGCCAGGCATCGGGCTGCAGCACGATCAGGCGGTCCTGCACCGCAATCAGGCGCTGCCAGTCTTCCTGGGTCCGGTGAATGTCCTTGAGGTTGCGCAGCATGCGGCTGATGATCTCGCGTGGCGGCGCCGACTGCAGGTAGAGGCCCATGGGAACCTCAAACTCGTCGGCCATGCCACCGCGCGGCTTGAAGGGCTCCAGCCGTTCGGCCAGCTCTTCGCGGCTCAAGGACTGGCCACTGAAGGGGTCAATCAAGACCTGGCCCTTGGGAAGGTTCACCTTGACCATGAAATGCCCGGGAAATGCCACGCCCCGGGCGTTCAGGTCCAGGCCCAAGGCCAGCTCCAGCCACAGCACCGCCAGCGTGATGGGAATGCCGCGCCGCGTGCGCAGCACCGCGTTCAGGTAGCTGTTGTCCGGGTCGTAGTAGTCATTGACGTTACCGCCAAAGCTCAGGTCGTAGAAGAAAAACTGGTTGAGCGCACGCAGGCGCTGCAGGGCGGGCGCATCCGTTGGCAGGCGCCGCTTCAGCCGCGCCAGCAGCTGGTCGACATCGCCGAGCACCTGCTGCACGTCAAGGTCCGGGTAGTCGTCCTGGGCCAGACTGATGGCGGCTTCGAGCAAGGGAAAATGCTCATCGCTTTGCACCAGACTGGAGAAATACTGCAGTGGAGAGGGAACGGCCAGATTTAATTGCATGGTGCTACTTTCTCACAAACCGGGGCACAGTGTGAACCAGGAAATGCAGTGCGGTTTGCCCTTGATCAAGCTGACGCAAACCCGACCCGTTTTACTAGCGCCGTAACAGCTGGCGAAGCTTGAGCCTGAACACCCAAAGCGCTACAAAATAAATAGCTGCCGATGCTGACAAAACAAGGGCCAAAAGCCCTATTCGTTGTAAATACTGGCTTTTCAAGCCGACCCAGCTCACACGCGCTTCAGCCCATAGCAAAAATACCGCAAGCAGTGCGCTGGCCAGCGCAACCTGCAGCGCAAACACGCCCCAACCGGGCGCCGGCTTATAACTGCCGCGCCGCATCAGGCCCAGCAACAGCCACAGCGCATTGATCAGGGCGCCAATGCCGATTGCCAGCGCCAGCCCGGCATGCTGAAAGTACGGCACCAGCGCCAGGTTGAGCAACTGGGTGATCACCAGCACCACCACGGCAATGCGTACCGGCGTCCGGATGTCCTGGCTGGCATAAAAACCCGGCGCCAGCACCTTGATGGCCACCAGGCCCAGCAAGCCCGCGCCGTAGCCCATCAGCGCGCGCGTGGTCTGCAGCACATCGCGGTCGGTAAAGGCGCCATAGTGGTAGAGCGTGGCGACCAGCGGCTCGGCAAACGTCAGCAAGGCCACCGCGCACGGCACCGCCAGCACCACCACGATGCGCAGGCCCCAGTCCAGCATGGCCGAGTACCTGGCGGCATCGTTTGCGGCCTTGGCGGCCGCCAACTGCGGCGTCAGCACCACCCCGATGGCCACCCCGAGCATGGCGGTGGGAAACTCCATCAGGCGGTCTGCGTAGGTCAGCCAGCTGACACTGCCGGGCGTGAGGTGGGAGGCAATCTGGGTGTTGATCAGCAGGGAAATTTGCGCGACGCTGACGCCCAGCAAGGCGGGAACCATCAGCTTTGCGATGCTTTTGGTCGCTGGATCAGCCCAAGCATCTTTGACAACCGAGAAGTTAAACCGGATTTTTGGCAGCAGCCCAAGCCGCAGCAAGGCGGGCACCTGCACCGCCAGTTGCAGCAGACCGCCCAGCATCACGCCGCCGACCAGGGCGTACATAGGCTCAATGCCTTGCGCCCTTAACCAGGGCGCACCCAGCCAGGCCGCGCCAATCATGGACACATTGAGCAGCACCGGCGTGGCAGCCGGCACCGCAAAATGCCGCCAGGTATTGAGCACGCCAGAAGACAGCGCCACCAGCGACATGAAGCCGATATAGGGGAACATCCAGCGGGTCATGAACACGGCGGCTTCAAAGCCGCGCGGCTCCTGCTTCAGGCCGCTGGCCATGGCCCAGACCAGCACAGGCGCCGCGACCACGCCAGCGACGCAGGTCAGCAGCAGCGCCCACGTCAGCAGTGTCGCCACCCGGTCAATCAGCAGCTTGGTGGCCGCCTCGCCGTTTTTGGCCTTGCTGGCCGCCAGCACGGGGACAAAGGCCTGACTGAAAGCACCTTCTGCAAACAACCGTCGAAACAGATTGGGGATGCGAAAAGCCACATTGAAGGCGTCAGTCATGGCGCTGGCGCCAAAGGCCGATGCAATCAGGAGTTCACGCGCCAAACCGGTAATGCGGGAGAGCAGCGTGAACAGGGAGACGGTGGAGGCGGATTTAAAAAGTGACACCACGGGAGTTTAGGTGACAACGTTGCCAGCCAGCATATAATCATGGGCTTCGCTTGCAACATCTGCAGACTCCTCCCAGGATTAAAGGAAACTATTTATGGCAACCGCCAAACCCAAGAAAAAGAACCCCCGCCTCGCCTCCGGCCGCAAACGCGTCCGCCAGGACGTCAAACTCAACGCTGCGAACACCTCGCTGCGTTCCAAATACCGCACCGCTGTGAAAAACGTCGAAAAAGCCGTTCTCACCGGTGACAAGACCAAAGCCACCGAACTGTTTGCCAAGGCACAGAGCATTGTGGACGCAGTGGCCGACAAGGGCATCTTCCACAAGAACAAGGCAGCGCGCGACAAGAGCCGCCTGTCCGCCAAGGTGAAAGCCCTGGCACTGAAAGTCGAAGCACCAAAGGCCGCCTGACTTTCAGGCAAACCGCACGGACCGGATTTTTAACCAACCCAGTCCGCCGTTTTGCAGGTGCGCTGCAAGTGAAGTAAAAAAACCACCAGAGCGTCATGCGCTGGTGGTTTTTTTATGCGCGACGTCAAACGCAATGAGTCAACGTGTTTATAGCCTGCAAGCCGCACCCCCTGCGGGCTCGGTCCGAGCCTCAGCGTTTGGGCGAATCGGGAACCAGGCAGGCTTCAGCGATCTGCAGATCGTTGTCTTTGGCAAAGTTGATGGCGAAGTCCCACGCCATGGGCTCGGCGTCGCGCAATTGCGCATTGACGACCACGCACTTGATGCCGTTGACGACCGTGGGAACGCACCAGGGCGAATACGTCAGGTGACTGCCGGGTTGCGGACCACCGGGGCGAAACTGGCTCATCACGCCGCACAGCCTGTCCGCCCAGTCGCTGGGCCGGAAGGTTTTGCCATCGCGGGTGACGCCCTGAATGAAGACTTCTTTAGCGGAGTTGGAGACCATCGGGTGGAGGGTTTGAGCGTGCCAAGGGACGAGGGTAATGCCCGATGCTGCAGCGCACAACTATTCTATCTTATATAAGACTCAGCGCTGGCTGCGGGTCCGCCCCTCCCCCCCGGGCCGGACGCCTTCAAGACCCCCGCTGGCGGCGCCGCGCCGCCGTAACAAAGGGCAGTGAGCACTGCGCCTAAAATCACTTCTGATTCGCAGCCGTATATCGCGGCCTCCTTTTTTGACGATTGCCCCCGGAGCTTTTTCCATGACCGCTGCCCTGCCCCTTCCCATTGAAGCCGCGTCCCCCCACGTAATGACGACCTATGCCCGTTTGCCGATCGCGCTGTCGCATGGCCAGGGCTGCCGGGTCTGGGATGTCAATGGCAAGTCCTACCTCGATGCGCTGGGCGGTATCGCCGTCAACACCCTGGGGCACAACCACCCCCGGCTGGTGCCCGCCCTGCAAGAGCAGATCGGCAAGCTGATTCACTGCTCCAATTACTACCATGTGCCGCTGCAGGAAACGCTGGCGGCCAAGCTGGTGGAACTGTCGGGCCTGGAAAATGTCTTTTTCTGCTCCACCGGACTGGAAGCCAACGAGGCAGCGCTGAAACTGGCGCGCAAGTTCGGCCATGACAAAGGCATTGAACACCCCGAAATCGTGGTCTACGAGAAAGCCTTTCACGGCCGCAGCATTGCCACGCTGAGCGCCACCGGCAACCCCAAGGTGCAGGCCGGTTTTGGTCCGCTGGTCGAGGGTTTCATCCGCGTGCCCCTCAACGACATCGAGGCGCTGAAGGCGGCGACGGCCAACAACCCGAATGTGGTCGCGGTGTTTTTCGAGGCGATTCAGGGCGAAGGCGGCGTCAACAGCATGAGCGACGACTACCTGCAGCAGGCGCGCCAGCTCTGCGACGAGCGCGACTGGCTACTGATGATCGACGAGGTGCAGTGCGGCATGGGCCGCACCGGCAAATGGTTTGCACACCAGTGGTCCGGCATCAAGCCCGACGTGATGCCGCTGGCCAAGGGTCTGGGCTCAGGCGTGCCCGTGGGCGCGGTGGTGGCCGGCCCCAAAGCCGCGCATATTTTTGCCCCCGGCAACCACGGCACCACCTTTGGCGGCAACCCGCTGGCGATGCGGGCCGGCGTGGAAACCATACGCATCATGGAAGAAGACGGCTTGCTGGCCAATGCCGCCCGCGTCGGCGACCACCTGCGAGCCGCACTGACCCGGGAACTGGGCAGCCTCAAGGGCTTCAAGGAAATCCGCGGGCGCGGCTTGATGCTGGGCATCGAGCTGACCACGCCGTGCGGCGACCTGGTCAGCCGAGCTGCCGACCTGGGCCTGCTGATCAGCGTCACGGCCGACACCGTGGTGCGCATCGTGCCGTCGCTGATCCTCAGCGCGGCCGAGGCCGATGAAATAGTGGCCATTTTGTGCCCCCTGATCAAGCAATTTCTGCAGGAAAAAGAATGACCATGAGCAGCCCCCTGAAACCCATCCAGCATTACCTGCAGTTCAGCGACCTGAGCGCGAGCGACTACGCCTACCTGTTTGAGCGCGCCGCCCTGATCAAGAAAAAGTTCAAGGCCTACGAAAAGCACCAGCCCCTGCTTGACCGCACCATGGTCATGATTTTTGAAAAGGCCTCGACCCGCACGCGCGTGAGCTTTGAGGCCGGCATGTACCAGCTGGGCGGCACGGTCGTCAACCTCACCACCGAAGGCAGCCAGCTGGGCCGTGCCGAGCCAATAGAAGACAGCGCCAAGGTCATCAGCCGCATGGTCGACCTGGTGATGATCCGCACCTTCGAGCAGACCAAGATCGAGCGCTTTGCCGCGCACTCACGCGTGCCGGTCATCAACGGCCTGACCAATGAGTTCCATCCCTGCCAGATCCTGGCGGACATCTTTACCTACATCGAGCACCGCGGCTCGATTGCTGGAAAAACCGTGGCCTGGGTCGGCGACGGCAACAACATGGCCAACACCTGGCTGCAGGCCAGCGAAATCCTGGGTTTCAAGGTGCACCTGAGCACACCCGGCGGCTACGAGGTCGACCAGTCGATCGCCGGCATCCGCTCGGCCGACAGCTACCAGGTCTTCAAGGACCCCATGCAGGCCTGCGCCGGTGCCGACCTGGTCACCACCGACGTCTGGACCAGCATGGGCTACGAGGCCGAGAACGAAGCGCGCAAAAAAGCCTTTGCCGACTGGTGCGTGGACAGCGAGATGATGCAGGCCGCCAAACCCGACGCCCTCTTCATGCACTGCCTGCCGGCGCACCGCGGTGAAGAAGTCGAAGCCGACGTGATCGACGGCCCACAATCCGTGGTGTGGGACGAAGCGGAAAACCGGATGCATGTGCAAAAGGCGCTCATGGAGTGGCTTTTGCTGGGCCGAATCCCCTGAAGTGCGGCTCATACGTCAAGAGTGCTCGAACTTCTGCATCGCCCGCAGGGCGGGCTGGAAGCGAAATTGACGTTGCAGCGCTTTCAATAAAGACCAACAGCGTATGACCTGCCGTGCGAGAAGAATCTCATTTTTACGCGATATCCTTGCGCACGTCTATGCTTGCAAGAAACAAAATATAGATCCACGCGCTTCATAAGAAAAAGTAATAGTTTCTTCATGAACGCCTGGCCAGCGCGCGGGGTTGGGATGCTGAGAGCGACACGGCATCCAGTCTCCGCAATCGCGGTTCTGTCCTACGTCCAGCGCCACAGGCGCCGAAGATACTTTAATTATCGGATTGTCACCCTTATTCCAATCTTTTCAAGACATTGTTCTGAAAGTTGGTCCAACCACATGGTGTGGCATTGCTCGAAATTTGCATTTCGAGTTTTCAGCTTTTTAAAGCCTTTTAATGATTAAACGCTTCAGATATCTCTCCATCCTCCGGGCGGCCTTGGCACTGGTATTGGTTGCTGCGGCCAGTTTCCCCGCCTCGGTCTGGGCGCAGGACATGCTTAACGTTTATGGCCCCGGCGGACCGGCCCCGGCGATGAAAGATGCCGCCAAGGCATTCGGCGCGGCCAACCAGATCACTGTGAACGTGGTTGCCGGACCGACCCCCGAATGGGTCGACAAAGCAAGGCAGGATGCGGATGTGGTGTTCAGTGGCGCCGAAAACATGATGACCGACTTTGCCAAGGTCTTGCCGGGCGCGTTTGAACTGCGCGACGCACAGCCACTCTATCTGCGCCCGGTGGCGATTCTTGTCAGGCCAGGAAACCCGAAGAAAATACGCGGCTTCCGCGACCTTCTGAAGCCGGGGGTGAAGGTGCTGACTGTTGCCGGCGCCGGGCAGACCGGCTTGTGGGAAGACGTCGCCGGACGAACCGGCGACATCGCGATGGTGCGCGCGTTTCGCAAGAACATGGTGTTCCCCGAGGCCGCCAACAGCGGCGCCGCCAAGGAGCAATGGACGCAGCAAAAGGACATCGACGCCTGGCTGATCTGGAACATCTGGCAGGTGGCAAACCCCGAGCTGGCACAGGTGGTCCCGATGGACGAGCCGTTTCGCATCTACCGCGATGCCGGCGTCGTGTTGACGCGCAAAGGCAGCAAGGAGCCGCAGGCCAGGGCGTTCGTGGAGTTCCTGCAATCCCCGGCGGGTCAGAATATCTTTGCAAAGTGGGGCTGGAATGCACGCTGACTTACGGGCCGGCACAAATCGTGTACCGGGAATTCTGAAATGGCAAACACCAGCGCGTCATTGACACCTGTTATCCGCATCCATAAAACTCAACCAACAGCAGGCACGCGGCACTTTTAAACATGGAACGATTTTTTCAGTGATCAAACGCCCGTCGTTTCTGCTGCTCGCATCGTCGCCGTGCCCATCGTCGCCGGGGTAGTTGCTGGCCCCGCCAGCGCTTAAGCCACCGATTCCGAAAGGCATCTCATGACCGAACGTAAACTCACGATCCTGCAGATCAACGACCTGCATGGCTACCTCGAACCCCATCCAGAGGTTTTCCGCGCGCGGCGGATTTCGATATGAGACCTGCGGCGGTCTAGCGCGCATTGCCAGCGTGTTCAGGCAGGTGCGCGCGGAGCGCCCAGGTGGCGTACTGGCTCTCGACAATGGCGACACCTTCCACGGCACCTTCATCGCCGTCAATTCCCGGGGTGATGCATTGGTCCCGCTGATGAACGCACTTGCATTCGACGCAATGACAGCGCACTGGGAATTTGCCTACGGGCCAGAGCACTTCTGCGAACTCGCAACGCGTCTGGCCTACCCTGTGCTGGCCATCAACTGCTATGAAGCGGCGAGCGACCGCCTGGTGTTTGCGCCTAGCCGCGTCGTCGAGCGCGGGGCACTCGCATCGGCATCATCGGCATCATCGGCATCGCATCGAACATCATCGACAAGAGCATGCCGCCCAGCTACTCCGCCGGCGTGCGCTTTTCGCTCGGCAACACGGAGCTGCCCGCACACATCGAACGCCTTCGTACCGAGGAGCGCGTCGACCTGATCGTGCTTCTGTCGCATCTCGGTTTTGCCCAGGATGCAAAGCTTGCGGCTGAAGTTCCCGGCATCGACGTGCTGGTCAGCGGCCACACGCATAACCGCCTGTATCAACCCGTCAAGATCGGTCAGACTGTCATCATCCAGTCCGGATGCCACGGCTCGTTCGTCGGGCGGCTCGACCTGACCCTAGACGGCGGCAAGATAGTCGACGTTCAACACGCCCTGATATGTACCGACGACTCGATCACATCAGATCCCGATATGGCCCTGATGGTTCGCGACACACTGGCTCCCCACCGGGATTTTCTTGACAATGTCGTCGGCCAGGTCCGCAGTCCGCTGGACCGGGCCACCTCGCTCGAGACATCTATGGACAACGTGTTGCTTGACGCCATTTCAGCGGCTGCCGAAACGCGTCTTGCCTTCTCGAACGGCTGACGCTATGGCGCGCCTATCCTTCTTGGCAACGTGACGATGGAGCATTTGTGGAACATCGTTCCGACGGATTCGCCGGTCTCGATCATCGATCTCACTGGCGATGAGTTGCGCGCCATGCTGGAAGCCAATCTTGAACGCACGTACTCTGCCGATCCGTATCACCAGATGGGCGGCTTCGTCAAACGCTGTCGCGGTCTGAACATGTACTTCAAGATGGAGAACCCAAAGGGTCACAGGATCGAAGACCTGCTCATAGCGGGCAGCAAAGTCAAGGACAGCAAGATCTACCGCGCCGCGATGCTGGGCGAGCAAGGGGTTCCAGCGAAGTACGGCAGCAATCGGCAAAAGCTGGACGTGCGAGCGGTCGAGGCTTTACAAAGGCTGTTTGCGCACACCGGCCAGGTCAGGGGGAGTCGGCGCGGCAGCGTGGTGGCGATCTAATGGGTGCGTCGTTAGCAGGCCTTAGTTTTCACGGCAGGCAAGATAGGCATCTCCACCGTTGCGCCTAGTGAAACGCGGATTTTGACTTGGGCTGTATCCGCATTGCTTGGCGCGCCTCGGTACTACCGGCAACAGGGCTGGCCCGTCCCGTCGCAGCGCAGCCGCTGCAACTGCTGCATGCGCCGCAGCCCGGTTTTTCTCCCAGACTCTTCTGCATGCGCCCGAGTCGGCGGCGAAGCCCTGAGGGCATCCAGTACCACAGCGCGTACGCGGCAGCCAGGGCCACCATGACGCCCACAATCCATTGTTGCCACATGCTCAGGCCCCGCCCCACAGCAAGGCCAGCCGATAGGTGATCCAGCTCGCGCCATAGGCCAGCGCAGACAGGTAGCCCGCCATGAACAAGGCATAACGCCAGCTGTTGGTCTCGCGCCGCACCGTCACCAGAGTAGAAATACATTGCGGCGCAAACACGTACCAGACCAGAAGCGACAGGGCCGTCGCCATCGACCAGCTTTGCGCAATCACGGGTCCGAGCGCTGAGGCCACATCCTCGCCGGTCGCCGAAAGCGCATACACCGTACCCAGCGCGCCCACTGCCACTTCACGCGCCGCCAGGCCCGGCACCAGCGCGATGAAAATCTGCCAGTTAAAGCCAATGGGTGCAAAAATGACTTGCAACACATGCCCCCGCTGCCCGGCCAGGCTGAACTGGATCGCCGGACCAACGGCGCCCTCGGGCGGTGCCGGGAAGGTGGACAAAAACCAAAGCAGCACCGTGAGCACCAGGATGATGCCGCCCACGCGCTTTAAAAAGATCATGGCCCGCTCATGCAAGCCCATCGCCAGCTGGCGCAGGCCGGGCATCCGGTAGGCCGGCAACTCCATGATCAGCGGCGTGGGCCGTGCATCGCCGCGCCACAGCTTGAACACCGCCGCCACCGCCATAGCGCTCACAATGCCGCCCGCGTAGAGGGCAAACATCACCAGTCCCTGCAGGTTAAAAACGCCCGACTCTCTGATCCTTTTCAATTCAGTCGCGCCACCGGCCTTACGGGCAAAAGCGCAGGGTTGGGTTAAAGCGCCTCGCCGGCAACCTTTAGTCCAAGGCGCTTAACCACGCCCGACAAACGGCATCTTCGTGGCCATGATGGTCATGAACTGGATGTTGGTGGACAGTGGCAGCGCCGCCATGTGCACCACCGCATCGGCCACTTCTTTGGCATCCATCATGGGCTCGATCGCGATCTCGCCGTTGGCCTGCAGCACGCCTTTGGTCATGCGCGCCGACAGCTCGGTCAGCGCGTTGCCGATGTCAATCTGGCCGCAGGCAATGTTGTACTTGCGGCCGTCGAGCGAGATGGATTTGGTCAGGCCCGTGATGGCGTGCTTGGTCGCGGTGTAGGACGCCGAGTTGGGCCGGGGTGCGTGGGCAGAGATCGAGCCGTTGTTGATGATGCGGCCGCCCTGGGGCAGTTGTTCCTTCATCAAGCGGAACGCTCCCTGGGCACAAAGAAACGAGCCCGTCAGGTTGATATTGACGACGTTTTGCCATTGCTCAAAGGCGATGTCCTCAAAATTGACGCCTATGCCGCTCACGCCGGCGTTGTTGACGAGCACATCGAGCCGGCCGTACACCGCCTTGATTTTTGCAAACAGGGCGTCCACGGATTCAGGCTGGCTCACATCGGTGGGCACCGCCAGAGCTCGGCCTGTGCCGGACTCCTGGGCCACGGCATTGAGCGGCTCGATGCGCCGCCCGGCCAGCACCACGCGGTAGCCCTCGCGCAAAAAGGCCAATGCCACGGCCCGGCCAATGCCGGTGCCTGCGCCGGTCACGAGGGCCACTTTATGGTGCGCCGGGTTGTTCAGATTGCTTTGGGTCATGGTATACCTGTGTTTTTACGTCGCTGTGTCGGGGCAGCCGAGTCGGCCAACAGCCGCCACGGATCCTTTGAATTGTGCATGAGCACGGCGCTAAGTTCCGAACAAAACAGCTGATTACTTGTGCTGGCTGTGGTCCATCGGCATCTTGCCGTGGTCCATGGCGGCCATGCTGCCGGTTTTGGCGCCAGGCGCGACCGTGGCTACCGGAACTTTCAGCTCCACCTTGGTCTGGGCGCCCCTGGCGTCCTTGAACACCAGCGTCAGCGGTATGCTGCCGCCCTTGGCCAGCGGGGCCTTCAGGTCCATCAGCATGACATGGTAGCCGCCTGGTTTTAACTCCACCGCCCGGCCGGCGGGAATATCCAGCGCGGGGACCGGGCGCATTTTCATGATGTCGCCTTCCATCTTCATTTCGTGAACCTCCGTGACGCCCGCCACTGGGGACGAGACTCCGACCAGCTGGGCGCCGTCTTTGGCGCTGATGGTCATGAAGGCGCCGGTCGCCTTTTGGCCTGCTACCGTGGCGCGGACCCAGGCATCTTTGACTTCGGCGGTCTGGGCGTAGACGCTGCCGCAGGCCAGGGCGGCGATCAGGGTGAGTGCGTTGAATTTCATGGTGGTTCCTTTAAAAAAATCAAAAATTGCCCTGATGCGGCGGGCATCCAGGTGCGGTAACACGTCACAGCGGGAAAACGGTTTGGGGAATGAGGAATGGGCAGGTGGCGCCCAGGCAATCGCCCAAAAATATCAATCAAATCAGCTGCTAGCCCTTAAAAAACGGACTAAATAGCTATGAATTTGATAGTTCTGGAGAATTCAGGAAATAGCAGGCGGTCCGCGCGCAGGCGGTGGCGCGGCAGGGAACGCGGCAAGCGGGTCGGCCGGAATGCTTGGCAGCACATACGCCAGCAATTGGGCCGGCTCGGCGGCAATGCGCGCCAGGGGCGGCGGCGCGCTGGTAGCCGCGCACAGGGGGCAGTCGAGCGCCGGGCTTGCAGCATCCCGGCCGCCGTCCTCGGTGGTGAACAGCACCTTCATCACCCCGGCGCTGGAGCAGATCAGCTCCATGGCCTGCGGCTTGACGAGGGGCGAAGCCACCGCCACGCCGACCGACAACGCGAACCACACCAGCACGAAGCGGGCGATCAGGTGGGCGTTGCGCAGGGTTTGCATCACGGGAGTTTACATGGCGGCCAAGGCGCAGACTCAGGCCAGCGCAGGCTGGTCGCCATACAGCCAGGGCAGGTCCAACAGCTTCTCGCCCAGCAACTGCAGCGACGCATTGCGCGCCAGGCGCAGCGCCCCGTCCGCATGAAATATCTGGCCATTGCGCAGCGAACGGGCCTGCACCCGGGCATTGCGCTGCCAGCGCCTGAGGGCATAGCGCTGCAGCAGCGCGGGCACCTCAAAGGCCGGCTCTTGCGCCAGGCCCAAGGCCCGGCCCAGTTCGGCAGCATCTTCAATCGCCATGCCCGCGCCTTGCGCCAGGTAGGGCCGCATCGGGTGTGCGGCATCGCCCAGCAAGGCGACCCGGCCTTGCGCTTGCTGGTGCGCGCCGGTCATGGGCGGGCGGTCGCACAGCGGCCAGAGCCGCCAGCCAACGGCGGCGCTGGCCTCATCACCCGGGGCCTCGCCGCACGCCGTCACCGCATCAATCAGTTCGCGCAGCGGCGCCGCCGTGTGCGCCAGCGCCGTCTGCAGCCCGGCCGCGTGGGCCGCGTGGTCCCAGCTTTGCAGGTCACGCTCGACCTGTCCATGCACGATGGCGACCACGTTGAGCCAGTCGCCGCCGCGCACGGGGTACTGCACCACATGCAGCCTGGGGCCCAGCCAGGCCGTGACCTGCTGGCTGCGCAGCGCCTCGGGCAGGCTGGCCTGCGGCAGCATGGCGCGGTAGGCCAGGTGGCCGGTCACGCGCGGCGGGCCGTCGTTCAGCAGTTGCTCGCGCACGCGGCTCCACAGGCCGTCAGCGCCAATCAGCGCATCGCCTTCCACCTCCAGACCTTCGGTGGTCTTGATCGTCACCACCGAGCCGCTGTCGGCAAACCGGGCCACCGCGCTGCTCAGGTTGAGCCAGAGGTTGCTGCGCGCCTGCAACGCGCCCAGCAGCAAGCCATGCAGGTCGGCGCGGGCAATGGTGGCGTAGGGCGCGCCGTAGCGTTGCCTGGTGCGCGCGCCCAGCGGCAGCATGCCCAGCGCCTGGCCCGACAGCGCGTCGCGCACCTGCAGCCGGTCCGGAAACGCCGCCACGCGCGCCAGTTCAGCCTCCAGCCCCCAGCCGTGCAGCACGCGCACCACGTTGGGCCCGAGTTGCACGCCGGCGCCGACCTCGCTGAAGGCGGGCGCGCGTTCATACAGCCGCACATCCCAGCCCGCGCGCGACGCCGACAAGGCCGCCGCCAGCCCGCCTATGCCGCCGCCCACCACCAGCGCCTGCCGCATCATGGGGCCAGCAGCTGCCTGAGCACAAAGGGCAGGATGCCGCCGTTGCGGTAGTAGTCCACTTCAATCGGCGTGTCGATGCGCAGAATCACGGTGATTTCCTGGCGAGAACCGTCGACCCGCGTGATAACCAGCCGGGCCTCGCTCTGCGGCTTGAGGTCGGGGTGCGGAATCACGTCAATGATCTCGGAGCCGACAAGCTGGAGGATTTGCCACGACTCGCCCGGCTTGAACTGCAGCGGCAGCACGCCCATGCCGACCAGGTTGCTGCGGTGAATGCGCTCAAAACTCCTGGCGACCACGGCCTTGATGCCCAGCAACTGCGTGCCCTTGGCGGCCCAGTCGCGGCTGGAGCCGGTGCCGTATTCCTCGCCCGCAAACACCACCGTGGGCGTGCCTTCGGCCAGGTACTTCATGGCGGCGTCGTAGATCGGCATTTTCTGGATCACGCTCTCAGGCACGCGGCTGGCCGGGTGGTACAAGGTCACGCCGCCCTCCTCGCGCGAGCCTTCGGGGTCGGCCGGGATCATCAGGTTCTTGATGCGCACGTTGGCAAAGGTGCCGCGCACCATCACATCGTGGTTGCCGCGGCGCGAACCGTAGCTGTTGAAGTCGGCCGGCAATACGCCGTGGGCCTGCAGCCACAAGCCGGCGGGCGAGCTGGCCTTGATGGAACCGGCGGGCGAGATATGGTCGGTGGTGATGGAATCGCCAAACAGCGCCATGATGCGCGCACCCTTCACGGAGATGGCATCATTTTGGCCTTTATCGCCCGCAGCACCTGCGTCAGCAGCTTCCATTTCCATGGAAAAGTCCTTGAAGAACGGCGGCTCGGCAATGTAGGTGCTGGCCGGCCAGGTATAGCTGGTGCCGCTGACGCCCTTGATCTTTTCCCACAGCTTTCCCGGCTCGGTCTTGACCTTGGCGTAGTTGGCCCGGAACGCCTTGCCGTTCATGGCGTACTTCATGAGCTTTTCAATCTCTTCGCTGGTGGGCCAGATGTCGCCCAGGTAGACATCCTTGCCACCCTTGCCCTGCCCGACCGGCTCGGTCATCAGGTCGCGCCGCACCGTGCCGGCAAGGGCGTAGGCCACCACCAGCGGCGGGCTGGCCAGGAAGTTGGCCTTGATGTTGGGGTGGATGCGCGCCTCAAAGTTGCGGTTGCCCGACAGCACGGCGGCGCACACCAGGTCGCTTTTGTTGATGGCTTCGTTCAGCTCGGGCGTCAGGTCGCCCGAGTTGCCGATGCAGGTGGTGCAGCCATAGCCCGCCAGCGAGAACCCGAGTTTTTCCAGATACGGCAGCAGGCCGGTCTCCGTCAGGTACTCGGTTACGATGCGCGAGCCCGGCGCCAGCGAGGTCTTGATGTGCGGCTGGACCTTCAGGCCCGCTTCCACAGCTTTCTTGGCCAGCAACCCGGCCGCCAGCAGCACGCTGGGGTTGGAGGTGTTGGTGCAACTCGTGATGGCGGCGATCAGCACGTCGCCGTTGCCCACGGTCAGGCTTTTGCCGGGCGGCTTGGCCGTAGCCGTTGCGCTGGCCGCGGAGGGGCTGTTTTCATGCACCATCGCGGGGCGGTTGCTTTCCATTTCAACCACTGAGCGGGCGGCGCCCAACGGTGTCGGCGGTGCAGCGGGCAAGGTGTCGGGCCGTCCTTCGTCGCTGCGGCGCACCTGGTGGCGTGTCTCCAGCAGCGCGGCGGGCTGGTTGAAGCCGTTGCTGGCAATCGGCTGGCTGAACAGCGCGGCAAACTGGCTGGCCACCTGGCCCAACTCAATGCGGTCCTGCGGCCGCTTCGGGCCGGCCAGGCTGGGGGTGACATCGCCCAGGTCGAGCGTGACCACCTGCGAGTAGTCAATGTCGCCCGCCTTGGCCACGCCGAACAGGCCTTGCGCCCGGAAGTAGGCCTCGAGCGCTTCCATCTCGGCCTTGGTGCGGCCGGTGCCCTTGAAGTAGGCCATGGTTTTTTCGTCGACCGGGAAGAAGCCCATGGTGGCGCCGTATTCAGGCGCCATGTTGCCAATGGTGGCGCGGTCGGGCAGCGACAGGCTGCGCGTGCCTTCGCCAAAAAACTCCACGAACTTGCCTACGACCTTTTCGCGCCGCAGCGTTTCAGTCACGCGCAGCACCAGGTCGGTGGCGGTCACGCCTTCGCGCAGCCGCCCGGTCAGTTCCATGCCCACCACGTCGGGCATCAGCATGTAGACCGGCTGGCCCAGCATGGCGGCTTCGGCTTCAATGCCGCCCACGCCCCAGCCGACCACGCCAATGCCGTTGATCATGGTGGTGTGGCTGTCGGTGCCGACCAGCGTGTCGGGGTAGTAAAGGCCTTCCTTGGTCTTGTGCATGCCGCGCGCCAGGTATTCAAGATTGACCTGATGCACGATGCCAAAACCGGGCGGCACCACGCCAAAGGTGTCAAAGGCCTGCATGCCCCATTTCATGAACTCGTAGCGCTCGCGGTTGCGCTGGAATTCCAGCTTCATGTTCAGGTCCAGCGAGTTCTTTTTGCCGAAGTGGTCGACCATGATGGAGTGGTCCACCACCAGGTCGACCGGCACCAGCGGCTCGATCGACTTCGGGTTCTTGCCCAGCTTCAGCGCCACGCTGCGCATGGCGGCCAGGTCGGCCAGCAGCGGCACGCCGGTAAAGTCCTGCAGCACCACGCGCGACACGACAAACGGGATTTCCCCGGTGCGGGCTGCGTTGGGCTGCCAGTTGGCCAGTTCCTCGACATGGGCCGCCGTGACCTTTTTGCCATCGCAGTTGCGCAGCACCGACTCCAGCACGATGCGCAGGGACACCGGCAGGCGCGACACATTCGGGAACTGCCTGGCCAGCGCGGGCAGAGAGTAAAACTTGCCCGCCTTGCCGGAGCTGGTCTTGAAGTTCTTCAGGGTCGATGCAAAGGCGTGGGAGCGGGAAGGGGCGCGTGCGGGGGTGGGTGATTTGGCCATGGCAATCTCCTTTTTGTTAAAGCATGCACCGCCATTTTGGCACTCACCCTGCTCACCAGGCAAAGCACGGCCGACATGCCCCGCGCCAATCCGAGTCTTGCGCGGCACTTTGGCCACCGCAAGTCTGGGCACATCTGTCAGCACGCACCGACAAGCAGGCAAGGCAAGCACTGATGAGCAATCTGCAGGCACCCGCCTAGAGTGGAAGCATCTTTCAACCACGCAATGGAGTTTCATGAGTACCACCGCATCTGATCATCAAAAACTTTGGGATCTCATCAAGGACATCAAATTTGGCATGTTCACGCACCGGCATGCCAACGGCATGATGCACAGCCAGCCGCTGACCACCCTGAACAAATCCATGGACGAAGGCAACAAACTCTACTTTTTCGTTGCACGCAACAGCGACGTGGTCAAGCAGCTGGCGCAGGATGACAACGTCAATGTGGCCTACACCAGCCCTGGCGACGACAGCTATGTATCGGTGTCGGGCAAGGCGCAGGTTCTTGAAGACATGGAGAAAAAGGAAGCGCTCTGGTCCCCCATGGCCAAGGCATGGTTTGCGGGCGGCCCGTCGGATCCTGAGCTGGCCTTGGTGCAGGTGCTCATCAGCCACGCAGAATACTGGGACGTCAAGGAAAGCAAAATGGTTCAGGTGGCAAAAATGATCACCGCCGCCATTACCGGCACACCGCCTGCTGATATGGGCGAGCACAAGGAACTGCGGATGTCCTGAACCTGCGCTCCGGCGCAAGTTCTATGGCAAGCTGCCAGAGATTTTGCGCAGATAAAAAAGCCTCGCGGCTTGCGCCGCGAGGCTTTTTGGCGTTCACACCCTTGCTTTATCCTCCCGAAGGAGGATGAAGCTTCAAGCCGGCGCACCCTCTTTGACGGTATCGGCCAGGTCGGTGTAATCCTTGACCTGGTCAAAGTTCAGGTATTGATACACCTGCTCGCTGGCGACCGTGAGGACTTGCATATCGGCCATGTACTCTGCCTTGGTCGGAATCCGGCCCAGCTTGGAGCAAATCGCGGCCAGTTCGGCAGAACCCAGGTACACGTTGGAGTTCTTGCCAAGGCGGTTGGGGAAATTACGGGTCGAGGTGGAGAACACGGTCGCGCCCTCCTTGACCTGCGCCTGGTTGCCCATGCACAGGCTGCAGCCCGGCATTTCCATGCGCGCACCCGCAGCGCCCAGCACGCCGTAATGGCCTTCATCGCTCAGTTGCCTTGCATCCATCTTGGTCGGTGGCGCCATCCAGAGCTTGACTGGAATGTCGCGCTTGTTTTCAAGCAGCTTGGAGGCGGCACGGAAGTGGCCAATGTTGGTCATGCAGCTGCCGATGAACACTTCATCGATCTTGGCGCCGGCCACATCCGACAGCGTTTTCACGTCGTCCGGATCGTTCGGGCAGGCCACGATGGGTTCGTGGATGTCGGCCAGGTCGATCTCGATCACGGCTGCGTATTCGGCGTCCGCATCGGCCTGGAGCAGTTGCGGATTGGCCAGCCACGCTTCCATGGCGGCAATGCGGCGATTGATGGTGCGCACATCCGAGTAGCCCGTGGCGATCATCCACTTGAGCATGGTGATGTTGCTGGTGATGTACTCGATGATCGGTTCCTTGTTCAGGTGCACCGTGCAGCCGCCGGCAGAGCGCTCGGCCGACGAATCGCTCAACTCAAACGCCTGCTCGACCTTCAGGTCCGGCAAGCCTTCGATTTCCAGGATGCGGCCCGAGAAAATATTGACCTTGCCTTGCTTGGCCACGGTCATCAGCCCCGCCTTGATGGCGTACAGCGGAATGGCGTTGACGAGGTCACGCAAGGTCACGCCGGGCTGCATCTTGCCCTTGAAACGCACCAGCACGCTCTCGGGCATGTCCAGCGGCATCACACCGGTGGCCGCACCAAAAGCGACCAGGCCGGAGCCGGCAGGAAAGCTGATGCCGATCGGAAAGCGGGTGTGGCTGTCGCCGCCGGTGCCCACGGTGTCGGGCAGCAACATGCGGTTGAGCCAGCTGTGGATGATGCCGTCGCCGGGACGCAGGCTGATGCCGCCGCGGGTGCGCATGAACTCCGGCAACTCGTGATGCATCTTCACATCGACCGGCTTGGGGTAAGCCGCCGTGTGGCAAAAGGACTGCATCACCAGGTCAGAGCTGAAGCCCAGACAGGCCAGGTCTTTCAACTCGTCGCGCGTCATGGTGCCGGTGGTGTCCTGGCTGCCCACGCTGGTCATTTTGGGCTCGCAATAAGTGCCTGGACGAACGCCCTGGCCTTCAGGCAGGCCCACTGCGCGGCCGACCATTTTCTGGGCCAGCGTGAAGCCGCGGCTGCTGGCTGTCGGGCTTTGCGGCAAGCGGAACAGGGTGGACACGGGCAAGCCCAGCGCGGCGCGTGCCTTGGCGGTCAGGCCACGGCCCACGATCAGGGGAATGCGGCCACCGGCGCGCACTTCGTCAAACAGCACATCGCTTTTGAGCTTGAAACTGGCAATGACCTGGCCGTCTTTCAGCGCCTTGCCCTCATAGGGGCGCAGTTCAATGACATCGCCCATGGCCATCTGGCTGACATCGAGCTCGATCGGCAGCGCGCCGGAGTCTTCCATGGTGTTGTAGAAAATGGGCGCGATCTTGCTACCCAGGCAGATGCCGCCAAAACGCTTGTTGGGCACGTAGGGAATGTCATCGCCCGTCCACCACAGCACCGAGTTGGTGGCCGACTTGCGTGAGGAACCGGTGCCGACCACGTCGCCCACGTAAGCCACGAGGTTACCCTTGGCCTTGAGCTCTTCCATGAACTTGATCGGGCCGCGCTTGCCATCTTCTTCAGGCGTGACGCCGGGGCGCGCATTTTTGTGCATGGCCAGGGCGTGCAGCGGAATGTCGGGGCGGCTCCACGCATCGGGCGCGGGCGACAGGTCATCGGTGTTGATCTCGCCAGCGACCTTGAACACGGTCAGCTGGATCGATTCAGGCACCACGGGACGGCTGGTGAACCATTCAGCGTCGGCCCAGCTTTGCAGCACGGCCTTGGCATGGGCATTGCCTTTTTCGGCTTTTTCCTGGACGTCGTGAAACTGGTCGAACATCAGCAGGGTGTTTTTCAGGCCGCTGGCGGCTTCGCCTGCAACGCTTTGGTCAGCATCGTCGAGCAACTCGATCATGGGGCTGATGTTGTAGCCGCCCAGCATGGTGCCCAGCAGTTGCGTGGCCTGGACCCGTGAAATCAGCGCGCAGGCTTCGGTGCCGTGCGCCACGGCAGCCAGGTAGCTGGCCTTGACCTTGGCCGCATCGTCGACACCCGCAGGCACGCGGTAGGTGATCAGTTCGACCAGAAATGCCTCTTCGCCCTGAGGCGGATTTTTCAGCAACTCAATGACCTCGCCGGTTTGCTCGGCCGACAGCGGCAGCGGCGGAATACCCAGTGCGGCGCGGGCGGCGACATGGGTGCGGTAGCCTTTCAGGAACTCTGATGACATGCTGGTTTTCCTCTATTCAAAATTGTGGGGGAATCGGGAACGCGTGGATCTAAAAAAGACTTATTGGGCGGGCTGTGACGGCTGCAGCGGCTCGGCGGGAAGGACGGGGAGCACAGCGGGTTTGGGCGCATCCAGCACGCTCGGGGGCGGATTGCGCTTGAGCACCTCGGCCATGGCCACTTGCGCCGGACTCATGCACTCATCGGCCAGACGAATGCCGAGCTTTTGGTTCATGAGCATGGACTTGTTGGCCAGTTGCAGCCACACCGCGCCGGCTTTTTGGTCTTCCAGACGAATGGCGCCCGTGGTGGTGGCCACCGGGAACATGCGGTACTTGAAGTTTTTGCCCTGCATGTTGAAGTAACCGGGCACCTTGTCGTCCTGAGTCAGGCTGACCGATGCACCAAGTTCGCACGGCAGGCTGCCCACATGCACACGCTCGGCAATGGCCAGCTCTGCCGGGGTCATGGCGGCCTCGGCGGCTTCAATGCCAGCCGCCACGTTCTTGGCGGTGGTCTTGAGATTGGTGCGGTTGGCACTGACCGGCGGCTTCTTTTTGGCCACGGCCACTTTTTTGCTCACGGCCGCCGGCTTGGCAGGTTTGGCCGTCGTGGTTTGCGCCGTTGCCAGGCCGGAGACGGCCATGAAGACAGCTGCGGTCAAGGTGCAGGCAAACGTTGCGATAGGGGTGGTTTTCATACGGCCTTCATGAGGTGGTGAGAAATGATGTGGTGCGCTTGTATTGACGCTCAGGCAGGTTGCGCCTGAAAATAAATTTGCGCCTCGGCGGGAAGCGTCCGGCCAGTCTGGTGCGCGCGCTCGAGCACCTGCCAGAAGTAGCGGTAACTGGCACGGTCGTGCAATTTACCTTGAAAACTGATGGGTGCCCAATTTTCACGGGCGGCAGAAGCTATTATTTTTGTAGCATCCTCAATGTCGCCCTCTGTAGGCGCAAAGGCTTCCAGTATGGGGCGGATCTGGTTCGGGTGGATGCTCCACATGCGGGTGTAACCCAGTTCTCGGGCCGCTTTTCCGGCAGCGGCCTTCATGGCCGCCGTGTCACTGAATTCGGTGACCACGCAGTGCGATGGCACCTTTCCGTAGGCATGGCAGGCCGATGCAATTTCAAGCTTGGCGCGCAGCACCAGCGGGTGGGTGAACTGGCCCCGGCTGCTCATGCCATCGGCCGGAATTGCGCCGCCATGCGCGGACACAAAATCCATCAACCCGAAACTCAATGACTGCACGCGGGGGTGGGCGGCAATTTGAAAGGCGTTATGAACCGCCAGCGGAGATTCGATCAGTACATGCAGCGGCAGCTGATCGGCCGACGCGGCGTGCAGCGCCTGCACAGCCCGATGCACGTCGTCAACAGATTCCACCTTGGGCACCATGATGTGGGACAGCGTGTGCGCCAGCGAACCGGCGATCACCGCCACATCGGAATCGAACGCAGGATGGTCGACCGCATGCACGCGCACCGCAACCCGCGCCTGGTTGCTGGCCAGGGTGGCCAGCGCCACCACCATGGCCGCGTGCTCGGCTTCGCCGCCCACGGGGGCGCCGTCTTCGCAGTCCAGCGTCACGTCAAAAACGCAGGTGCCAAACTCCTCGATCATCTCGGCCTGCAGCTGCAGGCTTTTGCGCATGCGCGCCTCGACGCCGCTGTAATGGTCACAAACGGGCAGCACCGCCGTGGCGGCCTGCGCACCGAGCAGCACTTCGCGCGGATGCATCGCCCCCGCCCTCGTCCCCGCATTCATTGCGGCATCTGCTGCGCTGCCCTCCAGGGGGGCTGCGTTTGCTGGGGGAGTGCTGTGCACCGCGTTGCCTTTACAGCAGGTGGGCGACGCCGGCTTGCTCGCCCTGCAACTCTTCCAGGGTCTTGTTGATGCGTTCCTGGCTGAAGGCATCAATTTCGAGACCTTCGACGATCTTGTATTCACCGTTTTCGCAGGTCACAGGGAAGCCGAACATCGTGTCTTTCGGAATGCCGTACTGGCCGTCGGATGGAATGCCCATCGTGACCCACTTGCCATTGGTGCCCAGCGCCCAGTCGCGCATATGGTCGATGGCTGCGTTGGCGGCAGAAGCCGCAGACGATGAGCCGCGCGCTTCAATGATGGCAGCGCCGCGCTTGCCGACGGTGGGCAGGAACACGTTGGCATTCCATTCCTGGTCGTTGATCATTGCCGCGACGCTTTCGCCATTGATGGTGGCAAAACGGTAGTCGGCGTACATCGTGGGCGAATGGTTGCCCCACACCGTGAGTTTTTCAATGTCGGCCACCGGCTTGCCGGTCTTGGCGGCGATCTGGCTGGCAGCGCGGTTGTGGTCCAGGCGCAGCATGGCGGTGAAGTTCTTGCGCGGCAGATCTGGCGCACTTTTCATGGCGATGTAGGCATTGGTGTTGGCAGGGTTGCCGACCACCAGCACCCGAACATCGCGGCTGGCGACGGCGTTGAGCGCCTTGCCCTGCGCGGTGAAGATGGCGCCGTTGACAGCCAGCAGCTCGGCGCGCTCCATGCCGGGGCCGCGTGGACGCGAGCCGACCAGCAATGCGTAGTCCGCGTCCTTGAATGCGGTCATCGGATCGCTGTGCGCCTCCATGCCCACCAGCAACGGGAAGGCGCAGTCGTCCAGTTCCATCATCACGCCCTTGAGCGCCTTCTGGGGGCCTTCTACGGGAACCTCAAGCAACTGCAAAATGACCGGCTGGTCTTTGCCCAGCATTTCGCCAGAAGCAATACGAAACAACAATGCGTAGCCGATTTGGCCTGCTGCACCAGTGACTGCAACGCGGACGGGTTTTTTGCTCATGATTGACAACTCCAGTAAAGTAAAAAATGCTTTGCACCCATTGGGGTGTGAGGTGTTGGGCGGCGTCCTTGGGTGACGAGGTGGCCCAAAGGGGGTTTGCCACCCTGCCGCCCCCAACGGAAACCGCTTGGCGCGCCGCGCTCAGCCGAAGATTTTACGCTTGAAAATCGCCTTGCGTCAATTCGTCTTATGTCTTATATAAGATATGATTGCGCATTGGCTTGCAGCGCGCTGCCTGCGCGACCAAACCATGATTTAACCCGTGTCCCCCATGGCCATTGACCCCTCCTCCTTTCACGACGTTGCCGCAGCGGCCAGCGCACAAGCTGGCGCGACCCCCGCGTTCAGCCCGCTCTATCAGCAAATCAAGGTCCTGATCCTGAAAAGCCTGCAGGCGGGCGAGTGGAAACCCGGCGAATTGATTCCCAGCGAAATGGACCTGGCGGCGCGCTTTCGCGTCAGCCAGGGCACGGTGCGCAAGGCGATCGACGAGCTCGCCGCTGAAAACCTGGTGATGCGTCGCCAGGGCAAGGGGACGTTTGTAGCCACCCATGCCGAACATCAGGTGCAGTACCGCTTCCTGAGGCTCATGCCCGACAGCGGCGACCTGCGCAGCGAAGGACCGGCGGAGCGTCAAATCATCGACTGCAAGCGCCTGCGGGCGCCCGCGGACATTGCCCGCGCACTGGCCCTGCGCGCCGGCGACGCCGTGCTGCAACTGCGCCGCGTGTTGTCCTTCCAGGGCACGCCCACAATCCTGGAAGACGTCTGGCTCCCGGGCGGCCCCTTCAAGGGACTGACGGCTGATCGCCTGGCAACCTACGGCGGCCCCATGTATGCGCTGTTTGAAACCGAGTTTGGTGTGCGCATGGTGCGCGCCGAAGAAAACATACGGGCGCTTGCCGCCGATGTGGCTTCCGCCGAATTACTGAAAGTGCCGGTGGGCGAGCCGCTGCTTAGCGTGGAGCGCACCGCCTACACCTACAACGACGTGCCCATGGAGTTGCGCCGGGGCCTGTACCGCACCGATACCCACCACTACAAAAATGAACTTAGTTGACAGGAGTACTTGAGACGCTGCAAAGGTTTGTAAATTAATTTGCTGCATTGCAATAGAATTATCACGGTCAGAAGGTCACCACATCTCTGGTTACCACCTAGTTACACCCAAGAAAGTCCACAAAAATGACAGAGCTGGCATCAAAACAGCGCCCCAAGAGGCCTGAATTCCGCAACATCAACGCACTCACTGACCTTCCAGGTTACAGGTTGCCCCTCGCAGGCATCGTGTCCATCCTGCACCGCGTCAGCGGAGCGATCATGTTCCTCCTGATGCCGTTCATCATCTGGATGTTCGACACGTCGATTTCCTCTGACATTTCATTTGAAAAATTCAAGGCCGCCTTCAATGTGGGCCTGCTGGGCCTGCCCGGCGTGCTCTGGAAGCTGGTTGCGCTGGCCTTGATCTGGGCCTACCTGCACCACTTCATCGCCGGCCTTCGCCACCTCTGGATGGACGCCAGCCACGAAGCCGTCAGCAAGGATTTCGGCAGGCAGTCCGCCGCCTTCACGCTGGCCGTGAGCATTGGCCTCACGCTTGTGCTGGGTGCCAAGCTGTTTGGCCTTTATTAATTTTCAGGGAAAGCACACCATGTCTGTCAATTACGGCTCCAAGCGCATCGTTGTCGGCGCTCATTACGGCACACGTGACTGGCTAAGCCAGCGCATCACCGCGGCCCTGATGGCCCTCTTCACCCTGCTGCTGCTGGCACAGGTCATTTTCAGCAAGGGCCCCATCGGCTACAACCAGTGGGCCGGCATCTTTTCGCCGCAGTGGATGAAGGTGCTGACGTTCACCGTCATTGTGGCCCTGTTGCAGCACGTCTGGGTCGGCATGCGCGACATCTGGATGGACTACATCAAGCCGGTTGGCCTGCGTCTGTTTCTGCAGGTTTTCACCATTGTCTGGCTGGTTGCGTGCGCAGGCTGGGGTATTCAGGTGCTGTGGCGCCTTTAACCCTCCAAGTCACCCCCCAAGTCAAACCTGGCCGAATCCGGCTAACAAGATTCAAGAAAAATCCATGACTGCAACCTCCAAACTCCCCAAGCGCAAATTTGACGTCGTCATCGTCGGTGCCGGCGGCTCCGGTATGCGCGCCTCGCTGCAACTGGCCCGTGCCGGCCTGAACGTCGCCGTGCTCTCCAAAGTGTTCCCGACGCGCTCCCACACCGTGGCGGCGCAAGGCGGCATTGGTGCTTCCCTGGGCAATATGTCTGAAGACAACTGGCACTACCATTTCTACGACACCGTCAAGGGTTCCGACTGGCTCGGCGACCAGGACGCGATCGAATTCATGTGCCGCGAAGCGCCCAAGGTTGTCTATGACCTTGAGCACATGGGCATGCCCTTTGACCGCAACCCCGACGGCACGATTTACCAGCGTCCCTTTGGCGGCCATACCGCCAACTACGGCGAAAAATCAGTGCAGCGTGCCTGCGCCGCAGCCGACCGCACTGGCCATGCCATGCTGCACACGCTGTACCAGCAAAACGTCAAGGAAAAAACCAGCTTCTTCGTCGAATGGCTGGCGATGGACCTGATCCGCGATGCCGATGGCGACGTCGTGGGCGTGACCGCCATCGAGATGGAAACCGGCGACGTGCATATTTTTGAAGCCAAGACCACGCTGCTCGCCACTGGCGGTGCCGGGCGTATTTTTGCGGCCTCGACCAACGCCTTCATCAACACCGGTGACGGCCTGGGCATGGCGGCACGCGCCGGCATTCCGCTGGAAGACATGGAGTTCTGGCAGTTTCACCCCACCGGCGTGCATGGCGCCGGCGTGCTGCTGACCGAAGGCTGCCGCGGCGAAGGCGCGATTTTGCGCAACAGCAACGGCGAGCGCTTCATGGAGCGCTATGCCCCGGCTTACAAGGACCTGGCGCCACGCGACTACGTGTCGCGTTGCATGGACCAGGAAATCAAGGAAGGCCGTGGTTGCGGCCCCAACAAGGACTACATCAATCTTGACATGACCCACCTGGGCGTCGAGACCATCATGAAGCGCCTGCCGTCGGTGTTCGAGATCGGCCACAATTTTGCCAACGTCGACATCACCAAGGAACCGATTCCCGTGGTGCCCACCATCCATTACCAGATGGGCGGCATCCCGACCAACATCCACGGTCAGGTCGTCACGCAGGACGCCGACAACAAGAGCCAGGTCGTCAATGGCCTGTATGCGGTCGGCGAATGCGCCTGCGTGAGCGTGCATGGCGCCAACCGCCTGGGCACCAACTCGTTGCTGGATCTGCTGGTGTTTGGCCGCGCTGCCGGCAACCACATCGTCGAATTCAACCAGGCCAACGCCGAGCACAAGCCATTGCCGCTTGACGCTGCGGACAAAACCATGGCCCGCATCGAGCGCCTGGACAACGCCACCACGGGCGAGTATGCCCAGGACGTGGCCAACGACATCCGCGCAGCCATGCAGCAGCATGCTGGCGTGTTCCGCACCCAGGCCATCATGGATGAAGGCGTGACCAAAATTGCCGAGCTGCGCAAGCGGGTCAACACGATTGGCCTGAAAGACAAGTCCAAGATTTTCAACACCGCGCGCATCGAGGCATTGGAAGTTGAAAACCTGATCGAGGCCGCTGAAGCCACCATCGTTTCTGCAGCAGCCCGTCACGAAAGCCGTGGCGCCCACTCCGTGGACGATTACGGCGACACGCCCGCGCATCCGAATGGCCGCAACGACAGCGACTGGCACAAACACACGCTGTGGTACAGCGAAGGCAACCGCCTCGCCTACAAGCCGGTTCAAATGAAACCGCTGACGGTTGACTCCGTGCCCCTCACAGTTCGCTCCTTCTAAAAATACAAGCGGAAATCCCCATGACCAAACGTACTTTCCAGATCTATCGCTACGACCCCGACACCGATGCCAAGCCTTACATGCAGACCATCGAGGTTGAGCTCGACGGCAGCGAACGCATGTTGCTCGATGCGCTGATGAAGCTCAAGGCGCAGGACCCCACGATCTCCTTTCGCCGCTCCTGCCGCGAAGGCGTTTGCGGTTCTGACGCCATGAACATCAACGGCAAGAATGGCCTGGCCTGCCTGACCAACATGCGCACGCTGACGGGAACCATCGTGCTGAAGCCGCTGCCCGGCCTTCCAGTGGTGCGCGACCTGTTTGTCGACATGACGCAGTTCTTCAAGCAGTACAACTCGATCAAGCCTTACCTGATCAACAACAACGTGCCACCCCAGAAAGAGCGTCTGCAAAGCCCCGAAGAGCGCGACGAACTCAACGGCCTGTACGAATGCATTTTGTGCGCCAGTTGCTCCACCGCCTGCCCCAGCTTCTGGTGGAATCCCGATAAATTCGTGGGCCCGGCCGGACTGCTCCAGGCCTACCGTTTCCTGGCCGACAGCCGCGACGAAGCGACCGCCGAGCGACTGGACAACCTGGAAGATCCGTACCGCCTGTTCCGCTGCCACACCATCATGAACTGCGTTGACGTGTGCCCCAAGGGCCTGAATCCGGCCAAGGCTATCGGCAAGATCAAGGAAATGATGGTGTTGCGCACGGTCTGAAGACATTGCGCCCCAGACGCCCCATGGCCATGACACACACGTTGCTGGATCAACGGGCTTTAAGCAAACTCAGGTGGCGCTGCCGCCGCGGTTTGCTGGAAAACGACCTGTTGATCGAAAAATTCTTTCTGCGCCATGAGGCGACCTTGACCGTCAGCCAGGCTAAAGGCCTGGATGATTTAATGGTGCTGTCCGACAACGATTTGCTGGACCTGCTACTGCGGCGAAAAGAGCCCGAACAGCTCTCTGATTCGCTGGCAAAGGAAAGCGCCTCGACCACCGAAGCACTTGAAGTACTGAGCTTGCTTCGCCCCGGGGCCCCGGCTCCTTAACACCCCCTCTGACAAGAGAGAAAGAATTCAACATGAAGTTAGCTGACAACAAAGCCACCCTGTCCTTCACCAATGGCACCCCCAGCCTGGATTTGCCGGTGTACCAGGGCACGGTAGGACCGGATGTCGTGGACATTCGCAAGCTGTATGCCCAGACCGGCCTGTTCACCTACGACCCGGGTTTTCTGTCCACGGCGTCCTGCCAGTCGGCCATCACCTACATTGACGGCGACAAGGGCGAGTTGCTGTACCGCGGCTACCCGATTGAGCAGCTCGCCACGAATTGCGACTTTCTGGAAACCTGCCATTTGCTGCTCTACGGAGAATTGCCGAACGGTGACCAGAAAAAGGACTTTGTCGGCCGCGTGACCAACCACACCATGGTCAACGAGCAGATGCAGTTTTTCCTGCGCGGTTTCCGCCGGGATGCGCATCCGATGGCCATCATGACCGGCCTGGTCGGCGCCCTGTCGGCCTTCTACCACGACAGCACCGACATCACGAATCCCGAGCACCGGGAGATCGCCGCGATTCGCCTGATTGCCAAAATGCCGACGCTGGTGGCCATGGCGTACAAGTACACCATGGGCCAGCCCTACATGTACCCCAAGAACAACCTGAGCTACTCGGGCAACTTCCTGCACATGATGTTCGCCACGCCGTGCGAAGAGTACAAGGTCAACCCGGTGCTCGAACGTGCGCTGGACCGCATCTTTATCCTGCACGCGGACCACGAACAGAACGCGTCAACCTCCACGGTCCGCCTGTGCGGCTCGTCGGGCACCAACCCGTTCGCAGCCATCGCTGCCGGTGTGGCCTGCCTCTGGGGCCCGGCCCATGGCGGCGCCAACGAAGCGGCGCTCAACATGCTGGGCGATATCCAGAAAAACGGTGGTCTCGAGAACATTGGCGAATTCATCAAGCAGGTCAAGGACAAGAACTCAAACGTCAAGCTGATGGGGTTTGGTCATCGTGTTTACAAGAACTACGATCCGCGCGCCAAGCTGATGCAGGAAACCTGCAAGGAAGTGCTACAGGAAATGGGCCTGGAAAACGACCCGCTGTTCAAGCTGGCCATGGCCCTGGAAAAGATTGCACTGGAAGACGACTACTTTGTCTCGCGCAAGCTCTACCCCAACGTGGACTTCTACTCCGGCATCGTGCAGCGCGCCATCGGCATTCCTGTGCCGCTGTTCACCGCCGTCTTTGCGCTGGCCCGGACCGTGGGCTGGATCGCCCAGCTCAACGAGATGATTGGCGACCCTGAATACAAGATTGGCCGTCCGCGCCAGTTGTTCACGGGTTCGACCCCGCGCGACGTCAAGCCCATGGCCCAGCGTTAATCCGCCAGCTTAGCGCTTTACCCCAAACCCGCCAGATGGCAACATCGGCGGGTTTTTTAATGTCCGGCTTTCGTCGACAACCATTGCTATGCTTTAAATAGCAAACTAATCTTGCAGGCTATGGTTCATACATAAAAAACATCAAAACTTTCCATGCCATTTTTCACCTTCGAAGATTTCAACACGTGGGACATCTCAAATTACGATGGCGGATCGTCTGCTTAAGCTGCAAAATAACTATCCATCGTCAAGTACGACGACCAAACCCCCATGTCCATCAAGAGCTCCGAACGCAATTTCGCCCGCCGCATCGACCTGACCTCGCTTCAGCTCTTTGTAGCCGTGTGCGAACTGGGCAGCATTGGCAAGGCGGCCGAGCGGGAGTTCATTGCGGCATCCGCCGTCAGCAAACGCCTCAGTGATCTGGAAGCGGCGCTCGGCATTGCACTGCTTTACCGCCATACCCGGGGCGTTGACCTGACACCCGCAGGCGAAAGCTTGCTGCACCATGCCCGCTCGGTGCTGTTCAGCCTGGAGAAAATGCAGGGCGAACTGAGCGAGTACGCCGACGGTGTGCGCGGCCATGTGCGCGTGCACGCCAGCATTTCGGCCATCGTGCAGTTTTTGCCCGAAGACCTGGGCGCCTTCACGCGCCAGCATGCCGAGATCAAGATTGACCTCGAAGAGCACCTCAGCACCGAGGTCGTGCGTGCCGTACAGGAAGGCGCGGCAGACCTGGGTGTGTGCAACACCGCCAACGGCACGGGCGACCTGCAGACGCGGCCTTACCGCCACGACCAGCTGGTGCTCATCGTGCCATCAGGCCATGCCCTTGCGACACTGCCAGCGATTGCCTTTGAAGCTGCGCTGGACTACGACCAGGTGGGCCTGCACGCCAACAGTTCCATCTACCTGGCGATGCGGCAAGCCGCTGCCGTGGTAGGCCGCACCATCAAGCTGCGCATTCACGTCACCGGACTGGACGCCATGTGCCGCATGATTCACAACGGACTGGGCGTTGGCGTGATGCCGCAACGCGCGTTCGAGCTGATGCACGGCGTCGGGGCGCTGGCGGCAGTGGCCTTGACCGACGACTGGGCCAAGCGCCAGATTTCCCTGGTGGCACGGGATTTTTCGACCCTGCCCCTGACCGCGCGGCTGCTGGTGGACCACCTGACGCAAGCACCGCCGCCGCGCACAGCAGCACCCCTGCCACCCCCCTAAAATTACGTTATCACCACGAAGGAAAACCCATGGGACGCACCCTCTACGACAAGATCTGGGACGAGCACGTTGTTCACACCGAAGAAGACGGCACGTCGATTCTGTACATTGACCGCCACCTGGTGCATGAAGTCACCAGCCCGCAAGCCTTTGAAGGCCTGCGCGAGGCTGGCCGCAAGGTCTGGCGCATCAGTTCCATCGTGGCCACAGCCGACCACAACACGCCCACCACCGGCTGGGAACTGGGCTACGACGGCATCACCGACCTGGTCAGCAAGGAGCAGATCACGACGCTGGACGCCAACATCCACGAATTTGGCGCCGCCGCCTTCTTTCCGTTTCTCTCAAAACGCCAGGGCATCGTGCATGTGATTGGGCCCGAAAACGGCGCCACCCTGCCCGGCATGACCGTGGTCTGCGGCGACTCCCACACCTCCACCCACGGCGCTTTTGGCGCGTTGGCACACGGCATTGGCACCAGTGAGGTCGAGCACGTGATGGCCACGCAAACCCTGCTGGCCAAAAAGGCAAAGAACCTGCTGATCAAGGTCGAAGGCACGCTGCCCAAAGGCTGCACCGCCAAGGACATCGTGCTGGCCATCATCGGCAAGATAGGCACGGCGGGCGGCACCGGCTACACCATTGAATTTGCCGGCGCTGCAATTCGCGCCCTCAGCATGGAAGGCCGCATGACGGTTTGCAACATGGCGATTGAAGCCGGTGCACGCGCCGGCCTGGTCGCGGTGGACCAGAAAACCATCGACTACGTGAAAGGACGCCTGCTGGCCCCCGGCACCGACCCCAAAACCGGCCAGTTTGTCGGTGGCCCTGAATGGGACATGGCGGCGCAGTACTGGGCCACGCTGCACTCCGACGCGGACGCCAAATTCGACGCCGTGGTGGAGTTGGACGCCAGCCAGATCCTGCCGCAGGTCAGCTGGGGCACTTCGCCCGAGATGGTGCTGTCGATTGAAGACAAGGTGCCGGACCCCGAGAAGGAAAAAGACGCCAACAAGCGCGATGCCATCGAACGCGCACTGACCTACATGGGCCTGGAGCCCGGCAAGGCCATCAGCGACATTTACATCGACAAGGTGTTCATCGGCTCGTGCACCAACAGCCGGATTGAAGACATGCGGGAAGCCGCTGCGGTGGTCAAAAAAATCGGCCAGAAGGTCGCCAAGAATGTCATGCTGGCTATGATCGTTCCGGGTTCCGGGCTGGTCAAGGAACAGGCCGAGCGCGAAGGCCTGGACAAGATTTTTATCGCAGCCGGCTTTGAATGGCGTGAACCTGGCTGCTCCATGTGCCTGGCCATGAACGCTGACCGGCTGGAGCCGGGCGAGCGCTGCGCCTCCACCAGCAACCGCAATTTTGAAGGCCGGCAGGGTGCCGGCGGCCGCACCCACCTGGTCAGCCCGGCCATGGCCGCCGCTGCAGCAGTGCACGGTCACTTCGTAGACATACGCAAATTTTCCTGAGGCCACACCATGCAGAAATTCACCGTACACCAAGGCCTCGTGGCTCCGATGGACCGCGAGAACGTCGACACCGACGCCATCATCCCCAAGCAGTTCCTCAAATCCATCCGCAAGACTGGCTTTGGCCCCAACCTGTTTGACGCCTGGCGTTACCTCGATGCCGGCTTTCCGGGCCAGGACCCGGCCAGCCGCAAGCCGAACCCGGACTTTGTGCTCAACCAGCCGCGTTACGCAGGCGCATCAATTTTGCTGGCGCGCAAAAACTTTGGCTGCGGCTCCTCGCGCGAGCATGCGCCGTGGGCGCTCGACCAATACGGCTTTCGCGCCATCATCGCGCCCAGCTACGCCGACATCTTTTTCAACAACAGCTTCAAGAACGGACTGCTGCCCATCGTGCTGCCCGAGTCGCAGGTTGCCCGGTTGTTTGACGAAGCGCTGGCCTTTCCCGGATTCACGTTGACGATAGACCTGGCGCGCCAGGTGATCGTCAAGCCGCAGGGCGAAGAAATACCGTTCGAGGTCGAGGCTTTTCGCAAATATTGCCTTCTCAACGGCCTGGACGACATTGGCCTGACCCTGCGCCAGAGCGACAAAATCAAGGCGTTTGAAGCAGCGCGCCTGGCCACCAAGCCCTGGCTGAACCACACCCTGGCGGCTCAGTAAATATTCAAGAAAAATCATGCACTGGCCTAATGAATACAAGCCAGTGCACCCATAAAAAGATAGCAACCATGAAAATCGCAATTCTCCCCGGCGACGGCATCGGCCCTGAAATCGTCGCCGAAGCCGTCAAGGTTCTGAAAGTATTGGACCTTCCCTTTGAAACCGAAACCGCACGGGTCGGCGGCGCAGCCTACGAGGCCTTTGGCCACCCGCTGCCCGACGCCACGCTGAAGCTGGCCAAAGACGCAGACGCCGTGCTGTTCGGCGCCGTGGGCGACTGGAAATACGACACCCTGGACCGGCCGCTTCGCCCCGAGCAAGCAATTTTGGGACTGCGTAAAAACCTGGGACTGTTTGCCAACTTCCGCCCCGCCATCTGCTACCCACAGTTGGTGGATGCGTCGAGCCTGAAGCGCGAACTCGTGTCCGGTCTGGACATTCTCATCATCCGCGAACTGACCGGCGACATTTACTTTGGCCAGCCACGCGGCCGCCGCATTGCCACGGACGGCCATTTCCCCGGCGCCGAGGAAGCTTTTGACACCATGCGCTATTCACGCCCGGAGATCGAGCGCATCGCGCACGTGGCGTTCCAGGCGGCACGCAAACGCGGCAAACGCGTCACCAGCGTGGACAAGGCCAACGTGCTCGAAACCTTCCAGTTCTGGAAAGACATCGTCACTGAAGTCGGACTGCAGTACCCCGACGTGGCGCTGGACCACATGTACGTGGACAACGCGGCCATGCAGCTGGTCAAGGCGCCGAAAAAATTCGACGTGGTGGTCACCGGCAACATGTTTGGCGACATCCTGTCGGATGCGGCCGCCATGCTGACCGGGAGCATCGGCATGCTTCCCTCGGCCAGCCTGAACAGCAAGGGCCAGGGCCTGTACGAGCCCAGCCACGGCAGCGCGCCCGACATTGCCGGCAAGGGCGTCGCCAATCCGCTGGCGACCATTTTGAGTGCGGCAATGATGTTGCGCTTCAGCCTGAACCAGCCCGAGGCCGCCGCGCGCATTGAACAAGCCGTTGACAAGGTACTGAGCCTGGGTCTGCGTACGCCCGATATCTACAGCGAAGGCACGACCCGTGTCGGCACGGTGGAAATGGGCGATGCGGTGGTCAAGGCACTCGGCTGAAACCGACAGGTAAGCAGCAGCTTGTCAGCCAGCTTAAAGACAAGCCTGGCTACAATACTCGCCTATGAGCAAAAGCCCCGCACCCGTCCACTGCCCCGCCGCCATGCGTGCGGGAAGCGGCGCGCCGGCTTTTCCCCAGTTCACCAAAACGACCACCATTAAAGGCTGACAAGCCCGCCTCGTCGTGCCCGCCGGCTCGATGAGCCGGACCCAAAAGCCGATTTTTCGTACTTTTTAAGGGCAACCCATGAAACTCCCAGGCAATCTCACAGGCCTCGTCGGCTGGCGCGGCATGGTCGGTTCGGTCTTGATCGACCGCATGCAGGCCGAAGGCGACTTCGAGCTGATCGAGCCGGTTTTCTTTTCGACCTCCAACGCCGGCGGCAAGGCCCCTGCGCAGGCGAAGAACGAAACCACGCTGAAGGATGCCTTTGACATCGAAGCACTGAAGAAGTGCGACATCATCATCACCGCGCAGGGTGGCGACTACACCTCCGAAGTGTTTCCGAAGCTGCGCGCGGCGGGCTGGACTGGCCACTGGATTGATGCGGCCTCGACCCTGCGCATGAATGACGACGCCGTGATCGTGCTCGACCCGGTCAACCTGCCCGTCATCAAGAATGCGCTGGCCAAGGGCGGCAACAACTGGGTCGGCGGCAACTGCACCGTCAGCTGCATGCTGATGGGCGTGGGCGCGCTCTACAAGGCAGGCCTGGTCGAATGGATGACCAGCATGACCTACCAGGCGGCATCGGGTGGCGGCGCGCAGCACATGCGCGAGTTGCTGAACCAGTTTGGCACGCTCAACAGCGAAGTCAAGTCGCTGCTGGACGACCCGAAATCGGCCATTTTGGAGATCGACCGCCGCATCCTGGCCAAACAGCAATCCTTGAGCGCGTCAGAAACTGCCAACTTTGGCGTGCCGCTAGGCGGCAGCCTGATTCCCTGGATCGACAAGGACCTGGGCGACGGCATGAGCAAGGAAGAATGGAAAGGCGGCGCAGAAACCAACAAGATTCTGGGCCAGGGCGCGGGCTTCGGCACCGCAGAAACACCGGTTGACGGCTTTTGCGTGCGCATCGGCGCCATGCGCTGCCACAGCCAGGCCTTGACCTTCAAGCTCAAGAAAGACGTTCCGCTGGCCGACATCGAAGCCATGATTGCCGGCGACAATGCCTGGGTCAAGGTGGTTCCCAATACAAGAGAGGCCTCCATCAAGGACCTCACACCGGTCGCCGTGACGGGCACCATGCAGATTCCCGTCGGGCGGCTGCGCAAGCTGGCCATGGGGCCGGAGTACCTGGGGGCATTCACGGTAGGTGACCAATTGCTCTGGGGCGCCGCTGAACCGCTGCGCCGCATGTTGCGCATACTGCTTGAAGCCTGAAACGTCCCGCCTTTTGAGCCATGGCCAGATAGAGGATATTTTCAATCACCGGGCACCAGCCGTTGTCATGAGACAACGGCTGAAACTTGTAAGCCGATGTTAAGCTGTTGTGTCAAAACTTAAGTGGAGTCTGAGCTTGTCAGTCCAATGCCATGGTGTTAACGTTGATTTTCGAAAATTCCTATCGAGGTTGTTGTGCGACCAAGCAGACTAAAGTTATCGCCAGACATGGCACCTAAAGTTCGAAAACACCCCGCCAAGCAGAGCGCTCGCTGGCGTGTGGGCGTTCTTGCGAGTGCCATGGCCTTGCTGGGAAGCCTGGCCAGTCTTGATGCCCACGCGTTGGCCCTTGGCCGGATCACCGTTCAGTCGGCGCTGGGTGAACCCTTGCGCGCAGAAATAGACATCGCCGAGATCACCTCGGATGAAGCATCCAGCCTCACGGTGGGTGCGGCGGCAGCCGACCGTTTCAAGGCAGCAGGCCTTGAATACAGCGCGGTGATGGCAAGCCTCCAAGTCAGTTTGCAGCGCCGCGCTGACGGCAGAGCTTACTTGCGCTTGAGCAGCAATCGCCCCGTGACCGAGCCCTTCGTAGACCTGATTCTCGAGGCAAACTGGTCTTCTGGCCGCATTACCCGAGACTACGCCCTGCTGTTTGACCCGCCCGGCACGGGCTACCGCAGCCCAGGTGCAACAGTAGCCCCCACCGCACCTGTTTTGTCCCGGCCTCCAGCGCCCAACGCGGCGCCGGCAGCCCGTGAAATTGCATCGCAACCCTATGCCCGCCCTGCCGTCCGGCAGGCGCCGGCGGCGCCCAAGGCACCCGCCCCCCAGCAAGCCGGCCCGGCTGAAAAAGCGCCGGTCAACAGCCCGCTAACCGTCAAAGCGGGAGACACGGCAGGGCGAATCGCCGCCCAGACCAAGCCCTCAAGCGTGTCGCTGGACCAGATGCTGGTGGCCCTGCTCAGAAGCAACCCCGGTGCGTTCATAGACGGCAATGTCAACCGGATCAAGGCGGGTGCTGTGCTCGAGGTCCCGAGTGCAGAAGCCGCCCGCGCCACGCCCCCTGGCGAGGCCACCCAAATCATCGTGGCGCAAAGCACGGACTTCAACGCCTTTCGCCGAAAACTCGCGCAAAGCGCGCCGAGCACACAGATCACCGGCGCCGATCGTCAGGACGCGGGTAAGCTGCAGGCCAAGGTCGAAGACCGGGCGCCAGCCAATGTCACACCCGACAAGCTGACGCTCTCCAAAGGCGCGGTTCAAGGCAAGCCCGCCGCGACGGCCGAAGACAAGATTGCGAAAGACAAGCAGGCTCAAGATACGTCAACCCGCACAGCAGAACTGTCCAAAAACATCAGCGATCTGAATAAGTTGGCCGCCGCCCCTTCGGTCCCGCCGATCGCAGCGCCGGACAACAGTGGCGCCAAGGTGCCCGACGCGGCCGCTTCTGCACCACTGACTTCCGTGGGGATCACCGGGCCAGCCCAGGCGAGCAGCAGCGATGCAGCCGCTCCTGCCGTGGCAGCGCAGCCCGCTGCCGCGCCGGCTTCAGCGCCAGCAGCCGTGACGATAAAGCCAGCAGTCGCGGCCGCACCGCCTCCCGCTGAGCCAAGCCTGATCGACGACTTGCTCGCTAACCCGCTGACACTGCCGCTGGCAGGGGGGTTGCTGGCGCTATTGGCTGGACTTGGCCTTTACCGCTACCGCCAGCGCAACAAAGGCGCACAGGTAGACAGCTCGTTCATGGAAAGCCGGCTGCAACACGACTCTTTCTTTGGCGCCAGTGGCGGCCAGCGTGTGGATACCAGGGACGGTAAAGGCACGGGCTCATCCGTGATGTATTCCCCCAGCCAGCTTGATGCGGGCGGCGATGTCGACCCGGTGGCGGAAGCCGATGTGTACCTGGCGTATGGTCGCGACCTGCAGGCGGAAGAAATTCTCAAGGAAGCCCTGCGCATCACCCCGATGCGTGTAGCCATTCACAGCAAGCTGCTGGAAATTTATGCCAAACGGCATGACAGCAAGGCTTTTGACAGCGTCGCCATCGACGCTTTTAACCTCACGAAGGGCTTCGGGCCCGAATGGGCCTATATCGCCGAGATGGGCCGCGAGATTGATCCCGCCAATCCGGTCTATCAACCCGGCGGACAGCCTGCCTCCGACAGCGTCGCCGCAATACCGGGGCCGTCTCCATCCGCGCAGGATAGTCTACCGGTGCCTAAGCCGGTGGTCGACGTCGACCTGGACCTGGACCTGGATTTTTCACTTGATGACTCACCCGGGGTAGACGCTCCCGCAGCGCCTTTAGCGCAATCAACCAGCGTTCAAACGTTCGCGCCCGAGCCTGCGGTGGCGGCTGTGCCTGAATTGAAGACGAACGATCTGGACCTCGATTTCGGCCATGCCATGACGGCGCCGTCCGCAGTATCCAGCGCTGCCGCGGCTGTACCGCCCGATGACGCACACTCTTTCGACATCGATTTCCCATCCAACAGCCTGGATTTCACGACCGAGCCCCTCGCCGTACTGGAACCTGTGAAACCCGCGAAGGCCGCCGACAGCGATATGCTGGAGTTTGACCTCGACGCATTGTCTCTGGATTTCGGGCCTTCCGTCGAGCCAGCCACAGAGGGCTTGACGATGACAGCAGACAATCCGCTTGAGACCAAGTTCTTGCTGGCAGAGGAGTTCCACACCTTGGGTGATGCCGAGGGTGCCAGAGCGTTGGCCGAAGAAGTGGTGGCGCAAGCCAAGGGTCCCTTGAGAGTCAAAGCACAGGCTTTTCTCAACGCACTGTCATGAGCATTGTCTGAAGGCCTTCCGTTTTCCCCTGCGGGGGGGGTGTCCGTGAGAATTGCGCTGGGCATCAGCTACAGCGGGAGTAACTACGAAGGCTGGCAAAGCCAGCTCTCGCGCAACACGGTCCAGGACAAGCTCGAGCTGGCACTGACCCGGTTTGCAGTCCAGCCCATACGCGTGATGTGCGCGGGAAGAACCGACGCAGGCGTGCATGCGCTGATGCAGGTAGCGCATTTTGATACCCCTGTACACCGTGAAGCAGCGTCCTGGGTGCGCGGAACCAATGCCTTTTTGCCAGACGATATTGCGGTGCAGTGGGCGCGGCATGTGCCGGATACTTTCCATTCCCGTGGCAGCGCCATTGCGCGCCGCTATGCCTATGTGGTGCTGGAATCCCCGGTTCGCCCCAGCGTGGAAGCCAAACGCGTGGGCTGGGTCTACCGCCCCCTTGATGGCGCTGCCATGCAGGCGGCCATCGCGCATTTGATGGGCGAACACGACTTCAGCTCGTTCAGGGCGGCCCAGTGCCAGGCCAAATCGCCAGTCAAGACCATCAGCCGGATTGAAATTTCGCAGCGCGCCGGCTACTGGCGCTTCGAGTTTGAAGCCAACGCTTTTTTGCACCACATGATCCGCAACATCATGGGCTGCCTGCTGGCGATTGGCCAGGGACGCTATCCGCCCGACTGGCTGGCCGAGGTGGTTGCCGCGCGCAATCGCAAGGTGGCCGCCCCCACGTTTTCCCCAGACGGCCTGTATTTTTTGGGTCCTGTCTACGAAGACCACCACGGCTTGCCGGACCGCACGCCCGCTTATGATTGGCTGCCATGACACATGTAGCCCCCACGCTCCCCGCTTCGCGTGGTTCGCTGCCCCCCGAGGGGGCCGCTGCCCTTGCAGGGCACCACGCTGCCAGAGCCGGCGCATCTGAAGGCTGTCCAAGCCCGCGCAGGCGGACTTGGAGCCGCAGCCTTCGGCCTGCGGTCCGGCGAAGCCGGTTCCACGGCCCCGGCTGGAAAAAAGAGCACATGTGCTGTGCTCCACCCGAGGCTGGCCTATGACCGCTTTTCCATATACCCGAACCCGCATCAAGATCTGCGGCCTCACCCGCGAAGAGGACGTGGACGCCGCCGTGGCGGCCGGTGTCGATGCCGTGGGCTTTGTCATGTACGCGCCCAGTCCGCGCAGCGTCAGCGCTGAACGCGCCGCCGAATTGGCCCGCCGCCTGCCGCCCTTTGTGACGCCGGTCCTGCTTTTCGTGAATGCATCAGCTACTGAAATAAGAGCTGTTTGCAGCCGTATACCAACGGCTCTGGTCCAATTTCATGGTGATGAGTCGCCCGGGGACTGCCTGGAGGTGGGCCGGCCGTTCCTGCGCGCCGCACGCATTCCGCTGGACGAACACCCCAGCGCAGGCGGCCTGCGGTTCGATCTCGTAAAATACGCCAAAGACTTCAAAGCCGCCCAGGCCATTCTCCTTGACGCCCATGTCGAGGGCTATGGTGGCGGCGGAAAAACATTCAATTGGTCACTTCTTCCTCCAAGCGTCAACGCTCACCTCGTTTTGTCTGGTGGGTTGACGCCTGCAAACGTGACCGATGGCATATTGCAAGTCAGGCCGCGTTGCACCACGCTGGCCGTTGATGTGAGCTCGGGTGTCGAGATTTCAAAAGGAATCAAGAGCCTTGAGAGAATCAACCAATTTGTCGCAGCCGTTCGCGCTGCAGACGATCAACTTGTGAAAAATTATGTACAACTACCAGCAGCCTGACCTCTCAGGCCATTTCGGCATTTACGGCGGCAGTTTCGTTTCGGAAACGCTGACCCACGCACTCACTGAACTCAAGGCTGCCTACGCCAAATACCAGCATGATCCGGAGTTCCTCGCAGAATTCCACTACGAGTTGAAGCATTTCGTGGGCCGCCCTTCGCCCGTCTACCACGCGGCGCGCATGAGCCGCGAACAAGGTGGTGCGCAAATCTACCTCAAGCGCGAAGACCTCAACCACACCGGTGCACACAAGATCAACAACACCATCGGCCAGGCCATGCTGGCGCGCCGCATGGGCAAGCAGCGCATCATCGCCGAAACCGGCGCCGGCCAGCACGGCGTGGCAACGGCCACCATCTGCGCGCGCTACGGGCTTGAATGCGTGGTCTACATGGGCAGCGAGGACGTCAAGCGCCAAAGCCCCAATGTCTACCGCATGAAGCTGCTGGGCGCCACCGTGGTGCCGGTCGAAAGCGGCAGCAAGACGCTGAAAGACGCGCTCAACGAAGCCATGCGCGACTGGGTTGCCAACGTGGACAACACCTTCTACATCATCGGCACCGTCGCCGGGCCGCACCCCTACCCCATGATGGTGCGCGACTTCCAGAGCGTCATTGGCACCGAATGCCTGAGCCAGATGCCCGAGATGAACGACGGCAAGCAACCCGACGCCGTCGTCGCCTGCGTGGGCGGCGGCAGCAATGCCATGGGCATTTTTTACCCCTACATCACCCATGAGCAGACCCGCCTGATTGGCGTGGAAGCCGCCGGCGAGGGCATGGACAGCGGCAGGCACTCGGCGTCGCTGCAGCGCGGCCTGCCCGGCGTGCTGCACGGCAACCGCACCTATGTGTTGCAGAACGAGGATGGCCAGGTTACCGAAACCCACAGCATCAGCGCCGGCCTGGACTACCCGGGCGTGGGCCCCGAGCATGCATTCCTGAAAGACATCGGACGCGCCGAATATGTCGGCATCACCGACACCGAAGCGCTGTCAGCCTTTCACTACCTGTGCCGCACCGAAGGCATCATTCCGGCGCTGGAGTCGGCCCACGCGGTGGCCTACGCCATGAAGCTGGCCAAAACCATGCGCACCGATCAGAGCATTCTGGTCAACCTTTCAGGCCGCGGCGACAAGGACATCGGCACCGTGGCCGACCTGTCGAACGCCGACTTTTACTGCCGCCCCTCGTGCCACGGCCAGAGCATCAAAGGCAGCGCGCAAGTCGTGGAGTTCAAGCCATGAGCCGCATCACACCCACCCTGGACGCGCTGCTGTCCCAAGGCCGCAAAGCCCTGATTCCTTACGTCACTGCGGGCTTCCCATATGCCGACATCACGCCCGAGTTGATGCACGCCATGGTGGCGGGCGGCGCCGACGTGATCGAGCTGGGCGTGCCATTTTCCGACCCCAGTGCCGACGGCCCGGTGATCCAGAAGGCCGGCGAAAAGGCACTGGCCCAAGGCGTCGGCCTGCTCCAGGTGCTGGAGATGGTGCGCGCATTCCGCACCCGGGACAACACCACGCCCGTGGTGCTGATGGGCTACGCCAACCCGGTCGAGCGCTATGACCTCAAGCATGGCACAGGCACGACCGAAAGCGCCTTTATCCGCGACGCCGCCGAGGCCGGTGTGGACGGCATGCTGATCGTGGACTACCCGCCCGAAGAATGCGTGGAATTCGCGGCCAGGCTGCGTGCCCATGGCATGGACCTGATCTTTTTGCTGGCCCCCACGAGTACCGACGAGCGCATGGCGCAAGTCGCCGAGGTTGCCAGCGGCTACGTCTACTATGTGTCGCTCAAGGGCGTCACCGGCTCCGGCGCGCTGGACGTGGACGCCGTGGAAGCCATGCTGCCGCGCATTCGCCGGCATGTGCGCGTTCCCGTGGGCGTGGGCTTTGGCATTCGTGATGCCGCCACAGCCAAAGCCATCAGCAAGGTGGCGGACGCCGTGGTCATTGGCAGCAAGATCATCCAGTTGATTGAAGACCAGCCACGTGACAAAGTGGCAGCCGTTGCCCGTGACTTTTTGAAAGAAATTCGCACCGCGCTGGGCTGACCTTTGAACCTTTGAACCACCGAAGCCAGCGCACCCTTGCGCTTTTCGACTTGCGCCTGCAGCTTTCATGCGGCACCACACAACAAGGACTGACACCATGTCTTGGTTAGAAAAACTCCTCCCCCCCAAAATCAGCCCCACTGACCCGACCGAGCGCCGTAGCGTACCGGAAGGCCTGTGGATCAAGTGCCCCAGCTGCGAAGCAGTCCTCTACAAAACCGACCTGGAAAAAAACCAGAATGTCTGCCCGCAGTGCAGCCACCACCACCGCATTGGGGCGCGCGCCCGGCTGGACGCCTTCCTGGATGCCGAAGGCCGCTATGAGCTGGGCCAGGAAGTGCTTCCTGTTGACGCCCTCAAGTTCAAGGACAGCCGAAAATACCCCGAGCGCCTCAAAGAAGCAATGGAAAACACCGGCGAGACCGATGCGCTGGTCGTGATGGGCGGTGCGGTGCACAGCATCGGCGTGGTCGTGGCCTGCTTTGAATTCGACTTCATGGGCGGTAGCATGGGCAGCGTGGTGGGCGAGCGCTTTGTGCGCGGCGTACATGCCGCCATTGAACAAAAAGTCCCCTTCATCTGCTTCACCGCCACCGGAGGCGCGCGCATGCAGGAAGGCCTGTTGAGCCTGATGCAAATGGCCAAAACCAACGCATCACTGACCCGCCTGGCTAAAAAAGGCTTGCCTTACATCAGCGTATTGACCGACCCGACGATGGGTGGCGTGAGCGCAGGCTTTGCCTTTGTCGGTGACATCGTGATTGCCGAACCCAAGGCCCTGATCGGCTTCGCCGGCCCGCGCGTCATTGAATCGACGGTGCGCGTCACGCTGCCGCCGGGCTTTCAACGTGCCGAGTTTCTGCAAACAAAGGGCGCGATTGACTTCATCTGCGACCGCAGGGAACTGCGCAAGACGGTGGCAAGTTCACTGGCCATGCTGCTCAAACAACCGGCAGACGCGGTCAGCTAAGCCCCCCCCTGAAAACCATCCTCGCGCGCACCGAATAGCCCCTACGGCTCCGGCATGTTTGACGGGCGCAAGCGGTGCGCATCAAAACAAGCGCGGGATGATGCTATTGGATGCAACTTAGAGCCCGATGCCATGCCTGAAGCACTGACACTGACGTCCCTCCCCCTGTTTCCGCTGGGCACGGTGCTGTATCCCGGCGGACTGCTGCCGTTGCAGATTTTTGAAGTCCGCTACCTGGACATGATTGGAAAGTGCTACAAGGCTGGTGCGCCTTTTGGCGTGGTCACGTTGACAGAGGGCGCGGAGGTACAGCAGCGTGGTGATTCGGGCGCCAGCGGGGGTGGTTTTGCACGCGAGGCCTTCAGCAGCATCGGTACGCTGGCACGCATCACCGAGTTTTCGGTGCCGCAGCCTGGCCTGATGGTGATCCGTTGCCTGGGGATACAGCGCTTTGAAATTACCCGGCGGGAAAAACTCAAACACGGCCTCTGGATTGCGGATGTGACGCGGCTGGAGGACGACCAGTCGGTCAAGATTCCGGACGACTTGCAGAGCACCGCAACTGCGCTGGCCAAGCTGATCCAAAGCCTGAAAGCGCGCGATGTACCCGCCGGACAAATGCCGATGCTGCCGCCCTACCAACTGGACGACTGCGGCTGGGTCGCCAATCGCTGGTGCGAATTGCTACCAATCCCCACGGCGCTCAAACAACGCCTGATGATGCTGGACAACCCCTTGCTGAGACTGGAACTGGTCGGCGATATTCTGGAGCGTACCGGTATTGGCCTCTGAAATTCCAGTGACGGCGCCCCTGTATTGCAGGCAAATACGCCTTTCAGGCCCCTCGGCAGGCAAAACGGCCGCTTAAAAACCTAAAATCATGGATTCGGTGCCCAGTACCCCCTATTTTTCGGGGCCGCAGCGCCCGCTCCTTTTTGCCTTTTTTTTCCGGAACCCCGACCCTATGTCCACCCCGCCAAATCCAGCCGCAGCCGGCAGCGTTGCAGCCGCCCCGCACGATGAAAACAAGTTGATCGTTGAGCGCCGCGAAAAGCTCAAGGCCCTGCGCCAGCACCAGGCAGACGGCAAGGGCGTGGCCTTCCCCAACGACATCAAGCCGGAACACCGGGCCGAGGCGCTGTTTGCGCAGTACGACGACAAGACCAAGGAAGAGCTGGAGTCGCTGGCGGCCAAAGTGCATGTCGCGGGCCGAATGATGCTCAAGCGCGTGATGGGCAAGGCCAGCTTTGCCACCCTGCAGGACGCATCGTTCGGCGCCTCGGGCGGACGGATTCAGGTCTACATCAACAACGATGGCGTGGGCGAAGACGTTCACGCGGCTTTCAAGCACTGGGACCTGGGCGACATCGTCTCGGCAACAGGCACGCTGTTCAAGACCAAAACCGGCGAGTTGTCGATTCACGCGGACAGCATTCGGCTGGTGACCAAAAGCCTGCGTCCGCTGCCCGACAAGTTCCATGGCATGGCCGACCAGGAAGTGAAGTACCGCCAGCGCTATGTGGACCTGATCATGGATGCGGACACGCGCAAGCGCTTCATGGCACGCAGCCAGGCGGTCAGCAGCATTCGGGAATTCATGGTGTCCCATGATTTCCTGGAAGTCGAGACCCCCATGCTGCACCCGATCCCGGGCGGCGCCAATGCCAGGCCGTTTAAAACCCATCACAACGCGCTGGATCAGGAGATGTTTTTGCGCATTGCGCCCGAGCTCTACCTCAAGCGCCTGATTGTGGGCGGGTTCGAACGGGTGTTCGAGATCAACCGCAGCTACCGCAACGAGGGCATCAGCGTTCGCCACAACCCCGAGTTCACCATGATGGAGTTCTACGCGGCCTGGTGGAACTACACCGATTTGATGACGTTCACCGAAGCGCTGGTCCGGAATGCTGCCCAGAAGGTGGCAGGCTCCCTGCAGTTGACCTATGGCGGCAAGCCGGTTGACCTGGCACCCGCCTTTGAACGCCTGACCATCCGCGAAGCCATCCTCAAACACACCGAAGCGGGCGACCAGGTGGACGACACGGCGTGGCTGATCAGCGCGCTCAAAAAACTGGGGCTGACAGACGCAAAGGACCGCCTTGCCAGCCGGTCGCTGGCGAGCCTGCAGGTACTGTTCTTTGAAGAAACCGTGGAAGAAAAGCTCTGGCAGCCGACCTTCATCTGCGAACACCCGGTCGAAATCTCGCCGCTGGCGCGCGCCAGCGACACCAACCCCGGCGTGACCGAGCGCTTTGAGCTCTACATCACGGGCCGCGAATTCGGCAACGGTTTCAGCGAACTGAACGACGCCGAGGAACAGGCCGCCCGCTTCAATGCGCAGGTGGTGGCCATGGACAGCGGCGACGACGAAGCCATGTTCTACGACCACGACTTCATCCGTGCGCTGGAATACGGCATGCCGCCCACAGGCGGCTGCGGTATTGGCATTGACCGGCTGATGATGCTGCTGACCGACAGCCCCAGCATCCGCGACGTGATCCTGTTTCCGGCGCTGCGCCGCGAGAGCTAACCCCCACTGTCGAGCACTTCGTGTCGCGCCCTCTCCCCAAGGGGGCCGTCCCGCCTGCGGCCCGGACTTGACCAGGCCTGATGACCCATGACGCCACTCAAATACCTTTCCGCCTATCCTGACAGCCTGCAGGCGCAGGTGCAGCAGCTGCTGGCACAGGAGCGGCTGGGCGAGATGCTGCTCAAGAAATACAGCCACCAGCACGGTGTGCGCACCGACAAGGCGCTGTACGACTACGTGATGGGGCTGAAAAACGATTTTCTGCGCAACTCGGACCCTCTGTCCAAGGTAAGCTTTGACAGCAAGCTGCAGGTGATTACCCATGCGCTGGGCACGCACACCACGGTGTCGCGCGTGCAGGGCAACAAGCTCAAAGCCAAACGCGAAATCCGCGTCGCCTCGCTGTTTAAAGAAGTGCCCGAGGAATTCCTGAAAATGATTGCGGTGCACGAACTGGCCCACATCAAGGAAAAAGGCCACGACAAGGCTTTTTACCAGCTCTGCACCCACATGGAGCCGCAGTACCATCAGTACGAATTCGATCTGCGGGTCTACCTGACCCACATCGATGCCGTGGGCAAGCTGGCCTGGCCAAGCCAGGCCTGAACGCTCAGGTCAGGTCAGGGCAGCAGGCCGAGCGCGTGCATGTAGGCTGGGTGCACCATCAATTCGTCCCACTCATGGGCTGGCGTGTTGGGCAGCAGGTCGAGCCGGCGCAGTTCGCTGGCTTCCAGCGCCTCCCACTGGCCCTTGACCAGCGCCTCGGCCATGCCGTCGAGCAACTCGTCCACCGGCTTGCCGTCTCCGACCGACTGGTTGCACAGCAGCACCATGTCGCAGCCGGCGTTGAGCGCGGTCACTGCGGCTTCGGTGTAGCTGACGGCCCGGCCATCGATCAGGCGGGCGCCCGCCATGCTCAGGTCGTCACTGAAAATTGCACCGCCAAAGCCAAGCTGGCTACGCAAAATGAAATTAAGCCATTTGCTGGAAAAACCGGCGGGCCGGGCATCGACCTTGGGATAAATCACATGCGCGGGCATGACGCTGGACAGGGTGGTATTGAGCCATTCGTAGGGTGCCGCATCGTCGGCCAGAATTTTTTTCAAGCTTCGATGGTCAACCGGGATGGCCGTGTGGGAGTCGGCCTTGACGAACCCATGACCCGGAAAATGCTTTCCGCAGTTGCGCATGCCGCTTTGCAGCAGGCCATGCATCAGGCTTTTGGCCAACAGCGTGACAACGCGCGGATCCCGGCCAAAGGCGCGGTCGCCAATCACGCCGCTTTCGCCATAGTCTAGGTCCAGCACCGGCGTGAAACTTAAATCGACGCCGCAGGCGCGCAATTCAGCCCCCAGCACATAACCGCAGGCGGTGGCTGCGTTGGTTGCGGCGAGCTGGTCCTTGATCCAGGCGTCGCCCAAGGCGTGCATGGGCGGCAGATGGGTGAAGCCATCGGTGCGAAAGCGCTGGACGCGGCCGCCTTCATGGTCAACGCAAATCAGCAGGTCCTGACGCAGGCTTTTGATCTCGGCACACAACGCGCTGAGCTGCTGGCGGTCCTTCCAGTTGCGCGCAAACAGGGTCACGCCGCCGGTCAGCGGATGCTTGAGACGGCGGCGGTCGGTTTTGCTGAGCGACAGGCCGGCAATGTCGATGATGAAGGGGGCGTGTTCGGACATGTGGGAGCTCATGGTTTACGGAGTTGGAGTGTCAGGGGTACGTTCAACCACCACAAAGCTGGCGGCGTAATCGGTTTCATCGGTGACAGAGACGTGGGCAGTGAGCCGCTGTGCCTCAAACCAGGTTTTCAGCGCACCGTGCAGCACAATTTCGGGCTTGCCGCTGGCTGCATTGATGATTTCGCAGTCGGACCAGCGCATGGGCAGGCGCAGCCCCAAGCCAATGGCTTTGCTGAAAGCCTCCTTGGCTGAAAAGCGCGTGGCCAGGTACTTGAGGCCCCGGTCCGGCCAGCGGGCGCTGCGGGCTTGCCAGGTCGCCAGTTCGCCATCGCCCAGGATTTTGCGGGCAAAACGCTCGCCATGACGCTCCATGCTGGCGCGCATGCGTCGTACGTCGCAAATATCGGTTCCTATGCCAAAAATCATCAGGCGGCTGCATTTGCTGTGAACACTGCGTCAATGCAGCGCAGGTAGTCCTTCACCGTGGCGGCATAGCCCAGTTCCAGCGCATCGGCAATCAGGGCATGGCCAATCGACACTTCCTGGACACCGGGCACCACGCGCAGGAATTCAGTAAGGTTGTCGCGGTTCAGGTCATGACCGGCATTCACGCCCAAGTTAACAGCTACCGCCGCCCGTCCTGCTTGCGCAAAACGGCTTAACACCTCATTTCTCTCAGGGCCCGACCAGGCCCGGGCGTAAGACTCGGTATAGAGCTCCACACGGTCAGCGCCCACCGCCTTGGCCGCAGCCATCGCGCCTGGATCCGGGTCCATGAACAGGCTGACCCGCACGCCGCGGGCATGGGCCTGCTCGATCAGGGGCTGGAGGCGCTCGGCGTCATCTGGAAAAGTCCAGCCATGGTCACTGGTGAACTGGTCTTCGCTGTCAGGTACAAAGGTGCACTGGTGCAGCGGCAAGCCTCGGGCCGTGAGGTTGCGCACAAAATCCATCAGGTTCTGGAACGGATTGCCTTCAATATTGAATTCACGATCAGGCCAATCCTTCATCAGCGCCGCGAGTTCGTAGACATCATCGGCGCGGATATGGCGCTCATCAGGACGGGGATGCACGGTGATACCCTGCGCACCGGCCTGCAGGCACAACTCGGCGGCACGCGTCACGCTGGGAATATCCAGATGACGGGTATTGCGCAGCAGCGCGACTTTGTTCACGTTGACCGAAAGCGCAGTTTTACGTGCAGGCTGCTCAATCGCAGGAAGGACAGAGGGGCCGGAAGGATCGGAAGTGCGAAATAGAAGTGACATGGCGGTACGGATGGTTAGAGGGCTTGCAGGTCGATCATCATTTGCCGGGTTTTCAGGACCTTCACGCCGCAATGGTAGTGCAGCAAACCGCTTAGCTGGGCTTTAAGTTCACGCAGCCCTGGAATGCAGGCCCGTACGGTGTCGGAAAAAAGGGCTTCATGGCCCAAGGCCTGCTGCAGGGCCTGCCACTGCTCGCCGGGCAGGCTGACGCGGTCGCCGGCATGGGCCTGCCGCAACCCCGACTCCGCCGCCAGCACGTAGCGGATGCCAGCCCCCAAAGGCCGCAGCGTCGCAGTTTCAGCATCCAGCATGGGCAGCAGGCCAATGTCGCGCAGCAGGCGCAACTCAAAAGCACGCAGTGCGAGTTGCAGTGTGTCGGCGCTCTGGCTGGCAATCAGTTGCACGGTGGCCGAATAGGCATCAAACAGCGCAGGGTGCGGGTCATCACGGGCCAGCAAGCGCATCAGCAGCTCATTCAGGTAATAGCCCGACAGCAAGGCATCGCCCGTGGGCATGACATGACCGCCCTGCCATTCGGCGCTCTTGAGGTTACGGATTTCCGCATCGCCGCCAAAAGCAACATGCAAGAGTTGCATGGGGAGCAGGATGGGCCGGAAGCTGGAACTGGGCTTTTTGGCGCCCCGCGCGACCAGCGCCACCCGCCCATAATGCCGCGTAAAGACGTCAAGGATCAGGCTGGACTCGCTCCAGTCATAGCGGTGCAGCACGTAGGCTGGCTGATCACTGATGCGTTGGGTAGCCAAGCCAGTGCGTTCAGCGCAGCGTGTCGCACGCCGTAAAGATCACGGGAGGCAGCGCATTACGCGCAGGGAAAGCGTGGGGGCCAGCCTGACCGCCGGGCCGCCCCAAGGCCAGGCAGCCCCCCGCGGGGGGCAGCGCATTACACGAAGTGAACAGCGTGGGGGCCATCATTCATACCCGAAGGTCTTGACCCGTGCTTCATCATCAGCCCACCCTGAGCGGACCTTGACCCAGATTTCGAGAAATACCTTGCCTCCGGTCAGCGCTTCAAGCTCGTGCCGGGCTTCGGTGCCGATGCGCTTGAGTTTTTCACCCTTCTCGCCAATGATCATGCCCTTGTGCCCGTCGCGTTCCACGACGATGGTGGCGGCGATCTTGCGCAGGTTGCCCTCTTCCTCGTACTGGTCAATCAATACGGTCGAGGTGTAGGGCAACTCGTCACCGGTCAGGCGAAACAGCTTTTCACGAATGATCTCGGCGGCCATGAAGCGGTCGCTGCGGTCGGTCAGCTCTTCGGCCCCATACATCCAGGGTTGCATCGGAAGGTATTTTTCGCAGATACCAAACAGCCGTTCGACATCCCTGGCGTTGTTGGCCGACATCGGCACAAACTCGGCAAAGTTGTGGCGTTCCTGCATTTCCTTGAGCCAGGGCGCAATCTCGGCACGGCGATGGATCAGGTCAAACTTGTTGGCCAGCAAGATCGCCGGTATTTTCTCGGGCAGCAGCGACAGTACCCGGGCGTCGGCCTGATTGAACTGGCCGGCCTCGACGACAAACACAATCAGGTCCACGTCATTGACGGCGCCCACTACTGTGCGGTTCAGCGAACGGTTCAAGGCGTTGCCATGCCGGGTCTGGAAACCTGGCGTGTCGACAAAGACAAACTGCGTGGCAGCGAGGGTACGCATGCCGGTGATGCGATGCCGCGTGGTCTGCGCCTTGCGCGATGTGATGCTGATTTTTTGGCCCACCAGCGCATTGAGCAAGGTGGATTTACCCACATTGGGCTTGCCAACAATCGCAATCAAGCCACAACGTTGCTCGCCGACCGGCGCAATGTTGGCGTCGGGCGCCGTATTGTCGATGGGAACCGCCGCCCCACGGGACAACAAAGCCTGGGTCAGCATAGCGCCTATCGCGTCCTGTTCCGGCCCCTGGTCAAGGGGCGGAGTGGATCGCTTGGCAGCCGCTTTCAGCGGCGTTTTAGATTCTTTTTTACCGGTACTCATAATTTCTTAAAGGAATTTGGTGACAGCGCCCGCAAGCGCCAGGTCAGGAATCAAGTGCTTTGACAAAGATCAGCATGGCCGTGGCGGCGGCCTGTTCGCCAGCCCGGCGCGAGCCGCCAATCCCGCGTTCGGCACGACCATATTCAACGATTTCGCATTCCACGTCGAAGGTCTGCTGGTGCGCAGCACCCATGGTGCCAATGACGCGGTAGATAGGGAGCTTCATTTTCCGCCCCTGGAGCCACTCCTGCAATTCGGTTTTCGGATCTTTACCGATAGCCTGCATTTGGGGGTTGATTTCAACATCCTTGAACAGGCGGCGCACCAGCTGGTCGGCCTTGTCGAAACCGGCATCAAGGTACACAGCACCAATCACCGCTTCCAGCGCATCCGCCAGAATAGACGGCCGCTGCTGTCCGCCGGACTTGGCTTCGCCCTCGCCCAGCCGCAGCAGTTGCGGCAGTCCCAGCACCACCGCCAGTTGGTGCAGGGTGTCCTGCTTGACCAGGTTAGCCCGTACACGCGACAAGTCGCCCTCGGGGAGCGCGCTGAGCTGCTCATAGAGCAAGCCCGCAACCGCCAGATTCAGCACGGAATCCCCCAAAAACTCGACCCGCTCGTTATGGTCAGCCGAAAAACTTCGATGGGTCAGTGCTTGCGCCAGGAGTTTGGGATTTGAAAAATCATGCTGCAGGCGTTTCTGCAGGGCCAGCAAATCTGGACTGGATGTGGAAATGGCGCGCACTTATTTGGACTGACCGTCGTACTTGAGCAGCAGGTAGGCAGGTCCTGCCATGTGGATTTCCCGCGTATAGGCAAAAGCGACAACGGTCTTGCTCCCTTCTTTACTCACCGTCAGGTCCTTACCGGAAATCGACGTGATGTTGTCGATAGACGCGGCCTTGTCAAAAATGGAGCGCACCTCTACAACCGTGCTGCCATCGGCGGCCTTGTTGGCGGCTTTGGTGATGGCCTGAAATTCAACCAGTGTTGGTAAAACCTGGGCCGCCAGCACACCAGCGCCTGCCAAAATAACAGCCACAAACAGAAAACCTATGACGGAAACACCGCGTTCCTGATATTTCATTGCTTTTCCTCAGCCCGAAAGCCTGTGAGTCCTGTTAGTCCTGTGAAGTGGGGAAACGACGAAGGTCGCCCCCGGCGATAAAAAATTAATCGAAGGCGCCAATGCGTTTGAGGTTACCGAAATTCATCCAGACGAAAAAGGCCTTGCCAACAAT
>JAUSDK010000269.1 GCA_030650875.1 Polaromonas sp.
CAAAGGCAAGGCCGGCGTCCGAGCTGAGCACGGCGAAACCCTTGAGCAGGCCGTTGCTGGCCGGCCCGCCGCCCAGGATGTCGCCATAAGCCGGAGTCTGGAAACCGTCGAGTCCGCCGTTGGCTTGGTAGAAGAAGCGGCCGTTCCAGGCGGTGGGCAGGCGCATCTCGAAGCCGATGGCGTAAGGCTTGCCATCGACAGGCCCGGTACGTTCGTTCATGAGTCCCTTGACCACGCAGTGTTCGGGTAGGGGCTGGGTGATGCCCGGCAGCTTGAGCTGGCCGGCTTCCACGCGCTGGGCCGAGACCACGCGGGTGGCGGCCAGATTCAGGCGCGCTGCCAGCGCATCGCAGGCCATGACCGGCGCCTGGCCGGTGGCGGCAGGGCGGGTGGGAGCGAGCGGCGGGCTGCTGCAGGCGGAAAGTATCAGCGCACAGGCGGAGGCGCCCAGCAGACGCAGGCTGGCTGCGCCTGCGGCCAGGTTGCGAGAAGGCTGGGGGGAAGGGTGGGTCATGGCCGGTCTCCTCGGGTGCATGGGTTGAACCTGTCGATGCTATGAATTCAGTAGCTTTTTACGCTTGAAGGACAGGGGCTGCAGCCTGTTTTTATATAAATTCTGCGGGCGACGGTGTGCACTGGCCCTGGATGATGCCGAGACGCATGTCGAATTCGGGCAGCACGCGCAGGTGCAGCGCGGCGCTGGCCTGGCGCCAGCGCGGGGTGTCAGCCGCGACTCGGTCGATGCGGCTCCAGGCCCAGGCCAGCAGGGCGAGGGCGACCGCGCGCAGGTAGTCGTCGGCGGCTTCATAGGGCAGCATGGGCTCGTGTTGGCTCGCCGCGGCCAGCCCGGCCGTGAGCTCGCGCAGATCGGCAAAGCGGCGCAGCACGCCGGCGTCGCCCGGGTGGTTGGCCTCCAAGCCGGTCTGCAGCTCCTGCAGCAGCGCGGCCATGCCGGCGCCGCCGTCGGCCAGCACCTTGCGCACCAGCAGGTCGATGGCCTGGATCTCGTTGGTGCCCTCGTAAATCATGGGTACACGGGCGTCGCGCACGATTTGCTCGATGCCCCATTCGCGCACATAGCCGTGGCCGCCGAAAACCTGCAGGCACTCGCTGGCGCCGTAAAAAGCCGGGTGGGTGAAGGCCGCCTTGAGCACCGGGGTGACCAGGCTGCACCAGCGTTGCGCGCTGGCCTGCCGGGTCGCGTCGGGGTGGTGTTTTGCGATGTCCAGCTCCATCGCCGTG
>JAUSDK010000271.1 GCA_030650875.1 Polaromonas sp.
GCCTGCATGTCGTTGGAAAAACCGACGCTGGAAAGCCAGATGGCAAATTTCTCGCGCGTGGGCAGCGGATGGCGCCCGCCTGACGCGGGGGCGTCGATGCCGGTGGCCGGGATCACGCTTTCGGCGCCGATTTTCGACGGATTGATGCCGTGCCTGGCGCTCAGCGCAGTGTCCAGGTCCGCGTAAACGGCGCCAGGAATGTGGGACGCCAGAAACTGCTGCTTGCCGGCATGCGGCTGCATCAGCTCAAAGCTGCAGTCAAACACGCGCAAAGGCTGGCCGCTGGCCATCAGCGCCTGCAACTGTTCGGGGGAAATCAGGGTGGTGTAGGTCATCTTGGGGTCCTTGGGTCGCGGCTCAGTGTTCTTCGGCGGGGGCATTTGGTGCGGCGCGTGCCCGCAGCATGCTGGCGCCAATCGCGCTGACGATGATGAGCGCCATGCCGGCCCAGCCCAGCAGCGGGATATTGTCGCCAAATACCAGCAAGCCATACAGGGCGGAAAATACAATCCCGGCGTACTGCAGGTTGGCCACCATCAGCGTGGAACTGTGATTTTTGGACATGGCATAGGCGCGCGTCATGCACAACTGGCCGAGCGAGGCCAGCAGGCCCAGCGGCGGCAGCCACAGCGCATGCCACCAGTTCCAGGGTGACAGGCCGGTGAACAGCATGGCTGCCGCGCCCGCCACGGCGGTGCCGACAGCAAAGTAAAAAACGGTGCGCGTTTCGGGCTCGCCCATGCGCGAAATGGCCATGACCTGCATGTAGGCAAAGGCGGCGCCCAGGCCCGACATCAGCCCGATCAGGCCGGCAAATATCTGGTTCTGGTCCATGGCTGGGCGCAGCAGCATCACGACGCCGGCAAAGCTGCACAAAATGGCCATCACCAGCGGCCCCTGGCTCGGCCCTTTCTGGCCCGATTTCCCCAGCATCAACGTGCCGCCCACCAGAAAAGCGGCAATCCAGACGCTGCTCATGTAGTTAAGCGTCATGGCGGTGGCCAGCGGCAAGTGGGCAATCGCGTAAAACCAGGCCGACAGCGACACCACGCCGATCGCGCTGCGCCAGGCGTGCATGGCAGGCAGGGCGGTGCGCAGCGAGGTGCCGCTCACATGGGCGTAAGCGGCCATCAGCACAATGCCCACCACGCCGCGGTAAAAAACCAGCTCGGCGCTGTTGAAATACCCGGAAGCTATCTTGACCACCACCCCCATGGAGGCAAAGAAGAAGGCGGAAAGAAGCATCCAGACAGCTTGCATCGTGCGGAATTTATAAATTAAAAGTGGTTCTAGCCGTTTACCGTTGGGTATTAGTTGCTATAAAAAATGTAGCAAAATCCGGGTCTAGATCATTTGTGTGGTTTTGCTGGCGCCCATTTCACGGCGATACCACTCGTGAAAGTGCTGCATGCCGTCTTCCATGGGGCTCTGGTACGGGCCAAACTCGTTGTCGCCGCGCAGCATCAGCGCTTTGCGGCCGGCGTCCATGCGCAGCGCCAGCTCGTCGTCTTCCACGCAGGTTTCCATGTAGGCGGCCTGCTGCGCCTCGATGAACTCGCGCTCGAAGGCGCAGATTTCCTCGGGGTAGAAAAATTCCACCACATTGAGGGTTTTGTCTGGCCCCTGCGGGTGCAGTGTGCTGACTACCAGCGTGTGCGGATACCACTCCACCATCACATGCGGGTAATAGGTGAGCCAGATCGCGCCGTATTTGGGGGGCGCGCCCTTGCGGTATTGCAGCACCACGTCGTGCCACTTCTTGTAGGTGTCGGTGCCGGGCTTGCCCAGCTTGTCGGACACGCCCACGGTCTGCACCGAATAGTGCGGGCTCAGGTCCCAGCGCAGGTCATCGGTGGTGACAAAGCCGCCCAGTCCGGGGTGGAACGGGCCGACATGGTAGTCCTCCAGATAAACCTCGATGAAGGTCTTCCAGTTGTAGTTGCACTCGTGCAAATGCACCTTGTCGAGCTGGTAGCCCGAAAAGTCCAGGTCGGCCATGTGGCCGGTGTTATGGCCCAACGACGCCATTTCGGCCGCAATGTCGCGGCCATTGTCCTCAAAAATGAGACCGTTCCAGGTCGTGGTTTTGTAGCGGTTCAGGTTCAGGCAGGGGTCCACCAGGAAGTGCGGCGCGCCTATCAACTCGCCCGAGGTGTTGTAGGTCCAGCGGTGCAAGGGGCAAACAATGTTGCTGCCGGTGTTGCCGCGGCCCTGCAGCATGGTGGACTGGCGATGGCGGCAAACGTTGGAGATCAGTTCAATGCCGGAGGCGTTGCGCACCAGCGCACGGCCATCCCCTTCGTGGGCCAGCGCGTAATAGTCGCCCAGGTTGGGCACGGCCAGTTCGTGGCCCAGGTAACGCGGCCCGCGTGAAAACAGCTTTTGCTGCTCCCGCTGGTAGAGGCCCGCATCAAAATAGCTGGAGATGGGGAGTTGGCTGGTGGCCTGCAGTAAACGAAGGCTTGGATCAGACATGCGATGTAGGTGTACGTGCCGCGGTAGCAGGCTTTGGAAGCAGTTAAAGAGGGCGGTAAATCATCAGGCTGAACGGGCAGCCTGCGTGAGGACGCAGTACCGAAAGCTTTTTCAGCGCAAGCCGGCTTCAAGCGAAGAGGGGGCGGGCAGCTGGAGCAGATTTTGATCGAGTGTACCTGCGCGGATCGTCTGTTGGTGTCCTGTCAGAGGGCCACTCCATAATGGGGCGGCAAGTCCGCGCAGCGCTGGCGATCCCCGCAACGGCCTAAAATCGGTCCTCACTTTAAATAACCATGGCTAAAAGTTCTACTTCCTCCGCATCTATCCCGGCATTGCCTCCCACCTACGAAGCCGCACTGCAGGAACTTGAAGCACTGGTGGCCAGCCTGGAGTCGGGCCAGTTGCCGCTGGACCAGTTGCTGACCGGTTACCAGCGCGGCGCGCAACTGCTGAAGTTTTGCCGGGACAAGCTCGAGGCGGTGGAAACCCAGATCAAGGTGCTGGAAGGCACGGAGCTCAAGCCCTGGGTGCAAGAGTAAACGCTTTAGGAATTGTCAGCGCCACCTACCGCGCAAGAGAGCATCGATTGAACGCCCCTGAAAAATTTCCCCTTTTTGCGCTGAGCGCCTGGAGCGCCCAGCAACTGGCCACCGTGGAGCAGGCCTTGTCCTGCTGGGTCGCCGGTCCGGCGGCGGGCCCGGCTCCTGCCGATTTGTGCCAGGCCATGCGCTACGCCGTGCTGGACGGCGGCAAACGCCTGCGCCCGCTGCTGGTGCTGGCCGCCTCTGAGGCCGTTGACGGCAACGGCCAGGCCGCGTTGCGCGCAGCCTGCGCGGTTGAACTGATCCATGCCTATTCGCTGGTTCACGACGACATGCCCTGCATGGACAACGACGTGCTGCGCCGTGGCAAGCCTACGGTGCACGTCCGGTTTGGCCAGGCCCAGGCGCTGTTGGCCGGAGATGCGCTGCAGGCGCTGGCGTTCGAGCTGCTCACTCCCGAGGACGCGTCGGTCGCGGCGGCCACGCAGGCGCGCCTGTGCCGCATGCTGGCGCAGGCGTCGGGTTTTCAAGGTATGGCGGGCGGTCAGGCCATAGACTTGGCCAGCGTGGGACGGCCCTTGACCTCAGAACAGTTGCACGACATGCACCGCCTCAAAACCGGCGCGCTGCTGCAGGCCAGCGTGATGATGGGAGCGGCTTGTGGCGCTGCCGCGCTGGCGGCGCAAAACGCGCTGCGCGACTACGGCGCGGCGATAGGTCTGGCGTTCCAGGTGGTCGATGACATTCTGGATGTGACCGCCGACTCGGCCACGCTGGGGAAAACTGCCGGCAAGGACGCCGCCCAGGACAAGCCCACCTTTGTATCGCTGATGGGACTGCAGCCCTCCAAAGACTACGCGCAGCAACTGCTGGCCCATGCGCTGGCCAGCCTGCAAGCCAGCGGGCTCGAAAATACCCATGCCTTGCAGGCGCTGGCCGACATGCTGGTCAACCGCCAGCACTAGCCACGCGCCATCAGGCCTCGACACAACCAACACGCCACGATGTACAAATTGCTTGAAACCATCAACAGCCCTGCTGACCTTCGGCGGCTGCCCCGCCCCCAACTCAAGGCGCTGGCCGACGAACTGCGCGCCTTTGTGATCGACAGCGTGTCCAAAACGGGTGGGCATTTGAGTTCCAACCTGGGCACGGTGGAGCTCACGGTGGCGCTGCACTATGTGTTCAACACGCCGGATGACCGGCTGGTGTGGGACGTGGGCCACCAGACCTACCCGCACAAAATCCTCACGGGCCGGCGCGAGCGCATGCGCACGCTGCGCCAGTTTGGCGGGCTGTCGGGCTTTCCGCGGCGCGATGAAAGCGTCTACGACACCTTCGGCACGGCCCATTCGTCCACCTCGATTTCGGCGGCGCTGGGCATGGCCCTGGCTTCCCACCAAAAGGGTGAAGACCGGCACGCCGTGGCCATCATTGGTGACGGCTCCATGAGCGCCGGCATGGCGTTTGAGGCCCTGAACAACGCTGGGGTGCATGACGACTGCAAGCTGCTGGTGGTGCTGAACGACAACGACATGAGCATCAGCCCGCCCGTGGGCGCGCTGAACCGCTACCTGGCCCAGCTCATGAGCGGGCGCTTTTACGCATCAGCCAAAAATGTCGGCAAGCAGGTGCTCAAGGTGGCGCCTCCGCTGCTGGAGTTGGCCAAACGCCTGGAGGCGCATGCCAAGGGCATGGTGGTGCCGGCCACGCTGTTTGAAAATTTCGGCTTCAACTATATCGGACCGATTGACGGCCACGACCTGGAGTCGCTGATTCCCACGCTGGAAAATATCAAGCACCTCAAGGGGCCGCAGTTTTTGCACGTCGTCACCAAAAAAGGCCAGGGCTACAAGCTGGCTGAAGCCGACCCGATTGCCTACCACGGCCCCGGCAAGTTCGACCCGGCCATGGGTCTGCAAAAATCGACTGCACCCGCCAAGCAGACCTTCACCCAGGTATTTGGCCGCTGGCTGTGCGACATGGCCGAGCAAGACATCCGGCTGGTCGGCATCACACCCGCCATGCGCGAAGGTTCGGGCATGGTCGAGTTTCACCAGCGCTTTCCGGGCCGCTACCATGACGTCGGCATTGCCGAGCAGCATGCGGTGACGTTTGCCGCCGGCATGGCCTGCGAAGGGCTCAAGCCCGTGGTGGCGATTTACTCAACCTTCTTGCAGCGCGGCTACGACCAGCTGATTCACGACGTGGCGCTGCAAAACCTGCCGGTGGTGTTTGCGCTGGACCGGGCCGGCCTGGTCGGGGCCGA
>JAUSDK010000279.1 GCA_030650875.1 Polaromonas sp.
CGAGGGCCTGATCAACGAGAAATACATGCTGCGCGAAGGCCGCGAACTGATCCCGACGGCCAAGGCCTTCCAGCTCATGACGCTGCTGCGCGGCCTGGGCGTGGAAGAACTCTCGCGCGCCGACCTGACCGGCGAGTGGGAGTACAAGCTCGCGCAGATGGAACACGGCAAGCTGAGCCGCGAGACCTTCATGGCCGAAATTGCCGCCATGACCAAGAACCTGGTCGACAAGGCCAAGGGTTACGACAAGGACACCATTCCGGGCGACTACGCCACGCTGAGCGCGCCCTGCCCCAACTGCGGCGGCGTGATCAAGGAAAACTACCGGCGCTACACCTGCACCGGCAAGGCGGGCGATCCCAATGACCACGGCTGCGGCTTTTCATTTGGCAAGACCCCGGCCGGCCGGACCTTTGAAACAGCCGAAGTCGAGCAGTTCCTGCGCGACCGCAAGATCGGGCCGCTGGAGGGTTTTAGGTCCAAGGCGGGCTGGCCTTTCACCGCTGAAATGGTGATCAAGTTCGACGAGGAAACCAAGAACTACAAGCTCGAATTCGATTTTGGCGACGACAAGAACGCCGAGTCGGGCGAGATCGTGGACCTGGGCGAGCAGCCCTCGCTGGGCCCCTGCCCCAAGTGCGGCAGCGCCGTCTACGAACTCGGCAAAAACTACATTTGCGAGAAGTCCGTGCCCACCCAGGCGCAGCCCACGCCGAGCTGCGACTTCAAGACCGGCCAGGTCATCTTGCAGCAGCCCATTGAGCGCGAGCAAATGGTCAAGCTGCTGGAAACCGGCAAGACCGACCTGCTCGACAAGTTCGTGTCCATGCGCACCCGCCGCCCCTTCAAGGCCATGCTGGCCTGGGACAAGGAAGCGGGCAAGGTGAACTTTGAGTTTGCGCCGTCCAAGTTTCCGCCGCGCAAAACGGCGCCGGCCAAGTCAGCCACCATCAAGACCCCTTTCGGCAAAACCGTGGCCGTCAAGGCCGCCGGTGACAAGCCTGCGGCCAGGAAGGTGGCCGCCAAAAAAGCCGCGCCCAAAGCCGCAGCCGTCAAAGTCGCCAAGCCCAAGGCCGCGCGCGTCACGGCCCCCGGCGCCGGCCTGAAGCCCAGCGACGCGCTGGCCGCCGTGATTGGCACCGAGCCGGTGGCACGCCCCCAGGTCATCAAGAAGCTGTGGGACTACATCAAGGCCGAGGGCCTGCAGGACGCCGCCAACAAGCGCGCCATCAATGCCGATGCCAAGCTGCTGGCGGTGTTTGGCAAGCCGCAGGTGACGATGTTCGAGCTGGCCGGGATTGTGGGCAAGCACCTGAGTTGAGGCGGGCCCCGGTTCAGGACGCCAGCAGCGGCAGCGTTTTTTGGCGAAGGCTCTGGGCGTCTTTGGCGGCGGCCACGGCCGTCAGGAAGTCATTGAGCACGGCGCCGTCGTCAATCGTGTCCGAGCCCGCCTGGTGGAACTCGGGGTGCCACTGCAGCGCGGCAATATAGCTTTTGGACCGGTCCTTGCGGCGTATCGCTTCCACGATGCCGTCCGTTACGCTGTAGGCCTCGGCTTCAAACTCGGGCGACAGGTCCTTGATGCCCTGGTGGTGAATGCTGTTGACACGCACCCGCTCCACGCCGGGGTAGAGCGCCGACAGCCGCGAGCCCTGCACGATGTCGACGCTGTGAAAATTCTGGTCGTAGGTACTGGCGTCGCGGTGAATAAAGGCCTCGGGCACCTGGGTCTGAATGTCCTGGTACAGCGTGCCGCCAAAGGCCACGTTGAGCAACTGCAGGCCGCGGCAGACGCCAAACACCGGCTTGCCGACGGCCTCGAAGGCGGCCACCAGGGCCTTGTCATAGTCGTCGCGCAGGCGGTCGCCCGACCATTGTTCCTTGAGCGGCGTTTCGCCATAGCTGCCGGGCCAGACATCGGCCCCGCCATGCAGCACCAGGCCGTCCAGCCACTGTGCGTAGTGCGCGTAGGTCACGTCGCCGCGTTGCGTGCTGCCGGTCGGGCAGGGCACCATGACGACCATGGCCCCCGAGGACATGAGCCAGTGCGCAATCGTCTGCTCGACGTACTGCAGCGTTTTGCCGGTGAACAGGGAACGCGCCGGGTCGGCGTGTGAAAAGCAGGCGGAAAGGCCTATTTTGAGGCGGCTGGCGGCTGGCATGGTGCTCCTTCGCGGCGGGCGCGTGCAGGTGTTGTGAACGCAACGAGGCCTGTCAAAACGGGGGTGAGTTGCCGCAATGGCGCCTGTTTGTTCAGGTCGGTTCCATCGTTGCTGCTTGCCCACAGTGTGCACCGGTATGCGCGGCTCCGGTATAGGACGGCGCCGCCTGGTCGTGCTTCAGGCGTGGCTGGGCGCCGTGCCGGCAAAGCGCACGGCCACCCGCGCGCCGGGGGTTTCCGTGTGCCCGGGCAGGCAGGCGTCTTCGATGGAAATGGTGGCGCTGTGCTGCTGGGCAATTTCCAGCACAATGGCCAGCCCCAGCCCGGAGCCGTCGACATTGGTGCCCAGCGCGCGGTAAAAGGGCTGAAACACCAGCTCGCGCTCGGACTCCGGAATGCCCGGCCCCGAGTCTTCCACGATCAGCACCAGCACGCCGCTGAAACGGTCGGTCAGCAGCCGCAGCGTAACCTGGCCTTTTTCGGGCGTGTAGTTGACGGCGTTGTCCAGCAGGTTGCGCACCAGTTCCTTGAGCAGTGTCGGGTTGCCTTCCAGGTGGGTGGCCGGCTGGCCGCTGGCGGGGCCGTCATAGCCCAGGTCAATATTCTTTTCAAGCGCCCGCGGCACCGTGTCGGCCATGACTTCCGAGACCAGGTCGACCAGGTCGACGCGCTGCTTGGCCAGGCTGCGGCCTGTGGTTTCGGCGCGGGCCATGGCCAGCAGCTGGTTGACGGTGTGGGTTGCGCGCACGCTGGCCAGGCCAATATGCTTGAGTGATTTTTTGAGCTCGTCGGCATCGGTTTCCCGCTGCGCCAGGTCGGCCTGCATGCGCAGGCCCGCCAGCGGTGTCTTGAGCTGGTGCGCGGCATCGGCCAGGAAGCGTTTTTGCGCGGTCAGCGACACCTTGAGCCGGCTCAGCAAATCGTTGATGGACGACACCAGCGGCGCCACTTCCTCGGGCACGGTGGTGTCGTCGAGCGGGCTCATGTCGTCGGGTTTGCGGGCGCGTATGCGCTTTTCAAGCTGCGCCAGCGGCTTGATGCCGCGCACCAGCGCCAGCCACACCAGCAGCACCGCCAGCGGCAGCGTCACGAACTGCGGCACCATCGTGCCCTTGACGATTTCGGTGGCCAGTGTCTTGCGCTTTTCCAGCGTTTCCGCCACCTGCACGAGCACCGGATGCGATGCCGGCGTGGCGCCCTTCACGTCCATCGTGATCCAGGTGTAGGCCACGCGCACCGCCTCGCCCTGGATCACGTCTTCGCGCAGCCGCACTTCCCCGTTGATGGGTTTTTTCTCCTCGGGCGGCGGCAGCGGCAAATCGTGTTCGCCGCCCAGATGCTCCCCGTGCATGCCCACCACCTGGTAGTAGACCAGGTCGGTGTCGTCGGCGCGCAGAATCTCGCGCGCGGGCGCGGTCAGGTTGAACTGGACCTTGTCGTTCTTGACTACCAGCAGCTTGGACAGCGCCTGCACGTTGTATTCCAGCGCCCGGTCAAACGGCTTGCCTGCAATGTTTTGTGCCACCAGCCAGGTCAGCGTCAGGCTGATCGGCCACAGCAGCAGCAGCGGCGTCAGCATCCAGTCAAGGATCTCGCCAAACAGGCTGCGCCGCTCGCGCTGGAAAAGTCTTAAACCCAAATAGGCCCCCACGTTCGCTCACTGCGTGTAGCTCTCTGCCCCCCGAGGGGGCTGGCCTGGCTTGGGGCGGCCCGGCGCTGCGGCCGATGACCCCCACGCTTGTCGCTTCGCGTACTGCGCTGTCCCCGCCTCATCCAGCCGGGGCCGCGGAACCGGCTTTGCCGGGCCGCAGGCGCAGCGGCCCCCTCGGGGGGCAGCGAACCACACGAAGTGGGGAGCGTGGGGGCTACATTCATGGGATTTTTTCGAGGCAGTAACCCAGGCCGCGCACCGTGGCGATCCGGATCGGGCCTTTTTCAATCTTCTTGCGCAGGCGGTGGATGTAGACCTCGATCGCGTTGTTGCTGACTTCCTCGCCCCATTCACACAGGCGCTCAACCAGCTGGTCTTTGCTGACGAGCCGGCCGGCGCGCTGCAGCAGCACTTCGAGCAGCCCCAGCTCGCGCGCCGACAGCTCCAGCATCTGGCCGTCGATGGTGGCCACGCGCCCGGCCTGGTCGTAAATCAGCGGCCCGTGCTTGATGGTGCTGCTGGCGCCGCCCATGCCGCGCCGGCACAGCGCCCGCACGCGCGCTTCAAGCTCCTGCAGCGAAAACGGCTTGGCCATGTAGTCGTCCGCGCCGTAGTCCAGGCCCTTGACGCGCTCTTCCACGCTGTCGGCGGCGGTCAGGATCAGCACCGGCAGGGCCGAGCCGCGCGCCCGCAGCCGTTTCAGCACCTCCAGCCCGTGCATGCGCGGCAGGCCCAGGTCCAGAATCAGCAGGTCGAATTCGGTGTTGGTCAGCAGGGCGGCATCGGCTTCGGTGCCGCTGGCCACGTGGTCGGCGGCGGCGCCTGACGCGCGCAGGGTGCGCAGCAGGCCATCGGCCAGCACCTGGTCGTCTTCGGCAATCAAAATTCGCATGCTTGTCTCCCTAATGTCGGCCTGCTTCACGCTCGGCGGGCCGGTGTTGTTTGTCGGGCGAATTCTAGGCTTTTCCGGCAGCAGGAGGCTGGCGTGCCATACCCAGACTAGGCCCCGCAATACGCTTCAAGCCCCAACGCCACCACGGTGGCCACGTCCTGGCCGACCGCCTGCCGGAATTCGTCTTCGGCCTGCGCCACGGCGCCCTTGAAGGCGTCCAGCCACAGCAGGCCTGCGTCGGTGAACAGCACCTGCCGGGCGCGCTTGTCGTGCGGGTCGGGCACCCGCCTGACCAGGCCCCAGGCTTCGCACTGGTCGACCAGGTCGCCCATGGCCTGCTTGCTCATGCCGGCGCTTGCCGCCAGGTCGGTCAGCCGCGACCCTTCTACGGCCAGGTGGCGCGTGATGTGGATGTGCGCCGCACCCACCTGGCCGCGCGCGGCCAGGTTGGAAAGCGCCAGCGGCACTAGCGCGTTGCGGGCCATCAGCACCAGCACGCGCTCGTCAAAGCGCCGCAGCGCGTGGCCCAGCAGGCGCCCCAGATGGGTCTGCCGCCAGCCCGGGTCGCCGGTGCCTTGCGGGGGCGGTTGCATGTCGGTTTGTTGCATTTGTCCATGTTACTTTATGGGCCTCAATCAGTCAGGCAAACTGACTAAAAATAGGGTTTACTTATTTCAATGAGGCCCATAAAGTACTGGTCATGCATCCAGCTTGTGCCGCCAGGCCCCCGCCGGAAAACGCTGCAAAGCGCGCCAAAACTTTTTTACATCATTGATTTTCAAGGAGATTTTCATGGACGCACCGGTCAAACCCAACCCAGCCCTGAACACCGAAAAAGCCAAGGCCCTGCAAGCCGCGCTGGCCCAGATTGAAAAGCAGTTTGGCAAGGGCACCATCATGAAGCTGGGCGCCGGCGAAGTGATTGAAGACATCCAGGTGGTCTCCACCGGCTCGCTGGGCCTGGACATCGCGCTTGGCGTGGGCGGCCTGCCGCGCGGCCGGGTGGTCGAAATCTACGGCCCCGAGTCGTCGGGCAAAACCACGCTGACGCTGCAGGTCATTGCCGAAATGCAAAAAATCGGCGGCACCTGCGCCTTTGTTGACGCCGAGCACGCGCTGGACATCCAGTACGCGCAAAAACTCGGCGTCAATCTGCAGGAGCTGCTGATTTCCCAGCCCGACACCGGCGAGCAGGCGCTTGAAATTGTCGATTCGCTGGTCCGCTCCGGCGCCGTCGACCTGATCGTGATCGACTCGGTCGCGGCGCTCACGCCCAAGGCCGAACTCGAAGGCGAAATGGGCGACTCGCTGCCCGGCCTGCAGGCGCGCCTGATGAGCCAGGCGCTGAGGAAACTCACCGCCACCATCAAGAAAGCCAACTGCATGGTGATTTTCATCAACCAGATCCGCATGAAGATCGGCGTGATGTTCGGCAGCCCTGAAACCACGACCGGCGGCAACGCGCTGAAGTTCTACGCCTCGGTGCGGCTCGACATCCGGCGCATCGGCTCCATCAAAAAGGGCGACGAGGTCATTGGCAACGAAACCCGCGTCAAGGTGGTCAAAAACAAGGTGGCGTCACCGTTCAAGACCGCCGAGTTCGACATTTTGTACGGCGAAGGCATCAGCCGCCTGGGCGAGGTGATCGACCTCGGGGTGGCCGGCCACATCGTTGAAAAAGCCGGTGCCTGGTACGCCTACAACGGCGAAAAAATCGGTCAGGGCCGCGACAACGCGCGTGAGTTCCTGAAGGAAAACCCGGTCCTGGCCATCGAGATCGAGAACAAGGTGCGCGAATCGTTGGGCATTCCGCTGGTGCAGCCCGCCGTGGCCGTGCCGGCTGCCGACAGCGCGGACGGCACGGAGAAGGCCGCAAAACCGGCCAAGGTGGAGAAGGCCCCGAAAGCTGCGGCCTGAGCCTGATATTTATGCCAAAAGTGCCTATGGCCCAATGCTGGCGGAGGCAAGAAGCTATTAAGCAAATAGCTATTGCATACCGTCCCAGCCCATGAATCAGGCCAAACCCGCCGCCCGCGCGGGCTTTGGCCTGTCGCTCAAGGGGCGTGCGCTACGCCTGCTGTCAGGCCGCGAGCATTCGCGCGCCGAACTGGAGCGCAAGCTCAAAGACCACGAGGAAACGCCGGGCCAGCTGGCGCAGGTGCTTGACGACCTGCAGGCCAAGGACTTCATCAGCGAAGCGCGCGTGGTCGAGTCGGTCATCAACCGGCGGGCGGCGCGTTTTGGCGCGTCGCGCATCAAGTACGAACTGCTGAACAAGGGGCTGGGCGCCGAAGCCGTGGCCGAGGCGGTCAACAGCCTCAAGGACAGCGAACTGGAGCGTGCCCGCGACATCTGGCGCAAGAAGTTTGACGGCCCCGCGCCAGATGCCGCCGGACGCGCCAAACAGATGCGCTTTCTGGCCGCGCGCGGCTTTGGCGGCGACGTGATTCGCCGCGTGGTGGCGCAACTGAAGACGATTGAGGGGCCCTCTTAAACCCAGCAGGGGCCGTGGAACCGGCTATGCCGGGCCACAGGCGCAGCGGCCCCCTCGGGGGGCAGGAAGCTGCACGAAGTGAGCGACCGTGGGGGCTATATCCCCAGCATCAGCTGCAGGTTTTGCACCGCCGCGCCACTGGCGCCCTTGCCCAGGTTGTCCAGCCGCGCCACCAGCACCGCATGGCGGTGGGCATCGTTGCCAAACACGCGCAGTTCCATCTTGTTGGTGTCTTTCAGCGCTACCGCGTCCAGCTTGCCCGATTCGGGCGCGGCTTGCACCGTGACCCATTGGCTGCCCGCGTAGTGGCGGGCCAGCACGTCGTGCAGCTGCGCGGCGGTCGGCTGGCCGGGCAGCAGGTCCAGGTGCAGCGGCAACTGCACCAGCATGCCCTGGATGAAGTTGCCGACCGAGGGAATGAACACCGGGCGACGCGTCAAGCCCGTGTATTTCATGATCTCGGGCAGGTGCTTGTGCTCCAGGCCGAGGCCGTACAGCTCAAATGCGGGCGCGGTGCCGGCCTCATAGGCTTCGATCATGGGCCGGCCGCCGCCCGAGTAGCCGCTCACGGCGGGCAGGCACAAGGGGAAATCAGCAGGCATCAGGCCGGCATCGACCAGCGGCCGGATCAGCGCAATCGCGCCGGTGGCGTAGCAGCCCGGGTTGGCCACGCGCTCGGCGGCCACCACAGCGCCTTGCTGGCCGGCGGCCAGTTCGGGAAAGCCAAAGACCCAGCCCGGCGCGGTGCGGTGGGCGGTCGAGGCGTCAATGATCTTGGGTTTTTTGCCGGGCAGCGAATCAATCATGGCCACCGATTCACGCGCCGCATCGTCGTGCAGGCACAGAATCACCAGGTCGGCCTGCGCCATCAGGGCGCGCTTGGCAGCCGCATCCTTGCGCAGTTCGGGCGCAATGCTGAGCAGCTCGATCTGCGGCATCGCCTGCAGCCGTTCACGGATTTGCAGGCCGGTGGTGCCGGCTTCGCCATCGATAAAAATTTTGGGCATAAAGTACTTTCAGCTAAAAACTGGTGCCTGGTGGGCGCAATTGCGGGGCAATTTCGCTCTATTCTCTATGTAAGATCCACACGAGATTTGTGCATCGCAGCATGATACAGTTCCGGGTTGCTGCCTGCAGTAACCGCTCGCATGCTGGTTTTGAGCCGATATGGCCTGTTTTTCGCCTTTCCAACAGCCCTGCCCAATTCCCTGTTGCACCCCTCTTTTACTGAATTCTGAAGGTTTTTCATGAAAATTCACGAGTACCAAGGCAAGGAAATCTTGCGCAATTTTGGTGTGCCAGTGCCGCGCGGCATTCCGGCATTCACGGTGCAGGAAGCGGTGGAAGCCGCCCAAAAGCTCGGCGGCCCGGTGTGGGTGGTCAAGGCGCAAATCCATGCGGGTGGTCGCGGCAAGGGCGGCGGCGTGAAAGTGGCCAAGACCATTGAAGACGTCAAGCGCATTGCGGGCGAAATCCTGGGCATGCAGCTCAAGACCCATCAGACCGGCCCCGAAGGCCAGAAGGTGCGTCGCCTGTACATCGAAGACGGCGCCGACATCCAGAAGGAATACTACGTTTCGTTGGTGACCGACCGTGCCACCCAAAAAGTGGCCTTCATCGCATCGAGCGAAGGCGGCATGGACATCGAGGAAGTGGCCCATTCCACGCCCGAGAAAATCATCACCGAGTTCATCGACCCCCTGACGGGTCTGGGCGACGAGCAAGCCGCGAAGATCGCCAACGCCATCGGCCTGCCACCTGAGTCCACCGCCCAGGCCGTGGACATCTTCCAGAAGCTCTACAAGTGCTACATGGACACTGACGCGTCGCTGGTGGAAATCAACCCGCTGAACCGCGACAGCAAGAACGCCCTGATGGCGCTGGACGCCAAGTTCAACTTTGACCCCAACGCGCTGTTCCGCCACGCTGATATCGTCGCTTACCGCGACCTGGACGAAGAAGACCCGGCCGAAGTCGAAGCTTCCAAGTTTGACCTGGCCTACATCAGCCTGGACGGCAACATCGGCTGCCTCGTCAACGGCGCAGGCCTGGCCATGGCCACCATGGACACCATCAAGCTGTTTGGCGGCGAGCCGGCCAACTTCCTGGACGTCGGCGGCGGCGCCACGGCTGAAAAGGTCACCGAAGCCTTCAAGATCATGCTCAAAAACCCTGAAGTCAAGGGCATTTTGGTCAACATCTTCGGCGGCATCATGAAGTGCGACACCATCGCCGACGGCATCATCGCCGCCTGCAAGGCCGTCAACCTGAACGTTCCGCTGGTCGTGCGCATGAAGGGCACCAACGAAGACCTGGGCAAGAAAATGCTGGCCGACTCCGGTTTGCCCATCATTGCCGCAGACACCATGGCCGACGCCGCGACAAAAATCGTCGCCGCCGTCAAGTAAGCGCGGACCAAGCGATTAGGAACAAGCATGTCGATCTATATCAACAAAAACACCAAAGTCATCACGCAGGGCATTACCGGCAAGACCGGTCAATTCCACACCCGCATGTGCCGCGACTACGCCAACGGCCGCGAAGCGTTTGTGGCCGGCGTGAACCCCAAGAAGGCCGGCGAAGACTTCGAAGGCATCCCGATTTTTGCCAACGTAACGCAAGCGGCCCAGGCCACCGGCGCTACCGTCTCGGTGATCTACGTGCCGCCTTCTGGCGCCGCCGCCGCGATCTGGGAAGCCGTTGAGGCCAACCTCGACCTGGCCATCTGCATCACCGAAGGCATCCCGGTCAAGGACATGCTCGAAGTGCGCAACCGCATGAAAGCCAAGGAAGCCGCTGGCGGTAAGCGCACGCTGCTGCTCGGCCCCAACTGCCCCGGCCTGATCACGCCTGACGAGATCAAGATCGGCATCATGCCCGGTCACATCCACCGCAAGGGCCGCATCGGCGTCGTGTCCCGTTCGGGCACGCTGACCTATGAAGCCGTGGCGCAGCTGACCGAAATCGGTCTGGGCCAGTCCAGCGCCGTCGGCATTGGCGGCGACCCGATCAATGGCCTCAAGCACATCGACGTGATGCAAGCCTTCAACGACGACCCGGACACCGACGCCGTCATCATGATTGGCGAGATCGGCGGCCCGGACGAAGCCGAAGCGGCCATGTGGTGCAAAGCCAACATGAAAAAACCAATTGTCGGCTTCATCGCGGGCGTCACCGCCCCGGCCGGCAAGCGCATGGGCCACGCCGGCGCGCTGATTTCCGGCGGTGCCGACACGGCCGATGCCAAGCTCGAAATCATGGAAGCCTGCGGCTTCACCATCACGCGCAACCCGTCGGAAATGGCGAAATTGCTCAAAGCCCTGCTGTAAGCGGTGCCAGGCCGCACCCTGCGCTGCCTTAAATTGCAGCGCATTGCGGTTATCCACAACATACAGACCGGTTGTCTTCGCTGACAATCGGTTTTTTAATTTTCTTTAGAGGTTTCCATGGAAGAGTTCATGACCGCGGGATTCTGGCTTGCGGTGGGCCAGATCATCATGATTGACATCCTGCTGGGTGGCGACAACGCGGTGGTCATTGCACTGGCCTGCCGAAACCTGCCCGCCAAGCAGCGCACCCAAGGCATTATTTACGGCACCATGGGCGCCATCATTCTGCGCGTCGTGCTGATCGCCTTTGCACTGGCCCTGCTGGCCGTGCCTTACCTCAAGATTGTGGGCGCCTTGCTGCTGCTGTGGATTGGCGTGAAGCTGCTGCAGCCCGAAGGCGAGGGCGATCACAACATCAGTTCCAGCGACAAGCTCTGGGGCGCCGTCAAAACCGTCATCATTGCCGACCTGGTGATGAGCGTTGACAACGTGCTGGCCATTGCCGGTGCTGCGCAAGGCGCCCATCAGGACCATCAAATGGCGCTGGTCATTTTTGGCCTGCTGGTCAGCATTCCCATCATCGTCTGGGGTAGCCAGATGGTGCTCAAGCTGATGCAGCGTTTCCCCATCGTCATCACGCTGGGCGCCATGCTGCTGGGCTGGATTGCCGGCCAGATGGCATTCACCGACCCGGCCCTCAAGCCCTATATTCCGGCATCGCCGATGTGGGGCTATGCCGCGGCTGTAGCAGGCGCCTTGTTTGTGCTCGCCGCAGGCAAAGTGATGGAGTCGCGCCAAAAACCAGCCGACGCGGCCTGAGCGCCTGGCGCCCCGCCCGCATGATGCCATGCGGGGGCGGCGTTTATGTGCGGTCAGCCCGGTAGGGTGTGTGCGAAAGTTACTTGTCCGCCCGCTGCGCCTCTGTTAACGTCCGCCAACGGGGAATTTACAGGCGCCCGGTCTTGAGGGTAGACGCCCGCACGACAAAAACGCTCCAAGCGGGCCCGACGCACCAATCAGGACAAGGGGGGGACGTGGCAACATCATCCATCAGGTGCTCGCTTGTGCTGGCGCCATGCTGCACCGTGGCCACGCGTGCGGTGACGCAACCCGGTGTCGTCGCGCGATGATCTACGACTTTTGCGGCCAGACCCACGCGGGCATGACCCGCAAGAACAACGAAGACGCGCTGGCCTTTGACGCCGCGACCGGGCTTTGCATTCTGGCCGACGGCATGGGCGGCTACAACGCTGGCGAAGTCGCCAGCGGCATGGCGGTCGCCTTCCTCACATCCGAGATGAATCACTGGCTTTCTCAGGGCGGGCGGCAGGCCACGGGCCGTGAAGTGCGCAAGGCGCTGGAAATCTGCGTCGAAAATGCCAACCACTCGATTTTCAGCGCAGCCAGCGCCAGCCCTGAGTTTGCGGGCATGGGCACCACGCTGGTCGTGGGCGTTTTTCAGGAAGGCCGGTTGCTGCTGGGCCATGTCGGGGACTCGCGTTGCTACCGTCTGCGCGGCCAGGTCTTGCAGCAGATCACCAAAGACCATTCACTGATCCAGGAGCAGCTGGACGCCGGGCTGATCACCGCCGAACAAGCCTTTAACTCCCTGAACCGAAACCTGGTCACGCGCGCGCTCGGCATTGAAGACATGACGCGGGCCGAGGTCCATGAACATCGTGTGGACGTGGGCGACCTCTACCTGATGTGCTCCGATGGCCTGTCGGACATGCTCACCGACGACAGCATTGCCGAGATCGTCCGGCGCGCCGGCACGCTGGCGCACAAGGCCGGACGGCTGATTGAGGCGGCCAATGAAGCGGGCGGGCGCGATAATATTTCGGTACTGCTCGCGCGCGCGAAACAAGACCCGTCCCGGCGCGGCCTTCTGTCCAGAATACTGGGAAAATACGGCGCTGACTGACATGTTAAAAGTAACCAGGATCTGGCCATGCCGAAAATAGTTGTTTCCATTGACGGCGTTGTGACCAGGGAGGTTCAGCTGACCAAAGACCGGACCACCTTGGGGCGCAGGCCCTACAACGACGTCGTCATCGACCATCTCGCGGTCAGCGGAGAGCATGCCGTGATGACAATGTCCGGCAGCGAGGTCCACCTTGAAGACCTCAACAGCACCAACGGCACCTACCTCAATGGCCATGCGATTAAACGGCAACTGCTTAAAGACGATGACACCATTGAAATTGGCAAATACCAGATCAAGTTTTTTGACAAGGGCGCACCACTAGCCGCCGCCCCGGCCCTGAACCCCACGGCCAGTGAACCGCACGTAGCGGCACCGGTAGCGGTGACCGTTGCCGCCCCGGGCATGGGCCCCCAGGCGGCCATCAAGGTCCTGTCGGGTGCGGCCGCCGGACGCGAAATGGCGCTGGTCAAGGTGGTCACCACCATCGGCAAGCCCGGCGTCGCCGTGGCGGCCATCACCAGAAGACCCCGGGGGTTTGTGGTGACCCATGTTGAAGGCAGCGCCAAGCTGACGGTCAATGGCGCCACGGTCGGTGCAGAGCCGGCGTTGCTGAAGCACGGCGACCGGCTCGAACTGGGCGGAACGCAGATGCAGTTCCTGCAGCAAAGCACGGACTGACGGTTGGTGGTTGCGGCCCCATTGAAACCCCGGAATCCCTTGCGCATGTCACGCGCCGAAAATTTTCTGGAGGCGACGCCGGAAAGTGGGCCCTGGTGTCTTTGCGCCGCGGGCGGCAGGGCCTGCAGGCTTCACCACCTGGCTGCTTTTTCTGCGCAGCGCGTCACGTCCACCCATTTTTTAACCTTCCCCTTCCAGGTTCAGGGGCTCGCCGCTGAACGGTCAAGGCGGCAACCCCGGATTGAGGCCTAGCGCAAACCCCATGAAAGTACGTGTACTAGGCTGCTCCGGCGCCATCGCCAGGGACTGCCGGACCACTTCCTTTTTGCTCGACCACGACCTGCTGGTGGATGCAGGGACCGGCGTGGGCGACCTCACACTCGATGAAATGGCCGGCATCGACCATGTCTTGCTGACCCATTCCCACCTGGACCATGTGGCGGCGCTGCCGCTGATGGTGGATGCCGTCGCCGCCCGGCGCAGTACGCCGCTGCAGGTGCATGCCCTGCAAGCCACCATAGACGCGCTCAAAGCGCATATTTTCAACAACGTGATCTGGCCCGATTTTTCGTCCCTTCCCACGCTCACCGCACCCTTCATTCAGTTTCACGCGCTGGCGCTGGGCCAAACCCTCCAGCTGGCCGGCAAACAAATCGAAGTGCTGCCCGCCGTGCACACCGTGCCAGCAGTGGGCTATGCCGTCACCGCCGGCCAGGGCTACTGGGTGTTTACCGGCGACACCGAGCGCAACCCCGCCCTGTGGGCCCGCCTGAACCAGCTGGACGTGGCCCTGCTGGTCATAGAAACCGCCTTCAGCAACCGCGAACGCCGCCTGGCCCAGCGCTGCCTGCACCTGGCACCCCACACGCTTGCCAACGAACTCGACTGCATCGCGCCCGGCAAAAAATACCCCATCTACATCACCCACACCAAGCCCGCCGAAACCGAACGCATCATGGCCGAGATTCAGTGCTTCGACCAGGCCAACCCCCTGGGCGACCAGGTGATGCACGACATTCGCCAGTTGCGGGCGGGCCAGGTGTTTGAGTTGTGAGCGCTTGCCGGTGTTGTGGAGGGGCGGCTGTACTGACGTTCGCGCAATGGTTGGCCGCATAGCCTTTTCAAAACGCCGAAGGTTTTCCCGTTTTCAAGCTGAGGCATGACAAAAATGTCATGACTTGTGAGGTTGTGTGTCAAGAAATGTAGTTTGGTTACGGTTTTTGACGCTAGAACAGGTATTTCAGGGCTTCAACGGGCTGGCACGCAAGCTGCTGTAGTATTCGGCAAGTTTTTTAACCAAGGAGTTTTTTATGAAGCGTTCCATGCAAAAAGTGCAAAAGGGTTTCACCCTGATCGAATTGATGATCGTTGTGGCGATCATTGGTATTTTGGCTGCTGTGGCTTTGCCGGCTTATCAGGATTACACCGTGCGGGCTAAGGTTTCTGAAATTATCCTGGCCGGTTCTTCTGCCAAGACGGCTGTTTCGGAAGCCGCTCAAGTTCTTGCCGCAATGCCTGCCACTGCTAGCGTTGCAGTTGATAGCCAATCGTCAAAGTGGGTGTCTGGCGTGGCGTATGTGGGTACAGATGCTTCAAACGGCTGGATCGTAGCAGCGGCCTCATCTGCCGATGCGAAACTCACCGGCAAGGGCGTGGCGTTCGCGGGTGTGGCCCAAGCTAACGGTCAGGTGATTTGGACCTGCCGCGCAGCGACGTCCACCGATTCAGCTTCTGCTGCGACCATTACTACGACTATGGATGCCAAGTACCTTCCTGCAAGCTGCAAGTAATTTCCTGCAATTTACATAAAAGGCTCCTTTTGGGAGCCTTTTTTATGTTCAAAGGTCTTCCGTTGAGCGGAAGGTTGCATGTGTAACCGGATTCCTAGATGCACTACCTTCAGCGTTCCATTTTTGGAGGCCCTGAGGCTTCTCCAAAAAAGACACTTACAAATTTCTGGCTGATCATGTGGGCCTCGGCCTTGGCTTTGGGCTGGCTTTTGCCCAATCACTACCTGCCTTGGCCATCTTTCCATCTCGAGACGTGGGTCGCCATATTTTTGTCGGGGGTGACGGTCGCGGTTTTGGTGCGGGTACCCGGCAAGACAACCATTACTGGCATCGCGTTGCTGACGGCCGCCATAGCGTTCACGCCTTTTGCGCAATATGCAGCAGGAATGCAGCCTCTGATTGGCAGCGTTTGGGTAGTAACCACCTATTTACTGGGTTTTTTGTTGGCGATGATGGTGGGCGCTCGCTGGGAATCTGCTTCCCCGGGTCAACTTGCTGATGGGCTGTTTCTGGCCATTGGCATTGCCGCTATCTTGTCGGTGGGTTTGCAATTGCATCAATGGTTCGGCCTGGACCGCTTGTTCCTTTGGGACATGGGCAGTACACCTGCTCGGCCTTTTGCCAATTTTGGGCAGCCTAATTTATTGGCAACATTTTTGCTTTGGGGACTTCTGGCGGCGGCTTGGGGTCTTCAGCGTAAATACATTGGCATAAGTGGTGCCCTGTTTTTGGCACTTTACCTTCTGTTTGGCTTGGCGCTTACCGGCTCCAGGACGGCCTGGATCGCGGTCATGCTTGCTGTTGTGGCCGCTTGGTATTGGCGTGGCCTGTGGCGCGGCAGACTGACACCTTGGCTTGTTTTGAGTCTAAGTGGTTATTTTGCGGTATCTGTTTACGCCAAGGGATGGGTGCGCGGCCTCTTGCTGCTTGGCGATATCGAGGATGTAGCGCGTATTGCCAGTGAGACCAGACCACAGGTGTGGGCGCTATTCATTGATGCCATTCAACAGCGCCCCTTGTTTGGCTATGGGTGGGGACAAATCGCAAGAGCGCACCTTGAGGTTGCTGAAAATCATCCTCCGTTGAATATCCTTTTTTCTCACTCACACAACATCATCCTTGACTTGGTCCTATGGTGCGGCCTTCCCTTGGCACTCATTCTTTGCGCGACCTTGATCTGGTGGTTCTTGCGAAGCTTTCGAGCCGTCAAGCGACCCGAAGAAGTTTTGCTTCTTCTGTTTGTTGTCGTGGTTGTCAACCACGCCATGCTGGAATACCCCTTGTCCTATGCGTACGTGCTGCTGCCCTTGGGGCTGGTGATTGGGGTACTGGATGTGCGCTTGGCGGCGCCTTCCTGGCAGGTCGGAGGGCGGTGGGTCATGGTCTTTCTGTGGGCCATTTCAACCCTTCTTTTGTCGCTGATCATCCTTGACTATTCTAGGGTGGAGAGCAGTTACCTGGCTCTGCGGTTTGAGCTTGCAAATTTCCAAATTTCGACGCCTAAGGAACCCCCTGACGTTTTGCTACTTACCCAACTGAGAGAGATGATTCGCTATTCGCGATTTGAACCTCATCGGGGAATGTCCAGTGATGAATTGAACTGGATGTTGAGCGTCGCCAATTTGTATCCGGGGCCAGGCATTGTTCATAAACTGGCTGCTGCCCTTGCGTGGAATGGTCGTCCAGAGGATGCGCAGCTTTGGCTTCGACGCATGTGCAAGATGGTTCCTGCTGAGCAATGTGACGCCGTCAGGAAAGCCTGGGTCAATCAGGCCGTCAACGATCCAGATATCAGGGCTGCGCCTTGGCCCGAAACTGACAAGCTTGGTAACTAGTAAGATTATTTTGACAAGCGACAGAACAGCTCTGGCGGTTTTTTAGTGTTAGGCGGATATACAGAACACCCACTTACTGAGCGGAGAATATACGGGACACCCACTTATCGAGATAAAGCAGCCCAGATCCAAGGCCAGGTTTCCCATTTCCCAAACGGAAGTGTTGATTTTGCTTGGACCTCTTGGACCTGCGCGCCAGCACCTGAGGAGAGTTACTCAGGA
>JAUSDK010000286.1 GCA_030650875.1 Polaromonas sp.
GCTGTTCAAGGACGCGCCCTGGTGCGTGCTGCTCGAAAACTCCGACCATGAGTCCGAAACGCATGCGCGCGAGCAATTCGAGCGCCTGCTGGAAACCGCGCTGGAAGACGGCTGCGTCACGGATGCCGTCGTTGCCGAAAACCTGGCCCAGGCGCACCAGCTCTGGCATATCCGCGAAAGCATTCCGCTGGCGCAGGCCGAGGAAGGCCTGAACATCAAGCACGACATCTCGATTGCAGTGTCGCGCATTCCCGAGTTTGTCGAGGCGACTGATGCGCTGCTCCAGCACGCCCTGCCGGGCGTGCGGCTTGTGAATTTTGGCCATCTGGGCGACGGCAACCTGCACTACAACGTGCAAGCGCCCGCCGACGGCGATGCCAGGGCGTTTCTGCGTGACCATGAAGAACACGTCAATACGCTGGTCTACGATTCAGTGGCGCGCTTCGGCGGCTCGATCTCTGCCGAGCACGGCGTGGGTAGCCTGAAGCTGGAGCACCTGGAGCAGCACAAATCGCCGGTGGCGCTGGGCATGATGCGGGCCATCAAGCAGGCGCTGGACCCGCAGAACACCATGAACCCGGGGCGGGTGTTGAGGGCATAATTCAAGCTTTTTGGCTGTCCACCGGGCGGCTGATTGGTTTGGTTTTACATGTCACGCTCCATACGCCACCAATACGAAGATCTCATGCGCCTTGTGGACACGCAAGGCGTATTCAAGGCCGACCGCACCGGCACCGGCACCAAAAGCGTGTTTGGGCACCAGATGCGCTTTGACCTGAACGAAGGCTTTCCGCTGGTCACCACCAAGAAGGTGCACCTCAAGTCCATCATCCAGGAACTGCTGTGGTTCCTGACCGGCTCCAGCAGCAACCACTGGCTGACGGAGCGCGGCGTGACCATATGGAACGAATGGGCACGGGAAGACGGCGACCTGGGACCGGTCTACGGCGTGCAGTGGCGCAGCTGGCCCACGCCCGATGGCGGCCATATCGACCAGATTGCCGAGGTCATCCGGGCCCTGAAGACCAACCCCGATTCGCGCCGCATCATCGTGAGCGCCTGGAACGTGGCCGACCTCGACAAGATGGCACTGATGCCTTGCCATGCATTTTTTCAGTTTTACGTGGCGCCAGCGCCCCATCCTGGCGGCAAAGGCAAGCTCAGTTGCCAGCTTTACCAGCGCAGCGCCGACATTTTCCTGGGCGTGCCCTTCAACATTGCCAGCTACGCCCTGCTCACGCACATGGTGGCGCAGCAGTGCGACCTGGATGTGGGCGACTTCATCTGGACCGGCGGCGACTGCCATATTTACAGCAACCACCAGGAACAGGTCGCCCTGCAACTGAGCCGCGCCCCCCTTCCCTACCCCACGCTGCACATCAAGCGCAAGCCCGATTCGATCTTTGACTACCAGTTCGAGGACTTCGAGTTCCTGGACTACCAGCACCACCCGGCCATCAAGGCGCCGGTCGCCGTCTGATGCCAAGAATCAACCTGATCTATGCGCGCGCGGCCAATGGCGTGATCGGCAAGGACAACGCCATGCCGTGGCACCTGCCCGAAGACCTGGCGCACTTCAAGCGCCTGACCCAGGGCTGGCCCGTCATCATGGGCCGCAAGACCTGGGATTCGCTCCCCGCCCGCTTTCGCCCCCTGCCCGGCCGCACCAATGTGGTCATTACGCGGCAGGCCGACTGGCAAGAAGCGGGCGCGCAACCGGCCAGCAGCCTGGCGGACGCTTTAAGCCTGTGCGCAGCATCTGAAGAAGTCTGGGTCATAGGCGGCGCGCAAATCTATGCGCAGGCCGAGCCGCTGGCCGAGCGCATCGAGGTCACTGAAATTGACCAGGACTTTGAAGGCGATGCGTTTGCCCCTGCACTGGGGCCGCAATGGACAGCGACCGCGTACGAAGACCATGTGACGGCTGGCGGACTGGCGTTCAGCTTCGTCAGCTACCGTAAAGCTGCAGCTGCGTAAAGCGGGACGGCCGGCCAGCACGCCGTTTAATTGCTCTATTTTTAATAGCTAGTGATGCCTGAATTCATTGGGCTATAACCATAAAATCATGAAAATTTCAACCTGGAATGTCAATTCGCTGACCGTGCGGCTGCCGCAGGTGCTGGACTGGCTCGCGGCCAATCCGGTGGACGTGCTGTGCCTGCAGGAACTCAAGCTCAGCGACGACAAGTTCCCGCTGAAAGAGCTTGAAGCGGCGGGCTACCACAGCGCGGTGTTT
>JAUSDK010000001.1 GCA_030650875.1 Polaromonas sp.
CGCGATGGCCACATCCATGTCACCGGCATAGCTGAGGTAGCCGCAAGCGCCGCCGTACAGGCCGCGCTTGGTCGGCTCCAGCTGGTCAATCATCTCCATGGCGTGCACCTTGGGCGCGCCGGTCAGCGTGCCGGCCGGGAAGGTGGCTTTGAGCACGTCCATGCTGGTCATGCCATCGAGCAAAATCCCCTCGACGTTGCTGACGATGTGCATCACATGGCTGTAGCGCTCGACCGAAAAGGCTTCCGTGACCTTCACCGTGCCGGTTTTGGCAATGCGGCCAATGTCATTGCGCGCCAGGTCAATCAGCATGACGTGTTCGGCGCGCTCCTTGGGGTCGTTGATCAGTTCCTGCTCTGCCGCCTTGTCGGCCTCTGGCGACGAGGCGCGCGGCCGGGTGCCGGCCAGCGGGCGGATGGTGACTTTTTGCCCTTCTTGCACCTGCTCCTGGCGCACCAGGATTTCGGGCGACGCGCCAACCACATGGAAGTCCCCAAAATGGTAGTAATACATGTAGGGCGACGGGTTGAGCGAGCGCAGTGCCCGGTAAAGGCTGAGCGGCGACTCGGTGTAGCGTTTCTTGATGCGCTGGCCGACCTGCACCTGCATGAAGTCGCCGGCCTCGATCAGCCGCTTGGCACGCTCCACGGCGGCAATGTAATCGGCCTTGGCAAAGTCGCGCTCGGCCGGGTGGCCCTGGCTCGGCTTGACCACGGGCGCGCTGACCGAGTACCTGAGCTGCTCCTTGAGTTCGCGCAGACGCTTTTTGGCGTTGGCATAGGCCTCGGGCAGCGCCGGGTCGGCGTACACAATCAAGTACAGCTTGCCCGACAGGTTGTCGATCACGGCCAGCTCTTCGCACTGCAGCAGCAAGATGTCGGGGCAGCCCAGCGTGTCGGGCGGGCAGCTGGCTTCGAGCTTTTTCTCGATGTAGCGCACCGTGTCGTAGCCAAAGTAGCCGGCCAGCCCGCCGCAAAAGCGCGGCAGGCCAGGCCGTAGCGCGACCTTGAAGCGTTTTTGGTAGTCGCTGATGAAGTCAAG
>JAUSDK010000011.1 GCA_030650875.1 Polaromonas sp.
GGCGATGCGGCGCCTGGCCCAGCGCTGCAGCTGCGTTTTCTGGCGGCCCTTGACAGCAGCGGTGCCGCTCGGCCCGGGCAGGGTTTCCAGCCATTCGGTGGTCGCCAGCAGGGCCGCGCCCAGCGCGGGCGCTTCAAGCGCGTAGCGCACCGATTTGCGCTGCAGCGCGGCCGCCTGCGCCAGGGCCTGGTCCAGCGCCTCCCACCGGGCGGCGCGACTGGCGTCCCCGGCCGCGTAGGCCTCGGCCAGCGGTGGCAGGGTGTCGGTCCGCGCCACATCCAGATCCCGCAACGCGCCCATGAACGACAGCAGCGGCTTCAGCGCCTGCCATGAAGGCAGGGGGTGCGCCGCCAGGGCGGGCCTGAACAGCCGCAGCGCGCTCCGAAAGCGCCGCCAGCCAACGCGGGCCTGGTGCACTACCTCGGGGTCGTCCGAGGTGCGCAGCGTGTCCAGGTTGGTGGTGAACTGGGCAAACATTTCGCGCAGCACGCACTGCGCGGCATCGGTCAAGGCCATGCCGGGCGTCAGCGGCGGCGGCTGGGCGCGTCGGGGCAGCGCCAGCGCGCCAAGCGCCAGGGCATAGCCGCGCTCGGCCTTGCTGATGTTGGCCGGTAGCACGGCCACGCTCTGCGCAATTTGCCGGGCCGCGTCGAACAGCGCGCCCGGCGGGCCCGCCAGCAGTTCCAGCTCCAGCTCGCAAATCGGCGCGCGCTGCGCGCCCAGCCCGACATGGCCGATGTCCAGCGCCACCTCGACCACGCTGCGGTCGCGCTTGCGAACGGTCCAGCGGGTGCGCTCGAAGTCGGTTTCAAAGCACGGCGCCAGCGCCTTGAACACACTGCCGTCCGGGTCCAGCCCTGACCACGGCGTGGCCTGCAGCGCCTCCCATGACAAGGCAGGGCCGGGCACGGGCGCTTCCCACTCACCGCGCTGGCTCAGCGCCGAGTCACTGCGCCCGCCCATCTTGAGGGTTTGCAGCCACTGCGGGCTGGCCTCGCTGCCGACGCGGCGCAGCCGCAAGGCCACCCGCGCCTGGTGCAGCAGCTGCCCGGGCGTGTCGAAATAGAGGTTGTGCAGCTGCAATTGCGTGGGCTTGCGGCGCGCCAGCAAGGGTGTGCGGGCCAGCCGCTCTGCCAGCGCCAAGGGCTTGTGCGTGGGCAGCGCGAGCTTGAGTTCAATTTCTTCAGGCGGCTGGGGCGGTGGGAGTGTTTTCATGGCGGGCCATCCGGTCGTGTCTCACGCAGCGTGGAGCCGCTGCGTCCAAAAGTCTAGCGCCCAGGTGCCCGGCACTTGACCGGGCGCAAGGGAACAAGCCGCGCTCAGAGCGTGAAAATCTTGCCCGGGTTCATGATGTTGTGCGGGTCCAGCGCGCGCTTGATGCTGCGCATCATGGCCACCGCGCCGTCGCCGGTCTCGGCCACCAGAAAATCGATCTTTCCCAAGCCGATGCCGTGCTCGCCGGTGCAGGTGCCTTCCAGCCGCAGCGCGCGCGCCACCAGCTGGTGGTTCAGCGCCTCGGCCACTTCGCGCTCCTGCGGATCGTTGGGGTCGATCAGGTAGCCAAAGTGAAAGTTGCCATCGCCCACATGGCCGACGAGCAGGTAGGGAATGCCGCTGGCATCGGCCTCGGCCACCGACTCCAGCAGGCAGTCTGCCAGCCGTGAAATCGGCACGCAGGTGTCGGTGGAAATGGCGCGGCAGCCGGGCTTGCTCTGGATGGCGGCAAAGTAGGCGTTGTGCCGGGCCGTCCACAGGCGCGTGCGCTCTTCGGGTGTGCTGGCCCATTCAAAGGCATTGCCGCCGTGGCCGCTGGCCAGTTCCTGCACCAGCTCGGCCTGCTCCTTCACGCTGCCGGGCGTGCCATGAAACTCCATCAGCAGCAGCGGTTCCTCGCGCAGGCCGAGCTTGCTGTGGTTGTTCACCATGCGCACGGTCTTGGCGTCGACCAGTTCCACGCGGGCAATGGGCACGCCTAGCTGGATCACTTCAATCGTGGTGCGCACGGCCGCTTCAATGCTCGGAAACGAGCAGATCGCCGCCGAAATCGCCTCGGGCAGCGGGTAGAGCCTGACCGTGACTTCGGTGATCACGCCCAGCGTGCCTTCGCTGCCCACCATCAGGCGCGTCAGGTCGTAGCCGGCGCTGCTCTTTTTGGCGCGGGTGCCGGTGCGGATCACCTCGCCGCTGGCCGTGACGACTTCAAGCGCCAGCACGTTCTCGCGCATGGTGCCGTAGCGCACGGCGTTGGTGCCGCTGGCGCGGGTGGCGCTCATGCCGCCCAGCGTAGCGTCGGCGCCCGGGTCAATCGGAAAAAACAGGCCGGTGCTTTTAACTGCCTCGTTGAGCTGCTTGCGCGTCACGCCTGGCTGCACCGTCACCGTCAGGTCGTCGGCGTTGATGGACAGCACCTGGTTCATGCGGCTCACGTCAACGCTGATGCCGCCCTGCACCGCCAGCAGGTGGCCTTCAAGCGAGGTGCCCACGCCAAACGGAATCACCGGCACCCGGTACTGGCTGGCCAGCTTCACGGCGTCGGCCACGTCTTGCGTGCTTTCAGCAAACACCACGGCAGCGGGCGGCGGCGCGGCAAATGACGACTCGTCGCGGCCGTGCTGCTCGCGCACCACCAGGGCCAGCGAGCAGCGCTCGGAAAAACGCGCTTTCAGCGCCTCCAGCAGGGCTGGGGGCGTGTCGCGCAAACGGATTTCGGGCAGCAGGTGGTCGGGCAGGGGTGCGTTCATAAAGGGTCTCCAAGGCTAGCGCGCAGTTTACGGCCTGCGGCTGCCCAGGAGCGCTCAAGACCCGGCGGCTTGATGAAATTCGTCGGGCGAAAGAAAGCCGTCGCTGTTGCGGTCCAGTTGCTCAAACCGATGGGTCAGCGCCGGGAAATGCTCACTTTCCTGGCGGCTCAACTGGCCGTCCCGGTTGGCGTCGGCCCGCTTGAAGGCAGCTTCCACGTCCTGGTAGGTGGCCTGGTTGGGCGGGATGGTGACCGACGTGACCGACATCGCCCTCTGCGAAGGCTGGCTGTAGGCGGGGGTGGTCTGGGCCTGCGCGGAATGGGCAGCGCCCATGACCAGCGCGGCCAGCAGCAGCACACTGCAAATTTCAAAGTTGGGAATAGAATGTTTTGGCAAGCGTTTAACAGTTGCGGACACGGACATGTGGAAAGCTTTCAGGGTGAACAGAGGCTTATTGCACCGCAGGCCGCCCGCCGCCGCCAGCAGTTTTTCAGGGTGTTTCCTTGTTCACAGGCGGGCGCATTGCAACACATTTTCTTGCCCTGGGTAACTTCATTAACCTTGTTAACGGGTTCTCCCGGGGCTTTCAGACAACTTCACTTTTCTGCCTGAACCGCAGCACCACACCATGGCCAACAGACTCTCGCAAATTGCCACCCGCACCGGCGACAACGGCACCACCGGCCTGGGCGACAACACCCGCGTGTCCAAGAACAGCCTGCGCGTGCATGCCATGGGCGAGGTGGACGAGCTCAATTCTCACATCGGTGTCCTGCTGTGCGAGGACATGCCGCCAGAGGTGCGCACGCTGCTGGTGGAGATCCAGCACCAGCTGTTCAATTTGGGCGGCGAGCTGTCGATTCCGGGCTTTGAATTGCTCAAACCCGAGGCCGTGCTGGCGCTGGACGAGGCGCTGGCCGCGCACAACGAACAGCTGCCGCGCCTGCAGGAATTCATCTTGCCGGCCGGCACGCGCGGCGCCGCGCAGGCCCACGTCTGCCGCACCGTGGCGCGCCGCGCCGAGCGCGCCGTGGTGGCGCTGGGCAACGAGGAAGCGCTGAAGGACACGCCGCGCCAGTACCTGAACCGCCTGAGCGACTTGATGTTTGTGCTGTCGCGCGTGCTCAACCGCATGCACGGCGGGGACGACGTGTACTGGAAGAGCACGCGTCTGGCCAGCATGGACAAAGAGGCGTGAAGCGGGCTGCGATCAACGGCGACTGACGGGGAGCGCCAGAACGCTGGCGTGCTCAGGACTCTTTCAGTCCGGTTCCCGAGAGGATGACTTCGGCCGCGCTGTTGATGTCCAGCGCCAGCGCTTTTTTGGCGGCAGCACCGTCACCCGCGCGCAGGGCATCGACCAGCGCGCGGTGGGCTGCGATCGAAGGCAGGTCCGACCTGCGCCTTGAAGCGCTATTGCGCAAGTCCAGGTTGAGCACCGGCCCGATGCGGAGCCACAACCCTTCGATCAGGCTGCTCAGCGCCGGCATTTGCGCTGCGGCGTAGGCCGTGAAGTGCAATTGCTTGTTGATTTGAATGATCTGATTGACGTCGGGCTCGCCCAGCGACATTTCCCGGCAAAACGCTTGCTCCAGTTCGGCGAGTTTGGCCAGCTGCGCTGCGGTGATCAGTTTCGCGGCGGTTTCAATGGCGAGTCCCTCGACCACCAGCCGGATGACGACCAGCTCCCGAAACCCGGAGCGCGTCATGACGGGGACGCGCACGGATTTGTTGGGCAGGATTTCAAGCGCATTGTCAGCCGCCAGCTTGTTGATGGCTTCCCGTACCGGCATGGCGCTGGTGCCCAGCGCGGCCGCCATGCCGGCCAGCGTCAGGCGTTCGCCGGGCTGCAGCTGCCCCGACATGATCATCTCCCGCAGATCCTGGTAGACCCTGGCCGACAGGGTTTGATGGACGATGGGTTGCATCTTTTCCAGGGAGGTCGCGGGGTTTGTGTCTTTCACCAAAGCATTTTATCCATGTGATGTCCAGAAGCGGGTCGGCTGGAACGGATGCCGACAAGCCGCGATTCGCGTCTGGCGCGGGCTAATTTATAAGTGTTTTCCCTTGATTTGGCACCTGATTCCGATCAACGGCTTGATTCAAAAAATAGGATCACATATATTTGATCACATCTTGCTTCGGCAGTGTTGCTTGCCCTGAAAAGTTATTTTTTGAATGGCAAGGCCTTGTGGAAGCGGATTGGGTGCCGTACTGGATCAACGCCAGGACGGCGCTTAAAAGCCTGGGCCGGGGCAGCGCGGTGCCCAGATTTGGACCATGTCGCCGTACAACGTGCGTACGGTGAAAAACAGGAGACAAGACAATGACGACAAGCATCAAGGATCAAAGCGCCGGTACAGGCGCCATGCCGCAAGCCGGCGCGCCTGCGAATTCCGCCGTGGACCAGTCTGTGTCGACGCGTCGTCGCCAACTGGTCACAGGCTCTGCGGCCATCGCGGGAATGGCCGCATTGGGGGGGCTTGGCTTTCCGGCCATCGTCCACAGCCAGTCTGAGAAGATCAAGATTGGGCACCTGACGCCGCTGACTGGCTTTCTCGGTCCGCTGGGGGAATACGCGGTCATGAGCATCAAACTGGCCGTGGAAGAAGTGAACCAGGCCGGGGGTGTCATGGGCCGCCAACTGGAATTGATTTCTGAAGACTCGGTCAATCCGTCCACCGCCTCCTCGAAGGCGCAACGCCTGTTTGAACGGGACGGTGCGGTGGTGCTGATCGGCGAAATTTCTTCGGCGTCCGGTCTGGCGATCGCGCAAGTGGCCGGACGCAACAAGCGCATCTTCGTGAACACCGGCTGCAATTCCGACGAGCTGCGCGGCAAGGGCTGCAACAAGTACATGTTCCATGTGGAAGGCGCGAACACCACCTATGTCAAGGCCTGTGGCAACGCCTTGCTGCGCGACAACATGATCAAGGGCAAGAAGTTGTTCGGGCTGACGGCTGACTATGCGTTTGGCCACGACCTGCTGCGTGTTGCCAAGATTTTCGTGAACGCCAATGGCGGCAGCTTTATTCAGGATGAACTGGTGGCCACCGATGCCACCGATTTCAGTCCGTATCTGCTGAAGATCCGCCAGGCCAAGCCGGACCTGGTCATTTCCAATCTGGCCGGCAATCAGATCACCAATTTCATCAAGCAGTACGCCGAATTCGGCCTGCCTTATCCGACCGCCGGTTTCGGCTTTGATACGGCGGTCGCGTGGGGCGCCGGAGCCGATAACTTCGCCGGGACCTGGCCCATGATCTGGCACCACGATGTCGATACCCCCAGCTCCAAGGCCTTCGTCGCTGCCTTCATCAAGAAATACGGCAAACCGCCAGAAAACCAGGCGTGGGGCGAATACGTCGCGCTCAAGGCGATGGTGCAGGGCATGAACGCGACCAAGTCGACGGATTCCGCCAAGCTGATCGAGTATTTCGAAAAAGGCGCGCAACTCGACATCCTGAAGGCGCGCAAAGGCTATTTCCGCGACTGGGACCATCAGTTGATGCAGGAGATGTACACCGTCACCCCCAAGCCGAAAGGCAAGGCCAAAGACAAGTGGGACTTCATCCAGTTGGGCCAGACCGTGCCGGGGCCCAAGGACTCGCTGGAAATCCTGGCGCCGACCCGCGCAGAAAACGCCTGCACGATGTCGGCGTAAACGGGACCCGGCCGGCACCTGCCGGCTGGTGACCCGCTGTTGCATGCGAGCGCACGGCCTTCAAGGCGCCGTGCGTTTCCTTCTGAAGCCGTGGAGTACAAATGGACTTGATATTTCTTTTGGAGCAGGTCGTCAATGGCCTGCTGGTTGGCGGCTACTACCTGTTGCTTGCACTGGGCTTGTCGCTGATCTTCAGCCTGGGCGGCATCGTCAATCTGGCGCATGGCGCGTTCTACGCCTTGGGGGCCTACCTGGCGGTGGAGTTGACCAAGCATGTCGGCTTTGGCGGCGCCGTCCTCATCTCGCCCTTGCTTGTGGGGCTGCTGGGCGTGCTGTTTGAACGGGTTTTGTTGCGCCGCTTTTATTCGGCCGACCCGATCCTCAGCCTGCTGCTCACGTTCGGTCTGGCGATGGTTGCCGAGCAACTGATCCGCATGATCTGGGGCGCGTCGCCGCTGCAATCATCCATCCCTGCCGCCTTCAAGGGCCAGGTGGTCGTGGGCGATTTTCTCTATTCCAAATACCGCTTGCTGATGCTGGCGGTCGTCTTCGGGGTGCTGACCGGCATCTGGCTGTTGCTCAACAAGACCGCATTTGGCCGCGTGGTGCGGGCCGGCGTGCAGAAACCCGACATGGTCGCGGTGCTGGGAATTCGCCTGCAGCCTTACATGACCGCCATCGTCGTGCTGGGCGTCGGCCTGGCCGCGTTGGCGGGCGTTTTGTTCGCGCCGATTTCTGGCGTTCATCCTGCGATGGGCGCGGAAATCATGACGGCTGCTTTCGTGGTGGTGGTCATCGGCGGCCTGGGCAGCTTTTGGGGCGTGGTCATTGCCGCCCTGCTGGTCGGCGTGGTGCGGGGCGTGACGATTCATTTTTATCCGCCCGCGGGCGAAGCCTCGATGTACCTGCTGATGGTCCTGGTCTTGATGTTCCGTCCGCGCGGCCTGCTCGGTGAACGCATCGAACGATTCGAATAGGAAAGAAAAGTGATCAAAAAATACCAGCCGATATGGATCGCGGCCATCGCGATGATCGTCGTTCCCTTGCTGCTGCAGGCCATGGGCCTGACCCTGACCTCTTCTACCGACGTCGTCATTTTTGCCATTGCCGCCATGGGCCTGAACCTGCTGGTCGGCTATAGCGGCCTGACCTCTTTCGGCCACGGTGCGTGGTTCGGCATCGGCGCCTACGCCGCCGCACTGATACAGAAATACTGGTTTCCCGGCCAGATCATGCTCCCCTTCGTGATGGCCGTGCTGTTCGTCGCACTGCTGGCCACGGTCGTCGGCTACCTGATCTTGCGCCGCCGCGGCGTGTATTTCTCGTTGCTGACCCTGGCACTGTCGGCGCTGACCTATGCCATTGCCTTTCGCTGGACCGCCTTCACCGGGGGTGAATCGGGCCTGGGCGGGGTGGAGCGGCCTGCCTTGGGGCCGGTCAATCTGGACGACCCGATCCCGTTCCTGATCACGGTCAGCGTGATCGGGCTGGTCGTGCTCTACCTGTTGCTGCGCGTGATCCGCTCGCCGTTTGGACACACCATGGTGGCCATTCGCGAGAATGAACAACGTGCCACGTTCCAGGGTTACGACACGGCCCGCTACAAGCTGGCCATGTTTGTGCTGTCCGCCGCCGTCACGGGCCTGGCCGGCGCCTTGCTGGCCTTTCATCACCGTTTTGCATCGGCTGAACCCACCTCGGTGGCGTTTTCTGGCGAGTTGCTGGCGATGGTGGTGATGGGCGGCATGCGCAGCTTTCTGGGCCCCGCGCTGGGCGCGTTGTTCTATATTTTGTTCCGCGAGTTTTTGTCGATCTGGACCTCGAACTGGCTGCTCTGGTTTGGACTGGCCTTTGTCGCGTTCATCGTGTTTTCGCCCACCGGGCTGGTCGGCATCTGGACCCAGTTGAAGCAGCGCTTCAAACCCGCGCTGGAAGTGGGCGCGGCCATGAGCCTGCGCAAAATCTATGAGGGCTTGCCGCTGCCCGGTTTCTTACGGCCCCAGGCCCAGCAGGGCATCGTGCTGGAGATAGAGGGCATCGACAAGCACTTCGGCGGCATTCAAGCCGTTAAAAATGCACACCTGCGCTTGCAGGCAGGCGAAATCCACGCCTTGATCGGCCCGAACGGCGCGGGCAAAACCACCACCTTCAATTTGGTGTCGGGCATGTTTGCGCCAGACCGCGGCACCGTCAAGCTCAATGGCCGGCAGATCCAGGGCCTGCCGCCGCACCGCATCTGCCAGCAGGGGCTGGCCCGCTCGTTCCAGATCACGAATCTGTTCCGTGGGCTGCCGATTTATGAAAACCTGCGGCTGTCATTGCAGGCCCGCCATGCGGCGCGGTTCAACATGTGGCGCGACATTGACAGCTACCCCGAAATACACGCCGAAACCGCCGAGCTGATGAAGTTTCTGGGGCTCGAAGGCATGGAGAACATCGAGGGCGGCGAATTGTCGTATGGTGGCCAACGGCTGGTCGACCTGGGCATTGCCCTGGGCTCCAAGCCGCAGGTGCTGCTGATGGACGAGCCCCTGGCCGGCCTGGCCGCCGCCGAGCGTGAGCGGGTGTCCAACCTGGTCAAAACCATCGCCAGCAATATTCCGGTGCTGATCGTGGAGCACGACATTGACCGGGTACTCGGCTTTTCGCAGCAAGTCACGGTGATGAACCAGGGCAGTGTGCTGATGGCGGGCACGCCTGAAGAAGCGCGGGCCGACCAGCAGGTGCAGGAAATCTACACCGGCACCGGCACGCCGCCGGTCACCGGCCGCCTGGCGGGTGACGCGACCAGCCGCCCGCAGCTGCTGCGCTTTGAAGGGGTCAATGCCTTCTACGGCAAAAGCCACATCCTCAATGACGCCTCGCTGGAGGTGCGCGAAGGCGAGATCGTCGCGCTGCTGGGCCGCAACGGCGCCGGCAAATCCACCTTGCTCAAGACCCTGACCGGCCTGCTGAAGCCGGCGTCGGGCCAGATCGAATACGCCGGCCGCAACATCGCCGGGCTACCCGCACCAGACATCGCGCGCATGGGCATCGGCTATGTGCCGCAGGGCCGTGGCCTGTTCTCGGGCATGACCGTGGCCGAGAACTTGTCGCTGGGACGGCTGGCGCGCGCCACAGACGGCAGCAACGGCACCGTCTGGAGCGAAGAAAAAATCCTGCAGTACTTCCCGCGCCTGAAAGAGCGCATGCACACCCCCGCCGACTACCTGTCCGGCGGCGAGCAGCAGATGGTGGCGGTCGCGCGCGCCCTCTCGGGCAATGTCCGGCTGCTGCTGCTGGATGAGCCGTTCGAAGGCCTGGCGCCGGCGGTGGTGCAGGAACTGTTCACGGTGTTCGACCAGCTGCGCCGGGAAGTCTCCATCATCATCGTCGAGCACAACCTGGACTTGGTGCTGGCGCTGGCCGACCGGGTGTTTGCGCTGGAGCGGGGTGCGGTCTTTCATACCGGCCCCGCAGAACCCCTGCTCACCGACCTGAGCTATCGCAAACAGATTTTGTGGCTGTAACTATTTTTTGACCCAGGAGCACTCTATGGATATCGGATTGAATGGCAAGCGCGTCGTCGTGACCGCAGGCGCGCAGGGCATTGGTTTGGCGATCACCGAGGCCTTTGTGGCGGCGGGCGCCGAGGTGCATATTTGTGATGTCAACGACGACTTTCTCGCGGCAGCAAAAAGCCGGTTTCCCGGCGTCAGCCAGAGCCGCACCGATGTGTCGAACGAAGCCGAGGTCGACGCCATGTTCGCCGCGCTGGGCGCCCGCTGGGGCGGGCTGGACGTGCTGGTCAACAACGCCGGCATTGCCGGGCCCACCGCCCCGGTGGAAGACACCGACCTGGCGCAGTGGAGCCAAACCATCGCGGTCAACCTGACCGGCCCGTTTTTGTGTACCCGGCGCGCCGTGCCCTTGCTCAAGGCAGCCGGCGGCGGCGCCATCGTCAATTTGTCTTCGGTGGCGGGACGACTGGGCTTTCCCTTGCGCACACCGTACTCCGCGTCCAAGTTCGGGGTCATCGGGCTGACCGAAACCTGGGCCATGGAACTGGGCCCCTCGCACATCCGCGTCAATGCCATCCTGCCCGGCATTGTGGCCGGCGACCGGCAGGAACGCGTGATCGCCGCCAAGGCCGCGTCCTATGGCATTGATCACGAGGAGATGCGCCAGCGCTTGTTGTCCAAGGTGTCGCTGCGCAGCATGGTGACGGCGCAAGACATCGCCAACCAGATCATCTTTATCTGCTCACCGGCCGGTGCCGCCATCACCGGACAAAGCCTGTCGGTCTGCGGCAACGTCGAGCACTTGGGTTAACCGGCGCATCCGGACGACCAAATGCGCACAACAAGGAACGAACAACCATGAACGAACGTATTGCCATCGTCGGCGCGGGCCTGATCGGCCGCGCCTGGGCGATTGTGTTTGCCCGCGCGGGCTGCTCCGTCGCGATCTATGACGCCGACCCTGCAGCCCTGGCGCAGTGCCGCAAGCTGCTGCACGAAAACATCAGCGATCTGGCGCAGCACGGCCTGATTGACGAGGCGCCCGACACCGTTCTGGCGCGCATCACCCCGGTTGCGACGCTGGCCGCCGCCCTGGAAGGTGCCGCGCTGGTGCAGGAAAACGTGCGCGAAACCCTGGAAGTGAAACGCGCCATTTTTGCCGAAATGGACCGCCTGGCCGCCCCCGACACCATTCTGGCCAGCTCCACTTCGTGGATCAAAGCCTCCGAGTTTTCCGAAGGCCTGCCGGGCCAGGACCGCATCCTGGTGGCGCATCCGGTGAATCCGCCCTACCTGGTGCCCCTGGTGGAACTGGCCCCCGCACCGTGGACCTCCCCTGCCGTGGTCGAGCGCGCGCACGACCTGTATACGCGCGCCGGCCAGTCGCCCGTGCTGCTGAAAAAAGAGATCACCGGCTTTTTGCTGAACCGGATCCAGGGGGCGGTGCTGAATGAAGCGCTTAATTTGTACGCCAACGGCTACGCGTCGGTGGAAGACCTGGACAAGGTGCTCAAGGACGGCCTTGGCTTGCGCTGGTCGTTCATGGGACCGTTTGAAACCATCGACCTGAACGCACCCGAAGGCGTGGTCGATTACGCGCAGCGCTATGGCCCGACCTACCGCGAAGTCGCCTGCGGGCAATTGCCCAACGACTGGGACAGCAGCGTGCTGGCCAGCATAGAAGCCGAGCGCCGCACGGTTCTGCCGGCCGACCAGCTGGCCGAGCGTGCCCGCTGGCGCGACAACCGGCTGATGGCGCTGGTCGCGCACCAGCGCAAGCAGTCTGTTTGAGCACGGCACCCTGTTTTCCCGCGCGCCCCTGACCGGCAGCGCCGTTTTATTGACAACGTCTTCCAACCTACCCAGGAGAGCCCCATGAGAAAGTCCAAAAAAGTCATCATCACCTGCGCCGTCACGGGTGCCATTCACACGCCGTCCATGTCTCCTTACCTGCCCATCACGGGCCAGGAAATTGCCGACGCCGCCATCGGCGCAGCCCAGGCCGGCGCTTCCATCGTGCACCTGCACGCACGCAAGCTGGACGACGGCTCCCCGTCGCAGGACCCGGAACTGTTCAAGGCCTTCCTGCCGCAAATCAAGGCGGCGTCCGATGTCGTGATCAACATCACCACAGGCGGCGCGCCCACCATGCTGGTCGCCGAGCGCCTGGTGCCCGTGCATACCTTCAAGCCCGAAGTCGCGTCGCTGAACATGGGGTCGATGAATTTTGGCCTGTACGGCATGCTGGAGCGCTTCAAGGAGTTCAAGTACGACTGGGAGCGCCCCTACCTGGCCAACAGCGACGACCGTGTTTTCAAAAACACCTTCAAGGACATCGCCCACATCCTCGAAAGCTGCGCCAACAACGGCACCCGCTTTGAAATCGAGTGCTACGACATCGGGCATCTCTACACCGCCGCCCACTTCATCGAGCGCGGCCTGATCAAGCCGCCCTTCCTGATCCAGTCGGTGTTTGGCCTGCTGGGCGGCATTGGGCCGCATCCGGAAGATGTTGCCCACATGAAGCGCACCGCAGACCGGCTGTTCGGCGACGACTACATCTGGTCGGTACTGGGCGCTGGCCGCAACCAGATGCCGATTGCAGCCCAGTCGCTGGCCATGGGCGGCAATGTGCGCGTGGGGCTGGAAGATTCGCTGTGGGACGGCCCGGGCCAGCTGGCAAAAAGCAATGCCGACCAGGTCAAGCGCGCGCGGGACATGATCGAAGCCCTGAGTCTGGAAGTTGCCACGCCCGATGAGGCCCGTCAGATGTTGAATCTGAAGGGCCGGGATAACGTGAACTTCTAGCCGGGGGCGAAAGCGGGCGCAAGGCCCAGCCGTTTTTCAAACGGTGCACTTCGTACTTGAATTTGCGCGTGATTAAATCAGCCGCCCCTGCAGCGAAGCGCTTGCCAGCGGGCGCAAGCGCGCATAGTCCAGTAGTTCGGCCAGGCGCGCGCCCTTCGCCTGCCATTCAAGCAACACGTTTTCCGCCAGCAGCACATAGTGCCAGGGGGCGCCGCCGCGCTGCTCGGCACTCAGCCCATTGATGCGCTCGCACCAAGCCAGCGCCGCGCGGAGCTTGCGCTGTACGTTGGGGTGAATGGTCTGCTGCTGCGCCTTGGTTTCCACCAGGTAGACCGCGCCCGCCGCGCGCACCAGAAAGTCGGGCGAATAAAACGCCGGCAGGCCGTCGTCCTTCACGTAGCGCAGCCGGGCAAAGGTGTGGCGGTTTTCGCTGATCTTGCAAAACGCCTCAACCTGCGTATCGGCCTGCGCCCAGTGAATGAAGGCGCGTTCCAGCCCGCCGCTTTGCGCCGGCCAGCCCAGCCGGGTGTAGATGCATTTGCTGACCTGCACCGAATGGCTTTCCCGCATCATCAGGCGCGGCACTTCGGACAGCCGGCGCAAATGCACCTCGGTCTGGCCCGTCACATGCTTTTGCTCTGACTCCAACAACGCCACCGCAAACACCTTGGTGATGTGGTCCACCACGGGTTGCAGCAGCAACACGCGCCAGTTTTCACCGGCCATCGGGTTGAAGGCCGCGTCAAACAACTGCGTCCAGATGTAGTCGTCCAGCCAGCCCGTCAGCTCGGCCGTGTTCACCTGCAGGTAGGGTTTGGCCAGATGGGTCGCCACCTTGTTGCCCTTGGGGACAGGCTCGCTCAGCGCCTGGCTGATGCGCCGCGTCAGGCGCGACAAATACTCGTTGTAGCCGCCCACGTTCATCACCGCGCCGTCCACCCGGTAGTCGCCAAACAGCGTGGCGCTTTGCAGGTCTTGCGAGATAAAGGCGTCACCCTTGCCCAGCAGCCCGGTCAGCTGCGCCACCGACAGGGCCGTGAAGGCGGGCAGGGCGGTCAGGTCCAGCGCGTGGTGGTCGCGCACTTCGTCCGCCTCTTGCAGGATGAACGGAATGCCGAAGTCAAATGCCGCGTAACCTTCGCGCAGTTCTGCCGCTATCACGTCGCCCGTCGCGCTGGTGTTGTCTGTGTCATCGCCCGTGGTGCCCGCCAGGCCTTCCTTGATCAGCTCGTCATAAAACGACTGGAAGGCCGGGTGCTCCACGATGGACAGCACATCGAGCAGGCTGCCCGGCTCCTGGCCGGCGTTGATGCGTTCGCGGTTTTCGCGCTTCAGGTCGGTGTATTCATCGTCACGCCACATCAGCCGCAGCCCCCGGCCAATGGTTTGCTCCAGCAGAATTTGCGCTTGCGACGAGCGTAGCGGCACGATCACGCAGATGTTGTTCACGTCAAAGCCTTCGCGCAGCATCAGCACGCTGACGATCACGCGCGGCGTGGCATGGCGGTCCACACTGAATAGGCGCTGACGCACCGGCGCCCAGTCTTTCTCGCCCAGCTCGGCCTTCTTGCCCGAGTCAATTGTCATGACCTCGTCTTGCCCCAGACCTTCGTCCTGAAAAAATTGAGCCACCAGCGGTGATACCGTGGTGTCTTCGCAGACCACCAGCATTTTCGGAAAGCGCGTCGGGTCGATTTTGGCAAAGTCGGTTTCCAGCTTGCGCAGCTTTTGCAGGCCGGCGCGCAGCATCACGCGCTGGCCTTCGCTTAAAACAGGCTGGCCGTCATCATCGCGCTCGGCCTTGAACGCCAGCGGCAACGCGCCGATTTCCTTGCGCCGGTCCAGCACCAGCGACTTCACCAGCCCGGCGCGCATGGCGCTTTTCAGGTCAAAGTCGGTGACGATGTGCGGAAAGTACAGCTTGCGCTTGTTTTTACCCGCGCCCACGTCGTTGTACGGCGTGGCCGAGAAATCCACCTGCACAAAGCGTCGCCCCTTGGTGGCGGCAATGCGGCTCAGGCTTTTTTGCCATTCGACTTCGGTCGTCTCGCCTTCGCGCTTGAACTCATGAATATGGTGCGCCTCGTCGTTGAACACCATCAACTCGGGCAGCCCGGCCAGAAAGTCCAATACATTGCCGCGCGCGTACCGACGGTCCAGCACGTCCAGACTGTTGCCGGTGGCGCGGCCGGGGGTGAGCGGCAGCACGGCGTTGACCACCTGTTGCGTCTCCAGAGGCGCGCCCAGGGTTTCCAGTTCGTCCACCTCGTCGGCGGTGTCTCCTTCATTGAGTAAATGCCAGTTGGCGATGGCGATCATGCCGTTGCCTGTGGCTTTCAGGCCAATCTCGGTTTTGCTGCACACGTTACCCCGGACAAAGGCAAACACCGCATCGCGGTGGGCATCGGGCATGAACAGGTCGGCAAACTTGGCCATGTCCGAACTGGCAAAGTCGCGCGAACCGTTGTCGCCCTCCACCAGCTTGCCGCAAAACGCATCGAGCAAGCGTTCATACACAATCAACCCCGGCGCCACCACCATGAACTGGCGTGTAAAGCGCGCGTCGTCAAGGCCTTCGGCCAGCGCCGCGGTCTTGTTCAGCAGTTGCCAGATCATCAGCGCCTGCAGTACCCAGGTTTTGCCGGTGCCGGTGGCCATCTTGAAGCAGTATTTGGGGTGCGCGTGCTTGGCTTGCGCCACCTCGTTGAGTCGCGTGCCGGTCAGCAACGCATCGGGCGCGCAGTTGCGGTACAGGTCCAGCAGTGTCCAGTTTGCATGGTCTTTTCCCAGCACCTCATGCGCGACGATGGCATTCAGAATCGCTTGCTTTTGCCCAGCGTGAAAGTTCAGCCCGCCGTTATTGCCGCCTCTGGCCAGCACCATTTCTTCGCTAAACCACCACATCAGCAGCTCGGCGGTGGTGGGTGTCACCAGCTCCAGAATGTCAGCCGCACCGGACGCCAGGCCCAGGCAGAGCTGGTTGGTTTTGGCGGTCAGGCCAAGGGAGAGGGCGAGTTGGTGGTCCGTTTTGTTGCTCATGCGGCCCCCACGGTGGCCACCACTTCCGCCTCAAACCCAAACACATCCACCACCCGCACGCACACCTTGCGCGGGCCGGCTTTGGCAGGGGTTGACACCACCGCCTGCGTCGCCACGCGCAGCGCATCTTCATCGTTGGCGGTGTTGCCCCGGTAGTCCTGCCAGACCGATCTGAACACCTTGCCGTCATAGTCCGGGTCCACGGCCCAGTATTCAATCAGCGCCAGCGGCTCCTGGTTGATCACGGCCTGCAGCTTGAGGCGGTTGGCGTCGTCCAGGTTGATCGCTTCGGGCGACAGCAGCACGTAGTTCTTGAGCCTGACGGTCAGCGTTTCCTGGCTTGACTCCCTCCCCCCTTGGGGGAGGGTTGGGGTAGGGGCTCCCCGCACCACCGGGTGAATCGTCAAATACTGCAGACTTGAAAACCGCACCTGCCCGCGCAGCTTGTCGATGCCGCCTTTTTTCTTGAGCCGGTCCATCAGGTCGGGCGGAATCACCAGCACTTCAAGCCGCGCGTCGTTCAGCGCGGTGATGGCTTCGCCAATCGAGGGCTCAAAGTTCCAGCCCAGCACCACGACCCGGTCCCAGCCGCCCATCAGGTTGTCGCGCTGCGCAATCGCCTTCTTGAGCGTGGCCGCGCCCGTGAGCTTGTTGGGCGAGTCGGCCAGCACCAGCGTCTTGCTGCCTTTTCTGGCACCAAAGTCCATGCCGGCGATGTGCCCCAGGTTGCGCTGCGGGTTCACGTCGGGCGGCAGCGGCAGCGCGCCATAGAGCGACAGCACGATGTGCGACAGGTCGCCGATGCGGAAATCGCGCCCCAGCATGGCCTTGGCGGCTTCCACCTGGTAGTCGCCGATGGCCTGGTAGAGGAAAGGCTTGGCGTCCTGGTCAATCAGGCGCTTGCGCATGATCATGCAGGCGGGTTTGCCAAGGTCGGTGGTGATCCAGCGGCGGCCGAGTTTTTCGGCGACGGCGGCGGTGGTGCCGGAGCCGCCGAAAAAATCCATTACCAATCCATTCGATTCTGTTGACGATCGGATCACTCGCTCCAGCAAGGCTTCTGGTTTTTGGGTCGGGTAGTCAAGCCGTTCACTGGACGTTGGACTAATCCGATTTATGTCAGACCAAAAATCTGTGATGGGAGTCCCTTTCGCGTGCTTGAGAAACTTTTTTCTACTCAGTGATCGCCCGGTTGATGAAACGACGATTTCGCCTTGATCCCAAAGACTCTGCATCGTCGCCGCTGAGTAACGCCAGTAGCCTCGTACCCCTTGGAACTCGTAGTATGGATTTCCTTTTGCGGCCCCGCCTGGCCCATCTACTGGCATCAATCGATAGCGTTCACCGGTGGAATCATCTGTGTACTTGTAGTCTCGATCCAGAATTGCGTCGGTGTAGGGTTCGTACGGTGGATTCCAGACCCGATGGTCACTGCGGCCATAAAACAGTAGCCCCTCCGTCACTCGTCCGAAGTGTGCTGCGCCTTGTCCAGAGTCCCCGTGAGCGTGAGAGCGTTTCCATGCAATTTCATTCACGAATTTGTCTTTGCCAAAAATGTCATCCATCACGATCTTCACGTAGTGCCCTACATGACCATCCAGATGTACATAGATCGAGCCGGTATCCGCCAGCAACTCGCGCATCAAGATCAGCCGGGGCGTGATCATCGCCAGGTACGACGCCGTGCCGTCGCTCCAGGTGTCGGAGTAGGCGAACTGCTCGATCACCGTGGGCTTTTGCTCCAGCTCCACACCGGGTAGCGTGACCTTGGTGCGGTAGTCGGCCTTGCTGTCAAACGGGGGGTCTATGTAGATCAGATCGACCTTGCCGCGCAAGGACGGCGTGTGCTCGTCGCCGGCCAACAGGGCGGCCATGGCCAGCAGGTTGTCGCCGTAGATCAGGCGGTTGGTCCAGGGTTGTGCATCGACCGTGGCGCCATCCCCCAGCATTGCTTGCGGGTGTTCAATCAGGCTGCGCTGGCCGGGGGCGAACACTTCGCGCTGACCCGTCCGTGCCTGCTGCGTGATCCAGTCCTGCGCCGCGCTGTCTTTCGCGGGAAGCACCACCTCGCGTGTCTGCAGCGTCACGCGGTGGCGGTTCTCAAGGCTCTCCAGGATTTTTTCAGCTTCTTTGCGGCCGTTGGCCACGATGTCGGGGAGTTGTTCAAGCAGGGATTTGGCCATGGGGTGGGTTGTTGGCAGCATGCCGCCCCAGGAACAAGCGCCTATGCCCCGTTCAACCAATAGTTCAACAAAGTATTCAATCAATCGTACAACACGAAGTTTAATAATTTGGCCACCGAAATTT
>JAUSDK010000020.1 GCA_030650875.1 Polaromonas sp.
GGTGAGCCGGGTCCAGTGGTTCAGAAGGGCCAGGAATTCTTCGGCGTCAGGGTGCCCGGGCGGGAACAGGGCCTCCTGCGTGAAGGGCATGAACTCCAGGTTGAACCGGTCCACGCTGAGCCCGAAGCTCAGCGCGGTGTCAATCGCGTCGCGCATGTGCAGGTAGTGCGCCCAGCACTCGGCCCAGTCTTCCCACGGATGGGTACTGGCATAGGCACTGACAAAATGCTGCGGCCAGTCGGCGGGCGGCCCTTGTGCGTAGTTGCGCTGCAGGCTGGCCGCGTAGTCCACGGACTCGTCGCCAAACAGCGCATGAAAGCCCTCCAGCCAGGGGGTGCCGGCGACCAGCCGGTCCCAGTAGTAGTGCCCCACCTCATGCCGGAAATGGCCCAGCAAGGTGCGGTAGGGCTCGCGCAGGGACTGGCGCACGGCTTCGCGCTTGGCGTCATCGGCCTCGTCGATATTGAGCGTGATCAGGCCGGTGTCGTGCCCGGTCAGGACACGCGGGCCATAGGTGGGGGAACGCAAAAAATCAAACATCAGCCCGCGCCGGGGGTCTTCGCTGATGCGGGACGCCACCGGCAGCTTGAGCAGAATCAGGGCAGAAACCAGGCGGCGCTTGGCCAGCTCGACCTTGCCCCACAGCTCGCCGTTGTCCGGCTGCTGGGGGTTGTTCAGGTCGGGAATAGTGCGGTTGAGCCGGCAGGCCCGGCACATGCCCTGGGGGTCGTCCAGCGCGATCAGCCAGTTGCAGCGCGCCGGGCTTGAAAGATGCAGGCAGCGTTTGTAGAGCGGCGCACCCGCGCCAGCCTCAGCGAGCGCGCCAGGCGCGGGCCATTCCTGCCAGGCGCCGGGCTGCGGCCCGGGTTGGAGCGCCAGCAGCACGCCGCGCGCGCAGTCGTAGCCCAGCGGCGTGCCGCAGGCCAGGCAGGTGCTGTTGCGAAAAAAGACCGGCTGGCCGCACTGGCAGTGGTAGTTGCGCCCAGCCAGCAGGGGCAAGGGCGGCGCAGCGGGGCCGGAAGGGGTGTTGGGCAGCAAGGGCTTTACCGGGGGTTGCGGCGTTGGGCGGCAAAACGCGCCAACACTCGAAATGCCCAGTGTCCCACGCGCCCGCCGCGATGGCAGCGGCGCCCGGGCTTGTCTGCCTGTCGGCGCAGACTGACAAGCCCGGCATTTATAGGGCGAGTGGCCGGCAGGCCGACAAGTTGCGCGCGATCTGCTTTTATCATCTACCCTTGAACATTCATCCACTCACCCCAAGGAAACCATGCCCACGTACCATGTCGAAATGATGGAAGGCCGCACCATCGAGCAAAAGAAAAAGCTGGCCGAAGCGATTACCCGCGTCAGCGTTGAAATCCTTGGCGGCAAGCCCGACTCGGTCGACATCATCATCACCGACATCAAGCGCGAGAACTGGGCGACCGGCGGCAGGCTCTGGTCGGAACCGCAAAACTAATCGCAAGCTCCCCCTTTGCGCACGCCCCCTGCTTTCACGCTTGCCGACATGCAGGCGCGCCACGGTCCACGGTACCGCTGGCTGCTGCTGTTGTCGGTGATGATCGGCACCATGGCGTCAATCATGTCGGCCACCATCGTCAACGTGGCGATTCCCGACATGAGCCAGCACTTTGCGCTGGGGCAGGAACGCGCGCAGTGGGTCAGCTCGGGCTTCATGGTAGCCATGACGGTGTCCATGCTGACCACGCCCTGGCTGCTGGCGCGCTACGGCTACCGCCGCACCTACGTCGGCTGCATGCTGCTGCTGATGGCGGGCGGCGTGGTGGGCGGGCTGGCCAACCATTTCGGGCTGGTGCTGGGCGCACGCGTGGCCGAGGGGCTAGCGGCGGGCGTGGTGCAGCCGATTCCAGCGATCATCATCATGCGCGCCTTCGGGCCGCATGAGCAGGGCCGCGCCAGCGGGCTGTTTGGCATGGGCGTGGTGCTGGCGCCCGCCCTCGGCCCCAGCATTGGCGGCCTGCTGGTCGACTTGTTCGGCTGGCGCTCGATTTTCTTCATGGTGGTTCCGCTGTGCCTGCTGTCGCTCTGGATGGCCTACCGCTATGTGCCGGTCACGGCGCCCGGCGGCGTGGCGGCCAACCCCAAGAGCGCCATGATTGACTGGCGCGGCCTGTTGCTGGGCGCCGTGGGCACGCTGTGCCTGCTCAACGGCCTGGTCGAACTACACGGCGGCAGCGCGTCGCAGGCCGCTGCGCTGCTGGGCGCGGCCGCGCTGGCGCTGGCGGCCTTCATTGGCTGGCAACGCCGCCTGGCTGCCGGCGGGCACGCGCCGCTGATGAACCTGGCGCTGTTTGGCTACCGGCCCTTCGCCATGGGCAGCGTCGTGGCTTTTATCTACGGCACGGCGCTGTTTGGTTCCACCTACCTGCTGCCGCTCTACCTGCAGCTGGGCCTGGGCCTGTCAGCGTCGCATGTCGGCACCATCTTGCTGCCGGCCGGCCTGGTGCTGGCCGTCACCATCGCGGGGGTGGGCAGGCTGGCCGACCAGCAGCCGACCTGGCTGCTGGTCAGCACCGGCCTGGCCTTGCTGGCGGCCTCGTTCGCGCTGATGGGGACCGTCACGCTGACGTCGACCCTGTGGCTGCTGGTGCTGTGGGCCACGCTGGGGCGCATCGGGCTGGGCTTTATCTTGCCGTCGCTCAACCTCGGCTCGCTGCGGCCGCTGCATGCGCTGCTGCTGCCCCAGGGCGCCAGCGCCATCAACTTTCTGCGCATGCTGGGCGGCGCCATCGGCGTGAGCCTGTGCGGCATTGTGCTGGAGTGGCGCCTGGCAGCGCATGGCGACTCGTTTGCCAACGCCAGCACCAGCCCGGCGCGGCTGGCCGCCTTCAATGAAACCTTCTTCATGCTGGCCGCCCTGTGCGCGCTGGCGATGGTGGCGGCCTGGCAGCTTCGTGCCCACGCGCCCAACCCGCCACTACCGGACGCCGACTGACCATGTGCCAACTGCTCGGAATGAACTGCAACGCGCCCACCGACGTGACCTTCAGCTTTCGCGGCTTTGCGCAGCGCGGCGGCGCCACCGACCACCACGCCGACGGCTGGGGCATTGCGTTTTTTGAAGGCGACAGCAGCAAGGGCAGCACCGGCGGCGACAAGGGGCTGCGCCATTTCATCGACCACCTGCCGGCCAGCGCGTCGCCCGTGGCCGAGCTGATTCGCCGCTACCCGATCAAGAGCCGCAACGTCATTGCCCACATCCGCAAGGCCACGCAGGGTCAGGTCGCGCTGGAGAACTGCCACCCGTTTGTGCGCGAGTTGTGGGGCCGCTACTGGGTATTTGCGCACAACGGCGACCTGAAGGACTTCGCGCCCCGGCTGCACGGCAGCTTCAGGCCCGTGGGTAACACCGACAGCGAACGCGCTTTTTGCTGGATCATGCAGGAGCTGGCCAAATCCCATGCGGACGTGCCCAGCGTGCAGGAACTGAGCCTCACGCTGCGCGAACTGGCCGCGCGGATTGCCCTGCATGGCACCTTCAATTTCCTGCTCAGCAACGGGCAGGCGCTGTGGGCCCACGCCTCGACCAGCCTGGTCTATGTGGAGCGCCGCCACCCGTTTGCCCATGCCACGCTGAGCGACGAAGACGTGAGCGTCAACTTTGCCGAGCACACCGCACCCAGCGACCGGGTGGCCGTGGTGGTGACCGCGCCGCTGACCACGAACGAGCAATGGACGGCCTTTGTGCCCGGCGAACTCAAGGTATTTGTAGACGGCAGGCTGCAGCCGTTTTAACGCGGGTGCCTCACAGCACCTGGAACAGCTTCAGGCGCAGCTCCGGCAGACGCTTGGCGCCCACGCCGATGGTGGCCATGGTCTCGGCCCATACCGGGTAAACCTGGCGCAAGTCGTCGGCCGTGCGGGCCGCAAAGATGGACTCGATCAAGGACAGGCGCATGTTCTGCCCGAACATGGTGTTGATGGTGTTGGTCATGAAGTTGCGCGCCATCTCTATTTCCTTGGCGCTGCGCTCGGAAGCCTGGGGCAGGCCGGACAAGCCCGCATTGTCCGCCGGGGCAGCCACCGGCGCGGGTTCAGCGACCGCCAGCGCTTCAATACAGCCTTGTGCCAGCAACTGGCCCAGAATGCCGACCGCGTCATGGCCCGCGGCAAAGACCGCCAGTTCCTTGCCGCTGCGTTTTCCATCCACCAGCACCAGCAGGCGGCGCGCCATCGGCTGCAAGCCGAGTGCGCGGTTCTGGATTTCCTGAATCCCCGCTGCCGTCTTGGCAAACGTGGCGGCCGCAAGGTCTAGAGATACATCGGTCATGGAGGAAGTTGGTTGATGCAAGATGGCGTTGCAAGGAAGGGATGAGGGGCATTTTGCTGACTTCCCTCTGCGCCCGCAAGTCGGGTAAACACCGGCAACGCATGCACAGGCCGTTTGTTACTGGCCGTCCACTTTTAAAGCCGTTCAAGCAGGCATCAAGCCAAGCGCGTGAGGGCTGCAATGCGCCTCACGCGCGTGCCTTCGAGTCGCCATCAAGCACCCGCGCGCACCGCCTGCTCCAGCGCGTCGATAAACATGGCCGCCACGTCAAACCCGGTCTGGTCAAAGATTTCCTGAAAGCAGGTCGGGCTGGTGACGTTGATTTCGGTCACGCAGTCGCCAATCACATCGACGCCGGCCAGCAGCAGGCCACGGCTGAACAGGATGGGGCCGAGCGCCTCGCCAATTTCACGGTCACGCGCCGAGAGCGGCCGGGCCACGCCCTTGCCGCCAGCGGCCAGATTACCGCGCACTTCGCTGCCCTGCGGAATGCGTGCCAGGCAGTAAGGCACCGGCTTGCCGCCGATGACGAGCACCCGCTTGTCGCCGTCCACAATTTCAGGCAGGAATTTTTGTACCATCAGGCTCAGCGCGCCATGGCGGTTCAGCGTCTCGGTGATAGACCCCAGGTTCAGCCCGTCGGGGCCGACCCGAAAAATCCCCATGCCGCCCATGCCATCCAGCGGCTTCAAGATGATGTCCTGGTGCTCGGCATGAAAGCGCTTGATGTCCTCGGGATCGCGCGTCACCAGGGTGGGGCCGATGAACTGCGGAAACTCCATGATGGCGAGCTTTTCAGGGTGGTCGCGCAGCGCACGCGGCTTGTTGAACACCTTCGCACCCTCGCGCTCGCCCTGCTCAAGCAGGTGCGTGGCATAGAAATACTCGCTGTCAAACGGCGGGTCCTTGCGCATCAGCACCGCGTCAAAGTCCTTCAGGGCCACGGCGCGCGCGCCGCTTTCTTCGAACCACTTCACCGCATCGCCCGTCAGCGTGATGTCGCGCACATGGGCCGTCACGGCCGCACCGCGCTGCCACATCAGGTCCTGCGGCTCGCAGGCGCTGATGCGGTGGCCGCGCTTTTGCGCCTCGCGCATCATGGCAAAGGTGCTGTCCTTGTAGATCTGGAACGACGCGAGGGGGTCGGCGATAAAAAGAATGTTCATGGGATTTTTTGAGGATGAGGGTCTGGTTGGACGGCGCCGAAACCGGCAAGGGTGCGTGGCGTGCTGGTCTGTATTGTTGTACAAACAGCGCGACCGCGCCGGCATTCCCTGCGGCGTGCATCAGGAAGCTGCCAAGATGCAGCTTTAATTCGTATTGATCACGAGGAAAAATTCCTGATGGAGTCGCATTTACACGCGCTGATCGCTTACTTTTCAGCCCACCCGCAACTGGCGCTGGGCGCCATCTTTGCGGCGTCGCTGCTGGAAGCTTTGGCCGTGATTGGAACGGTTATTCCAGGCAGCGCCATCGTCTTTGCCGCAGGAATGCTGATCGGCCTCGGCGAACTCAATCCCTGGTGGGCCGCAGCGATGGCCGTCTCCGGCGCCATCCTGGGCGACGGCATCAGTTATTGGCTGGGGCAGCATTTTCAGGACCGCATTCGCACCGTCTGGCCGCTAAATAAATTCCCCGCATTGTTTGAACGCGGGCAGCTGTATTTCGAAAAAAACGGTGGCAAGAGCGTCTTTCTCGCGCGCTTCCTTGGACCGGTGCGGGCCATCGTTCCCGTGGTGGCCGGCATGACGGGCATGCCGGCCAAACAGTTTTATGCCATGAACCTGTTGTCGGCGCTGGCCTGGGCGGCCGTCCACCTCCTGCCAGGCCTGCTTTTTGGCGCCTCGCTTCAGCTGGCCGGCGCCGTGAGTTCCAGACTGGTCGTGATGCTGCTCATCATCGCGGCGTTTTTATGGGCCATCAGCAAGCTGGTCCAGATCGCGTATCACCGCGGCTGGCCCCGCGTGACGTCGCTTCGGGACCGCGCTGTGGCGCTTGCGCACGAGAAACCGGGACCCTTTGCATCCGTCACCCTGTCACTGCTGGATCCCGCCAGGGCAGCGTCGCCCGCCTTGCTGACGGCAGCGCTGCTCCTGATTGGCGGCGCCTGGCTATTTCTGGGCATCGTGGAAGATGTTATTTCGAACGATCCCCTGATCCAGATCGATCAAATGATTTATGGGGCGCTGCAGGGTTTGCGCACGGTATGGGGCGACCGCTTCATGGTGGCCGTTACCGAGGTCGGGGGCGCGGTGGGCGCTGCTTTTCTCATTTCAGGCGTGTCGCTGTTATTGGCCATCGGCCGACGGTGGCGAACGCTGGGCTACTGGCTCGCAGCCATCGGTATTGCCGAGATGCTTGTGCTGGTGCTGAAATACACGCTGGGACGCGCGCGGCCCCACAACATTGACACGGGCATTGCGCAGTTTTCATTTCCAAGCGGGCACGCCACGTCAAGCATCGTGGCCTACGGTTTTCTGGCATTTTTGCTCGCGCGCGGGCGATCCGACCGGGGCAAGATGGCCATCACGCTGCTGGCGGCTGCCGTCATCACCTTGATCGGGTTTTCCCGTCTTTACCTGGGCGTGCATTGGTTTTCAGACGTGGTGGCAGGCATGAGTCTGGGCTTGGCCTGGGTGGCGTTGCTCAGCATTGCCTACATTCATCATGCGGCCGACGAGCGGGTTAAACCATGGCCGCTTTTGCTGGTGACCCTGGCCGCGCTCGGGCTGACGGCCAGCTTTTATGCCGGCGATCGCTACCGGGCCGAGGTCGAACGCTATGCATTCCGGCCAGCACTGCAAACCGTTCCCCTTGACGACTGGACGGGCGCCGGATGGCGCCAGCTGCCCGCATCGCGCTCCGAGCTGGACGGAGAGATGGAGGAGCCTTTTGCGCTTCAGTGGGCTGGAACGGCCCCACAGATGGCCGACACGCTGCGGGCATCGGGATGGCAAACGCCCGAAACATGGACGCTGAAGTCCTCGCTGCTCTGGCTGCTGCCCACTGCACAGATCCAGCAACTCCCGGTGTTGCCGAAATTCAATCACGGTGAAGCACCCAAAATCACCTTCGTCAAAGTCCTCGGCACCGATGAACGCCTGGTGCTTCGGCTCTGGCCATTGGGCCGGGAGGTCAGGCCGGACCGGGCACTGCCAGCGCGCCCGCTATGGATTGGCATGGTGGCAACGGAGCGACTGCATCACCCCGGCGGCACGATCACGCTCGCCAGGACAGGCAAGGATTTCCGGATGCCCCTGCGCGTCCTGACCCAGGACCTGCAAAGCCGGCACCGGTCGGTGCAGCGCCGGGAAAAACCGGACAATGTGGTGTGGCTTGTCTGGTAGCAGCGCAGTGAGGGTTTTTGGTGCGGCTGCCCTGCCAGCTGAATATGGCCCCCGTGCCTACCAGCCAGCCGCCACGCAAATCCAGCTCAGATCTCGATCTTGCTGCCCAGCTCCACCACCGAGTTGTTGGGCAGGTTCAGGAAGTCTGCCGCGCCACTGGCGTTATGGTGCATCTGCGCAAACAGCTTTTCACGCCACTGCGCCATGCCGGTGCCAATGGTTGGAATCACCGTGTCGCGCGACAAGAAGTAACTCGTCGTCATCGGCTCGAGCAGGCAGCCGCGGTTTTTGATTTGCTGCAGCGCCTTGGGCAGGTCCAGGTCGTTCTTGAACCCGTAGTTGACCGTGACCTGCCAGCAGTCATGGCCCAGCGACTCCACTTCCAGCCGCTTGTCCATGCCGATCCAGGGCACCTCGTGGTTGCGCACCGTGACAAACACGTTCTGCTGATGCAGCACCTTGTTGTGCTTGAGGTTGTGCAGCATGGCATTGGGCACGATGCCCGGCTCGGCGGTCAGGAAGACAGCGGTGCCTTCAACCCGCAAGGGCGGATTGATGAACACGGCGTCCAGGAAACTCGGCAGGTCGATCGCGTCGGCGCGCAGCTTTTCGTTCAGGATGCGGCGGCCTTCCTTCCAGGTAATCATCAGCGTGAAGACGATGCCGCCTATCACCAGCGGGAACCAGCCGCCGGCAAACAGCTTCATCAGGTTGGACGCAAAAAATGCGAAATCGACGGCAAAAAACACGCTGGTGGCTGCAATGCACAGCGCGAGCGGGTACTTCCAGCCGTAGCGAATCACGTAAAAAGTCAGGACGGTGGTGATCAGCATGTCGGTACAGACCGCAATGCCGTAGGCCGCCGCCAGGTTGCTCGACGAGCGGAACATCACCACCGCCAGCACGATGGTGACGAACAGGCTCCAGTTCACGAACGGCATGTAGATCTGGCCGGTGTCGCGCACGCTGGTGTGCTCGATGCGCAGCCGGGGCAGATAACCCATCTGGATCGCCTGCTTGGTGACGCTGAAGGCGCCGGTGATCAGCGCCTGCGACGCAATCACCGTGGCCAGGGTGGCCAGGCCGACCAGCGGCACCAGCGCCCAGTCGGGCGCCATCAGGTAAAACGGATTTTTAACGGCGGCCGGGTTGCTCAGGAGCAGCGCGCCCTGGCCAAAATAGTTCAGCACCAGCGAAGGCATGACGACCGAAAACCAGGCCAGCCGGATCGGCTTTTTGCCAAAGTGCCCGAGGTCGGCGTACAGCGCCTCGGCGCCCGTGACGCACAGCACCACGGCGCCCAGGATGATGAAGGTGGTGCCGGGGTTTTCCCAGATGAACATCAAGGCGTAATAGGGATTGATCGCCAGCAGGATCTCGGGGTGGGTCACGATCTGGGACACGCCCAGAATGGCCAGCACCGCAAACCAGACAATGGTGATCGGGCCAAAGAACTTGCCGATACCGGCCGTACCGTGCTTTTGCAGCGCAAACAGGCCGAACAAGATGACCAGGGTGGTCGGAATCACCGCCTTGGTGAAGGTCGGCGAAATGACTTCCAGCCCCTCGACCGCCGACAGCACGGAAATGGCCGGGGTGATGACGCCGTCGCCGTAAAACAGCGAGGTACCGAAGATGCCGACCAGCAGCAGCACCTTGCGCAGCTGGGGCTTGTCCTGCACCGCCGTGGAAGCCAGCGCCAGCATGGCAATCAGCCCGCCCTCGCCATTGTTGTCGGCGCGCAGCACCAGCGTGACGTACTTGAGGGAAACAATGACGGTCAGCGTCCAGAAGAAGATGGACAGGATGCCGTAGACGTTGTCAGGCGTGAAAGGGACATGCCCGGAGCCAAAGACTTCCTTCATGGCATACAGGACACTGGTGCCAATGTCGCCGTAAACGACGCCAATGGCGCCCACGGTGAGCACCGCAAGGGATGATTTTTGACTTGTCACAAAAACTGTCCGTCTGGGGCGATTGACCGCAACCTGCGCAGTCAACAGCGGCCGGGGCCGACGGGATGGTTATCTAAGGGACCGCTATTTTGCGCCCAGCCGGCCGGCTTGCAAGCGGTCAAACACGCACCGGTCGGAAGAAACGCGGGTTCTGTTGCAATGCAACAACTCGCCGCGACCCGTGGCGCGAGTCTGCGCCCTTGCCCCGCTCGCCCAGCACACCTGATTGCTATTATTTATATAGCAATCAATAACCATAGCATATGCGCTGAAGGCCAAAATGATCCAGGAAAAGACCCTTTTGGCTGCGCGGATTCAGTCGTAGACCTCGGCGTCCGGATCAGTCGCTTCAAGCTCGTAGCTGGCGGCCAGCATGGCCAGCCGGGCAATCACGCCGTACATGTAAAAGCGGTTGGGGCTGCTGGAACCGGGTTTTTGACCCGGTTGCGGCAGCCGTCCGCTGTCGGCAAAAGCCAGCGGCACAAAGCTGGCGCCCGGGGCGTTGAGGTTTTCGTCCACCCCGCGCTCGGCGTGCACGCGGTAAAAACCGCCCACCACGTAGCGGTCCATCATGTAGACCACCGGCTCGGCCACCGCGTCATTGACGCGCTCATTGGTCAGCACGCCCTCCTGGATGATGACTTCGGACAGCGCCTGGCCGCCCTTGCCGGTGCTCATCCGGTTTCTGGTCTGCTGCGTCAAGGCGTCCAGATCCTTGACGTCGCGCACCGTCATGATGCCCATGCCGTGGCTGCCGTTGTCGGCCTTGACCACGACAAACGGCTTTTCGTTGATGCCGTACTCCTTGTACTTGCGCTTGATCTTGGACAGCAAGGCATCGACATTGCTGGTCAGGCACTCCATGCCGGTGTTTTCAACAAAGTTGACTTCGCCGCATTGCGCAAACATCGGGTTGATCAGCCAGGGGTCAATCCCCAGCAGCTTGCCAAAGCGTTTGGAGACCTCTTCGTAGGCCTTGAAATGGGTGGACTTGCGCCGCACCGTCCAGCCGGCGTGCAGCGGCGGCAGCAGGTGCTGCTCGTGCAGGTCTTCAAGAATGCCCGGAATGCCGACCGACAGGTCGTTGTTGAGCAGGATGGTGCAGGGGTCGAAGTCCTTGAGCCCGAGGCGCCGGTCGGTCCGGATCAGGGGCTCTATCGTGATGCTTTCGCCGGTCGGCAGGTTCAGCGTGGTGGGCGCCTTGATGTCGGCGCTGAGCGAGCCAAAGCGCACGTTCAGGCCGGCTTGGTGAAAAATGCGCTTGAGTTGCAGCACATTCGACCAGTAAAAGCTGTTGCGCGCCTCATGCTCAGGCACCACTAACAGGTTGCGCGCCTCGGGGCAGATTTTTTCAATCGCGGCCATGGCGGCTTGCACCGCCAGCGGCAGCATCTCGGGCGTGAGGTTGTTCCAGCCGCCCGGAAACAGGTTGGTGTCCACCGGCGCCAGCTTGAAGCCGGCGTTGCGGATGTCGACCGAGCAGTAAAAAGGCGGCGTGTGCTCCATCCACTCCAGCCGGAACCAGCGCTCAATGGCGGGCGTGGTGTCGAGGATGCGTTGCTCAAGTTCGTTGATGGGGCCGGTCAGGGCTGTAATGAGGTGCGGAACCATTGCGGCCACTTTCGGAAGGGAACTGTCGTTAACTGTTGTTATTAAACCCGGTCATTGCTGGCCGAATCTGGGCTAAATGGGGACGGGGGCGCTGGTTGCAAGGCATGCCCGGGCCTTCATTCGCTCAGGTCCGTACTTCACCCTGGCCCAGCACGACGTATTTGAGCGAGGTCAGGCCTTCAATGCCCACGGGGCCGCGCGCATGGAACTTGTCGGTACTGATGCCGATTTCAGCGCCCAGCCCGTACTCGAAACCGTCAGCGAAGCGAGTACTCGCATTCACCATCACGCTGGCTGAATCAACCTCGCGCAAAAACTGCTGGGCATGCATGTGGTCGCGCGTCACGATGGCGTCGGTGTGGTGGCTGGAGTAGTGGTTGATGTGGGCAATGGCCTCGTCCACGCCCGCAACCAGCTTGATGCTGATGATGGGCGCCAGGTATTCCTCGGACCAGTCCTGCTCGGTGGCGGCCTGAACTTGGGCGCCGGGGACGGCCTGCAGCATGGCCAGCGCCTGGGCATCGCAGCGCATTTCGACGCCCTTGGCGGCGTAGAGGGCGGCGATTCTGGGCAAAAATTCAGCCGCCACGCCGCGCGCCACCAGCAAGCTTTCTGTCGCATTGCAGGGGCTGTATTTTTGCGTTTTGGCGTTCTCGGCAATCCTGACCGCCATGGCAATGTCGCACGGGTCATCGACGTAGACATGGCAGTTGCCGTCCAGGTGCTTGATGACAGGCACCTTGGCATCGCGGCTGATGCGCTCGATCAGCCCCTTGCCGCCGCGCGGAATGATCACGTCGACATACTGCGGCATGGTGATCAGGTGGCCGACCGCCTCGCGGTCGGTCGTGGGCACCAGCTGCACCGCGTCTGCGGGCAGGCCGGCTTCCAGCAGCGCCTGTTGCACCAGCGCGGCCAACGCCTTGTTGGACTCGATGGCTTCCGAGCCGCCGCGCAAAATGCAGGCATTGCCGCTCTTGATGGCCAGGCTGGCCGCTTCAATCGTCACATTGGGCCGGCTCTCGTAAATCATGCCGAACACGCCGATCGGCACCCGCATCTGGCCCACGCGAATGCCGCTGGGCTGCTCCTTCATGCCGATGATCTCGCCAATCACGTCGGGCATGGCGGCGAGTTGCTCGCAGCCGAGGGCCACGGTCTCCAGATCCTTGGCACCGAGCTTGAGGCGATCGAGCAAGGGCCCGGCCAGCCCTGCAGCAGCAGCGCGGTCCAGGTCCCGCTGGTTGGCCGCCTGCAGCGTGGCTGCGTTTTGCCGCAGCAGCGCTGCCAGGCCGCGCAGTGCTTTGTTTTTAATAGCTGCCGGTGCACGTGCCGCATGGGCAGACGCGACTTTCGCCTTGAAACCCATGGCATCCATCAGGACTGCAGTGGACGAGGCGTTGTTATCTTGGACCGGCAGGTGTTGGGGATCAGTCGCGTTCATGCCCCTATTTTGCCCGTAATCGGGGTATTCATGGCCGAAGGCGCCACGCCCCGGCGCTGCATCATGTCTTCGCTCATGGCCTCCAGCGCGTGAGGCGGCAAGGCGGCCTGGGCGGCGGGATAGGCCGTGTTGTTTTCGCCGTCCAGGTGCTGCCGGTACAGCGCGGCAAATTGATTCAGCGCCCCGGTCTGGGCTGGCGTGAGCGGCGTCCAGCCCGACTCCGTACTTTCGGCGATGGCCATCAGCGTGCGGCGGGCCTCGGCCCAGTCAACTTCCATTTGCCGGTGGTCCTGCACCAGCCGCTGCACCAGCGTGCGCAGGGCGGCGTCCGCGCCAGCCAACAATGGCGGAAACACATGCAATTCCTCGTCCTGGTGGTGCAGCGGCGCGGCCAGGTCGAAGTAACGCATCACGTCGCGCGCGGCGTGGCGGGCCGGCTCGTCGCAGCCTTTTTCAAGCAGGTGCTGCTGCAGCCTGGCCGTCAGGGCCAGCATGCGCTCGACCCGCTCGTGGCAGGTGGCCAGCATCTCGAACGGTTCCTCAAAACCGGCGGCCGGCGCGCTGTGGCCAGGCAGCATCACCGGCCGGGTCGTTCGGGCAGACGGGTTCATGTCAGCCGATCTGGACCGCCCGGCCCTGCGCATCAAAAGGAATGTAGGCGCCATGCTCGCCGCGCTTGATGGCGTCGACCATGCGCTGCAGCGGCTGCTCGGCGTCCTCGGAGGTGGGCGCCCGGTTCACGCTGCCCGACAGGGCGGCGGCAAACACCATGCCCCAGTCCTGGCCGAACTGGCCCGATTCCTGTACCAGCGCGGCAAACGACGCCAGCTCGTCGGGGCGCTTGTCAACGCACATCAGCGGCACCAGCGCGCCGCCCTGCCCGGCTTCAAAGCGCTCGCGCTGGGCGGGCGTGGCATCGTCGGGCAGCTCGACGCCGGCAAACACGAACAGCAAACGCTGCGGCTCGGGCTGGGCACGGGCGGCCTGCAGCAGGTCGTCAAAACTTGAAATGTCCATGAATTTTCCTTAAAAAGCGTACAACGAATCAGCCCGTTCGGGGGCAGCAGCCGCCTCGCCGGGGCCGGCAAGGCAGGTCACAAAATCGCATGGCGCCGGGCGCGCGCGGCCGGGGCGGTGCGACTGCACCGTGCCCACGCTGACAAAACACAGCGCCTGCTCGCCGTCCACCAAGGCAAACAACTGGCGCAGGCCGGCGGACTTCAAGGCCTTGCCGCTGGTCAGCGCCGAGCCAAAGCCTAGCGCGGTGGCCATCAGCAGCATGTTCTGCACCGCGCAGCCCGCCGACACGATGCGCTCGGCCAGGTCAACCTCAGGGTCGCCGCGCAGGCCATCGACCACCACCAGCATCAGCAGCGGCGAGCGCTGGGCTTTCTCACGGGCCTGCGCCAATTGTTCGGGCGTGGCGGCGGCGTCGCGCGCCATCAGCGCCTCGCCAAAAACATCGGCCAGCCGGGGCCGCGCCGCCTGCGGCACCAGCACAAAGCGCCAGGGCAGCAGCTGGCCGTGGTCGGGCGCGGTGGCGGCTGCCTCCAGCATCTGTGCCAGCTGCCGGGCGTCGGGGCCGGGCGCGGCCAGGCGCTTGGGCAAGGTGGTCTGGCGCGACTGCATCAGCGCCGCTGTCATGTCGGCCAGGTCAACATCCGTATCGGTCATCAGGACATCCTTATCCAGCGTTATCCGGCGCGTCCGTCGGCGCGCAGGCGGCCGTACCAGCCCGCCAGGCGCACACCCCACACCGCCATCACACTGGCCCAAAGCAGCGCGGCCAAGAGCAACAGCCAGGCGCCGAGCGCGCTGGGCGCGGCCGCCGCAATGCGCAGCACCGTGGCGGCCTGCAGCAGCCAGAACAGCGTCCACACCAGCCGGTCGGCCACCAGCGCCCGCCCGCTGTGGCCGCAGGACACCCGCGTGACCATGGCGAACATGAGCGACGCCAGGCAGCCCATGGTCAGGGCATGCAGCCCGCCCAACGCCAGCACCGGCGCGCCCTGCAGCCAGCCCAGCAACTGCGACAGGCCGCCCAGCACCAGCGCCAGGCCAAACCAGAGAAACCCAATGTGCAGCATGGCCAGCAGGCGGTTCTTGAGGCTTTGCACCAGCCCCCAGACCACGGCCAGCCAGAGCAGCATGGCGCCGGCCGCCAATTCCAGCAGGCCGCGCGCCAGCAGCCAGGCGGCGCCCAGACTGCCCTGCAACGGCCCGTTCAGTTCCACCCACACGGCGGCCACTTCGAAGGTGGCCACGCCCAGCATCAGCCCCAGCGCCCAGAACGGCCGCCACACGGCCACCAACGGCATGGCGCTGGAAGTAAAAAACGGAATCATGCGGTGCGCCACCGAGACATACACCACCAGCACAAAGCCCCATAGGCCGGTCAGCACGCTGGCGCGGGCCACGTCGTGCGCCTGCAGCACCACACCCGCCAGCAGGCCGGCCAGGCTCAGGCAACCGACCACGCAAGCCACTCCCACGGTGCGGGCATGCAGCTGGTCAGGCGCCTGGCTCAGGCGGATCAGCCGCCAGAACCATGCCGTGGCCCATGCCAGGCCGGCCCAGGCCAGCACCAGCCCGGCCTGCGCCAGCAGCGCGTGCAGATGCGCGCCGGCCAGCCACAACGCCCAGCCGGTCGCCTGCAGCAGCAGCGGCGCCATCAGCTGGCGAACCTCGGGCGGCGGCACGCCCAGCCACTTGGGGCCGGCCGTGAACAAAAAGCCCGAGAAAAACAGCGGGATGAAGCCAAACGTCATCACGGCCGCATGCACCAGCGAGGGCGACAGCGCGTACGGCAGCGCCAGTCCGGCGCTGACCCGGTCCCCTTGCACCAGCGCCCACCAAGCGCCCGAACTCACGAGCAGCAGCATGGCCAGAAAAAACCCCAGCCGGTGCGGCGCCAGCAACAGGTAGCGGGCGCGCCAGCGGCGGTCTTGCTGCGCCCGCTGTTCGGCAGAGGGCTTGCCCTTGACCGCGCGCAGGGGCAGCGCCGGGTGCGTACTCATCCGCAGGTTCCCAGGTGGCCGCACTGGGTGCAGTAGTCGCAGCCGTCCTTGCGGATCACCGCATGGGCGCCGCATTCGCTGCATTTCTTGCCCGCCATCACGGGCGGCACCAGCGCGGCCTTGGCCTGCGGCTCGGCCACCGGGTGCGCACCGGCGGCGGGCTGGCTGGCGCGGCGCGCAATGATGTTTTGCACCGCGTAGGCAATCGCCGCCACTTCCGAGTCGTGCCACAGCGGCACACGGGTGCCGTCGACCTTTTCATAGGTGCCCAGACGCACCGGGCCGCGGTCCCAGGCGACCTTGCGCATGTCGCTGAGCGCGCGCTCCAGGAAGCCGCCGCGCGCCGCCAGCGACAGCATGCGCATGCTGGAAGTGATCCACTGCTGCGACTCGCCGCTTTGGCCCACCGGCATGAAGAACTCGATGGCACGCTCCAGCGTGCCCACGCCATTGGCCGCAGGCACCGGCAGGAACGACACCACGATGTACAGCGTCTTGTGGCCCTCCTGGGTCCAGTAGTCGACCTTGTCCGCCACCGCCGACAGCGCACCCTTGGGCCGGCTTTCAATCACGGTGCGCATCGGGTCCAGCGGCGTGGGGGCTGCGGCCGGCGCTGCCTCGGGGCTGGCCGGCACATCCAGCACCGAACCCAAAATAGCGTTGGGCCGGTAGGTGGCCAGGCCCTTGAGCTGTGCGCGCCAAGCCTGCTGGTACAGGCCCTTGAAGTCGTCATAGGGATAGTCGGCCGGCACGTTGACGGTCTTGGAAATGGCGGTGTCCACAAAGGGCTGGACCGCCTGCATCATGGCGATGTGGCTGGCCGCCGACATGTCGAGCGCCGACACAAAGTAGTCCGGCAACTTGTCCACGTCACCGCCCAGTTCGCGGTACAGCCGCCAGGCGTGGTCTTCCACCGCGTAATCGGTGGTGCTGCCGTCCGCCTCGCGCTTTTTGCGCCGGTACATCCATGAAAACGCCGGCTCGATGCCGTTCGATGCATTGTCGGCAAAAGCCAGGCTGACGGTGCCGGTGGGGGCGATCGACAGTAAGTGGCTGTTGCGGATGCCGTGCGCGCGTATTGCCTGCTGCAACTCGGCCGGCAGGCGGCTGGCAAAGGTGCCGGGCGCCAGGTAGCCGTCGGCTTCAAACTTGGGGAAGGCGCCCTTTTCCCGGGCCAGCGCAACCGACGCGGAATAGGCCGCATCGCGCATGCGCACCGCAATGCGCGCGGCCATGTCACGGCCTTCGGGCGCGTCGTAGCGCAGGCAGAGCATGGTCAGCGCGTTGCCCATGCCGGTAAACCCGACGCCGATGCGGCGCTTGGCGGCGGACTCCGCGCGCTGCTGCGGCAGCGGCCAGAAGGTCACATCCAGCACGTTGTCAAGCGCACGCACCTGGGTCGCCACCGAGGCTTCAAACGCCTCGAAGTCAAAGTGCGCGTCGCCGTCAAAGCCGAACGGATGACGCACAAAGCGCGTGAGGATGACGGGCCCGAGGTCGCAGCAGCCGTAGGGGGGAAGTGGCTGCTCGCCGCATTGCCCGGTGACGAGGCCGTTGAAGATGACGGTATTGCCGTCCGGCTGGGTCGTGTCATAGACCGGCTCCACGCCAGCGGGCTCGATGGCGGTGATCGTGGCGGCAAAGCGCTGGGTCTTGACGAGTGCCTTGCCGGCGACCCACGCGCTGTACTTCTCACTTTTGGCGGGAAGAAGGAAGCCGATCTCGCGCATGAAGACTTCGCGTGATTCTCCGTCGATGATCAGCTCGTGCTGGGTCTGGCAGTGATAGTCCCGCTGCCCGCCCTGGCCGTCTGGCAGGCTGCGCGCGCCAGCTTCTCGCCGCTCGTGGATGCGCGAGAACACGCCGAAGTTGGCCAGCAGCACCTGCACGTCCTGCAGAAGCGGCCGGTGACTGGACGACAAGCGCACCGAACAGCTCTGGCTGTTCGATGACACGTTGACCGTTCCGTCCGTCTGGAAGATGCCTTGCAAGTAGCCGCGCATGCAGGCTTCGCTGCCCCGCCAAACCACTTCAGGCACTTCCAGCTTGGTCTCTCCATTGAAACCGTAACCGTCCAGCACGCGGGCCAGCATGGTCGAGCGGATAAAAACCATGTTGCGCTCCGCAACGGCCACTGGTTTGACGACGTAGTCGCGCGGTGCATACGACGTGCCGGCAATCAGCGAATTGACGGAACCGGCAACGTCATCGGCGAGCTGGCGCTCCTCATTCCACAGACTGATAACTGCAGCCTGCTCGTCCTTGCCACGATTCGTGAAGTGCCCGTCGCCCGTGATCAGCCCGAGCAGCATACCCAGCGCTCCGCTACCCTGGTCGCCGAACTGGCCTTTGCCCGACTGCACCCACAACTCATCACCAACTTTGAGTTCCGACAGCTTGAGCTTGCCTCGGGCCGTGTAGAACTCGTGCCAAGCCGTTGCCTTGATCTGATAGCCCTCGGCCGTGGTGACCTTGAAAACCTCGGCTTGGCTGGCGCTTAGAAATGCCGGTACGGCTGCCCGCGTGACGGTGCCGCGCTGATCCTTGCCCAGCGCGCGGAGGTCCACCGTGCAGATCAGCGCGGCGCCGTTGGTCTGCAGCCAGCCGATGGGCACGAGGCCGTGCTGCGTCGCCAATCGCGTATCAGCGGTCACGCAAGGATTCGTCGCCTCAATGGTCTCGCAGTAACGCAGGTTGTTGTCCTGGTTCATGTGGTCCAGAAACAAAATGCCGGGCTCGGCAAAGTCGTAGGTGGAGCGCATCACGGTGTCCCACAATTCGCGCGCGGCTACCGTTTGGTACACCCACAGGCCGTCGGTGCGCTGGAACGCGCCCTGCGCGAGCAGCGCGGCGCCGGGCTTGGCCTTGTGCACCAGCTCCCAGGGCTGGTCGTCGTTAAGGGCCTGCATGAACGCGTCCGACATGCCGACCGACACGTTGAAATTGTTCCAGCGCCCGGGCGTGCGCTTGGCGGTGATGAACTCCTGCACATCGGGGTGGTCGATGCGCAGCACGCCCATCTGGGCGCCGCGCCGCGCACCGGCGCTTTCCACCGTGGCGCAGGACTGGTCAAACACGTTGATGTAGCTGCATGGGCCGGACGCCATCGAGGCCGTGGCCTTGACCTCGGCGCCGCGTGGTCGGATACGCGAAAAGTCGTAGCCCACGCCGCCGCCGCGCCGCATGGTTTCGGCCGCTTCGCGCAGGGCTTCATAGATGCCGGGGTAGCCGCCGTCGTCAAAGCCCTGGATGCAGTCGCCCACGGGCTGCACGAAGCAGTTGATCAGCGTGGCCTGGATGGACGTGCCGGCCGCGCTCATGATGCGGCCCGCGCCAATGGCGCCGGCGTGCAGGTTTTCCAGGAACAGCGCTTCGTGCTTGGCGCGTTCGGCTTCGGGCTCGACCGAGGCCAGGGCGCGGGCCACGCGCCGGTAGATGTCCTCGATGCCGCTTTCGCCGGGCTTGAGGTATTTTTCCTTCAGCACGTCGTGGCTGATGGGCTGGGTGGCGGTCACGTCTTGCGGCCGGCCGAAATGTTCGCGCGTCATGTCCGTTTTCCTCAAGAGTGCACCGCCGGGCGAATGCCGCCGAGCAGCCATTGCATCAATTCTTGCACCGAACGGATCTGGTCTCCAAACGGCAGGAGGCCGGCACCCCGAAAGTAAAGGCCTTTGTCAGTGTCGCCCGAAAAGGCATGGCCCAGTTGCTGGTCGATGCAGAACTGGCCCATCGTGGCGTCGCCGTCGCGAAGGCCGCAGCGCGCCAGGCAGTCAAAGGACATGTTGCACTTGGCCTTGGCATGCGCGGCCGCCTTGAGCCGGGGCTCCAGGCGGATGTACTTTTCAAGCCAGGGCGTACGCACCGCGCGCGCGGGCAGGCCGGCCACGCTGATGAACTCGACCATGTCTTCGGGCTTGGCGTGGGCCAGCACGCGTTTGAAGGCGGGGTCGGCGTCGCACTCCTCGGTGACGGCAAAGGCGGTGCCCAGCTGCACCGCCGAGGCGCCCAGCGCCTGCAGCCGCACAATGTCGTCCCGGCTGCTGATGCCGCCCGCGGCAATCAGCGGGATCTCGCGCTCAATGCCGGCGGTCTTGAAGAATTCCAGCACCTGCGGAATCACCACCTCGAAGTCAAAGCGCGTGTCCTGCAGATCAGACACCTTGGCGGCGCCCAGGTGGCCGCCGGCCAGGCGCGGGTGCTCGATCACGATGGCGTCGGGCAGCCGGCCCTTGCGCTCCCACTTCTTGACCAGCAGCTGCACGCCGCGCGCGTCGGACAGAATCGGAATCAACGCTGTCTTCGGGTAGTCGCGCGCCAGGTCGGGCAAGTCCAGCGGCAAGCCGGCGCCCACCACCAGCGCATCGGCGCCGCTGGCCAGCGCCTGGCGCACATAGGCTTCATAGGCGCTGAGCGCCTTCATTATGTTCACGGCAATCAGGCCGCGCCCCTGGGCGGTTTCGCGGGCCCGGCGGATTTCGCGGTCCAGCGCTTCGAGGTTGGCCGCGTCGATCAGCTGGCGCGCATCGGGTTCCTTGTCGAGGTGGCCGGTGATGGCCATCAGGTCCGGGTAGAGGCGGCGCAAGTCAATGCAGGAAATGGTGCCCACGGCGCCCAGCCGCGCCACGGCACCGGCCAGCCCGCCGGCAGACACGCCCACGCCCATGCCGCCCTGCACCACCGGCAGCAGCTCCTTGCCGGCCAGGCGCAGGGGCCGCAGGCCCGAATCACGCGCCAAGGCCTTGAGGGCGGCAACACTTGCCGCCGTGTCAGTCGGAAATAATTTGTCCATCGTGCTCCACATAAGGTTGGTAGGGGCCAGTGCCACTGCTGGAGGCTAACGAAGCCGGCACAAAATTTCCTTGCCGTACATCAAAGATGTGGATTTCACCGGCCTCGATGACGTAATGCCAGCCATGCAGCGTGAGCTTGCCGCCCTCCACTTCGCGCCGCACCATGGGGTAGTCCATCAGCCGCTCCAGTTGCAGCACGACCGAGCGCTGCTCGGTGCGGCGCATCGCCTCTGCGCAGGGCTGCACGGGCAGAAGCGCTTCCGTGGCCAGCTTGAGCCAGGCCTGCAGCGCCACGGCTTCCTCGGGCACGCCTTCGTAGGCGGCGCGAATGGCGCCGCAATGGCTGTGGCCGCAGACGATGATGCGCTCCACATGCAGCGTGAGCACCGCGTACTCGATCGCGGCCGTGGTGCCGTGCAGGCCCACCCATTGCCGAGCCGCCTCAAAATGGGTGTTCCCCCTCGGGGGGCCGGCGCCGTCGGCGTCGTGGGGGCTGTTTAGATAGCCATCGTAGGGCGGAATAAAGGCGCCCACGTTGCGCACGATGAACAGCTCGCCCGGCCCGGTGCCGGTCAGCAGATAGGGCACCACGCGCGAGTCCGAGCAGCCGATGAACAGCGTCTTGGGATGCTGGCCCTGGGCCACCAGGTCCTGAAAGCGCTGCTGGTGCAGCGGAAAGTAATCAGACTGGAAACGCCGCAAACGCAACAGCAGCTCGTCGGCGGCGTCTTCGCTCATTGCACCAGAGGCGAGTCCGCCCCTTCCAGCTCAATCCCTTCCACCAGCGCCTGTCCGACCAGCAGCGTCATGTACTGGTGCAGCGCCCGGGCGCGCGACTGCATGGTCAGCAGCGCGGCTATGCGCTCGCGCACGTCGGCGTAGGCGGGCTGAATGCCGCTGCGGCGCTCCAGCACGTCGATGATGTGAAAGCCAAACCGCGTGTGAAACAGGCGCGGATGCACGCCCATGCTGGTCTGCGCATGCTTGAGGTGAAAAAGCTCGTTCGCCAGCTCGGGCGCGCAGTCCTCCGGGCCGACCCAGCCCAGGTCGCCGCCCTGCGCGCTGCTCGGGCAATTGGACAGCTCGGCCGCCAGCTGGGCAAAGCGCTCGGGATGAACGCCCTTGTGCGACAGCTCCAGCAGCGCCCGTTCGGCATGCACCGTGAGCGCCTGCACGTTGACGCCGGGTGTCACGGCAAACAGGATGTGCCGCATGTGCAGCGCCTGGCCCACCATGAACTGGGCCGCGTGGGCGTCGTAGTAGCGCTGGCCTTCGTCGGCGGTCGGCTGGGGCGTCACCACGTCCTGGTCGACCATGGCCTCAATGACCTTGCGCTCGGCATCGGACAGCTCGGGCGCGGTCAAGCCGGTGTGACGCGGCAACAGCCCTGCGCGCACGGCCTGCTGGCGCAGCAGTTCGGAATAGGCCGATTCGCGCAACGTGGCCGTGTCCGGACGCTGCCCGGGCGCATGCAGGGCAATGCCGTTGACGTACGCCATGGTGGGCGCTGCGGTGGCGGTGACAACCGTGGTGGACGTGGCAACGGCCTCGCTGGCCGTGCTCGCGCATTGGCAGGCGCCGCTGCCGCAGCCTGTGACCGTGGAAGTTTGAGCATTCATGAAGATGTTCCTTAATGCCTAGATAGACTTTTCGCGGTTGCTGGGCGTGCGGCCCGGAACACCCAGGCGGCGGCTGCGCACCACCTGGTAAGGACGAAACAGGTAGGCCACCGAGGCAAAGCCGCTCCACACATGGACCAGGCGGCTGAACGGGAACAGCAGAAAAATGGTCATCCCAAACACGATGTGGAACAAGTAGGGCCACGGCAAAACTGCCAGCGCCGCAGAATCCACCTCACGCAGGGTGAGAATGCGCTGCGCCCAATCGGCCAGGATCAGCATCACGCTGCCGTTGGCGTGCCCCCACGAGTATGGCAAGGTTATCAGGCCCACCACAAGCTGCACCCAGAGGATCAACAGGATGGCCAGGTCGGTGGCATGGCTCGTGTAGCGGATGCGCGGATCAAACATACGGCGGTAGATCAGCATCGACAGGCCGATGAAACAAATGAAGCCGGCGATGCCGCCCGCGTAGATCGCCAGACGCTGTTTCATCGCGGCATCCATGAAAAGGCCGTAAACCGCATGGGGCGTCAGCAGGCCCACCAGGTGACCGAAAAACAGGAACAGGATGCCGACATGGAACAGGTTGCTGCCCCAGCGCAGCAGGCCGGTGCGCAGCAGCTGCGACGAGTCGCTTTTCCAGGTGTACTGGTCGCGGTCGAAGCGGATCAGGCTGCCGAGCAGGAACACCGACAGGCAGATGTAGGGATAGACCCCGAATAGAAAACCGTGCAGGGAGGAGGTCATGCTTGTGCTCCTTGGGAAGGACGTGGCTTGCGGACGATGTGGATGGGTTGGGGCTGGTCGGGTTTGGCCTGGCCTTTGGACGAGCAGCCGTCAAAGACGACCGGCTCTTGCCAGACCGCATCGATCGGCTCTTCGGCGGCGATTTCAACCGGCTGCGCTTTCTCGCCGGCCAGCTCCAGCAAGGCGCCCAGCACGCAGGCGTAAGCACTGCCGCGTTGCTGCAACGCCGAGAAAATCGCATTGAAAATATGCGCCATTTCGGCCAGGAATTCGCGCGCCTCGCGCGGCGGCTGAGTCGAGGTGAATTCGAGCACCACCGGCAAAAAGTCGGGCATTTCGCCTTCGGCCAGGTACATGCCAGCTTTTTCGTAAGTCTGCGCCAGGTCGATCATCGCCGGCCCACGGTCGCGCGAGTCGCCATGCACATGTTCGAACAGGTGCAGCGACGTGGAACGGCCCCGGTCGAACAGCTCGACATAGTCGGCCTCGACCTCCAGCGGCGCATTGCGCGCCAGGGTGTCGATCAGTTTGTCAAGTTCGGCCAGCCGCTGCGGCGGCAAGGCGCGCTCTTCGTGCAGCGCGCCGCGCATATCGGCCAGGTGGCTGCGCAACTCGGCGTCGGGGTAGCCGAGCAGCCGCGCCAGCACGCGCAGGCTTTTGGTCGCTTGGGGAATGTTGTTGAACAGTGCCATGTCTCAGACCTCCACCTTGATCGGAATAGTGCGTTTCTTGTTGCCGCCAAACAGGCTGACGTCACTGG
>JAUSDK010000036.1 GCA_030650875.1 Polaromonas sp.
GGCGATCTCATCCAGCCCATCGATAGCGCCGGGCGGGATGAGGCTGCCGAGTTGCTGCAAGCCCTTAAGGCCATGCAGTCCAGTCTTGTCACCATTGTTGGAAACGTCCGCAGCGGCACCGACACGATAGCGACCGCGTCCAGTCAGATCGCCGCCGGCAACCACGACCTGTCGTCCCGCACCGAAGAGCAGGCCAGCTCCCTGGAAGAAACCGCAGCGTCCATGGAAGAGCTGACGTCTACCGTCAAACAAAATGCCGACAACGCCCGCCAGGCCAACCAGCTGGCGGTGACCGCCTCCAGCGTGGCCGTCAAAGGCGGCAGCGTGGTCGCCGAAGTGGTGGGCACCATGGGCGCCATCAACGCCTCGTCCAGAAAGATCGTCGACATCATCGGCGTGATCGACGGCATCGCGTTTCAGACCAACATCCTGGCCCTGAACGCCGCGGTTGAAGCGGCCCGGGCCGGGGAACAGGGCCGCGGCTTTGCGGTGGTAGCCGCTGAGGTGAGAAACCTGGCCCAGCGCTCGGCTGCTGCTGCCAAAGAGATCAAGGTGCTGATCGACGACTCGGTGAGCAAGGTCGAAGAAGGCAGCAGCCAGGTGGCTGAGGCCGGCAAGACCATGGACGAGATCGTCGACAGCGTCAAACGCGTGACCGACATCATGGCCGAGATCACCGCGGCCAGCCAGGAGCAGACGCAGGGTATCGAGCAGATCAACCAGGCGATCACGCAGATGGACCAGGTGACGCAGCAGAACGCAGCGCTGGTGGAAGAGGCTGCTGCCGCAGCATCCTCGCTGCAGGAGCAGCCCACCGGGCTCCGCCAGGTGGTCAGGGTGTTCACGCCGGACAACCCGCAGGTCCAGTCCGTGGCGCCACCGCAGCGCAGCGCAGCCGACCGCCAGAGCGCACCCAAGCAGCCGCCTCCGGCCAAACGCGCCATTGCGGCGCCGCGCCGGCCTGCCGCACCGGCCGGCGAGCTGGCCGCGGCCGGGGGTAGCTGGGAAAC
>JAUSDK010000048.1 GCA_030650875.1 Polaromonas sp.
ACCAGCCCGACCGAGCGCACCGCGCGCGTAGCGGTGAAGGTAGGCCCCGTTCGCGCCCGCTTCGTGGGCCATGTGCGCATGGAAGACATCCGCCCAAACGTTGGCTGCGTGCTGCGCTTTCAAGGCTCGGGCGGCGCGGCCGGCATGGCCAAGGGCCACTCGAATGTGGAGCTCACCGACGAAGCTGGCGGCACGCGTTTGCGCTACACCGCCCAGGCCGCCATTGGCGGCAAGCTGGGCCAGGTGGGGGGCCGCATGATCGACGCCGCGTCCAAGCAGATGGCGGACCAGTTCTTCACGGCGTTCAACGAACAGATGGTGGGCGTGCCGGTGACCGAGCCTGAGCCGATGCAGCCTGCCGAGATTTCGGCTGCCCCAGCGGCCGCGCCAGGCACCGTCGCTGCGGCCCCGCCTACCTTTGTGCCGCTCTCTATCCAGGCGCCGCCGCCTGCGGTCAGCGGCGAAGGCGTGCGCGTGCTGTGGTTTGTGCTGGGTGCCCTGTCCACAGGCTTCGGCGTGTGGATCGCCTCTTTGTTGACTTCCTGAGGACCGCCCCATGAAAGCCGCTGCCTTTGACTACGTCAAACCCGCCTCCATCGACCAGGTGCTCGCGCTGCTGCAGGAGCACGGCGACGACGCCCGCCTGCTGGCCGGTGGCCAGACGCTGATGGCCACCCTGAACATGCGCCTGTCCGAACCGCAGCTGGTGATCGACATCACCGGCATCGAATCCTTGCGCGGCATCAGCGTGCAGGGCGAGGTGCTGCGCATCGGCGCGCTGGCCACCCACACCGACATCGAGTCCAGCCCCCTGGTGGCGCGCCACGCGCCGCTGCTCAAGGCGGCCGCGCCCCACATCGCGCACCGGGCCATTCGCAACAGCGGTACCTGGGGCGGCTCCATTGCCTACGCCGACCCGGCGGCCGAGTGGCCCACCTGCCTGCTGGCGCTGGGTGGCACCGTGATCGCGCGCGGCCCCCGGGGCGAGCGCCGCATCGCGGCCGATGATTTCTTCACCGGCCTCTACAGCACCGCACTGCAGCCCGACGAGCTGCTGGCCGCCTGCGAAATTCCGCTGGCGGGTGCCGACCACTGGTTTGGCTTCAGTGAACTGGCCCGCCGCCACGGCGACTACGCCATCGTCGGCATGGCCGCCACGGCCCGGCGCGACGGCGCGGCGCTGCGCGACGTGCGCATCGTCCTGCTGGGTGTGGACGCCACGCCGGTGCGCGCCCGCCAGACCGAGGCGCTGCTGGAAGGCCGCGTGCCGGACCTGGCCACCGTGACCCAGGCCGTGGCAAGCCTGCGCAGCGAGATCGACCCGCTGCCCGACCTGACCAATACCCCCGACACCAAACGCCACCTGGCCGGTGTGCTGCTGCAGCGCATGCTGCCCACCAGCGCCTGAGCCCATCCAAGGAATATTCATGGCAGACCTGTATCCGATCAAAGTCACCGTCAACGGCAAGCCCCACCAGTGCAGCGTGCAGCCCCGCACCCACCTGGTGGATTTCCTGCGTGAAGACCTGGGCCTCAAGGGCAGCCACCTGGGCTGCGAACACGGCGTGTGCGGTGCCTGCACCGTCGAGCTCAACGGCCAGATCGTGCGCGGCTGCCTTACCCTGGCCGTGCAGGCCAACGGCGGCTCCGTGCAAACCATCGAGGGCGTGAGCCAGTCCGGCGTGATCCGTGACCTGCAGGACGCCTTTGTGCGGCGCAATGCGCTGCAGTGCGGCTTTTGCACCTCGGGCATGTTGATGGCGGCCAAGGAGCTGGTCGAGCAGCTGCCGGGTGCCAACCGCGCCGAGGTGCGCGACTGGATCTCGGGCAACTACTGCCGCTGTACCGGCTACCACGCCATCGTCGACGCGATCTGCGATGTGCTGCAACAACGCAAGGAGGCCACCGCATGAAGCGCGACACTGTCAACCTCGAACCCGGCGTCGAGCACGCCCAGCCGCTGACCCCGGTCAACGACGACCAGCGCTACATCGGCGCATCGGTGCCGCGTGGCGGCATCGAGCGCCTGACCCAGGGCCTGGGCCAGTACGTCGACGACATAGAGCTGCCGCGCATGGCCCATGTGGTCTTTTGGCGCAGCCCGATCGCGCACATGCGCATCAAATCAGTGAACGCCGAATTCGCCCGCGCCATGCCCGGCGTGCTGCTGGTGGCCGACGGGCAAGACCTGGCCAAGGTGTGTAAACCCTGGGTGGCCACGCTGGAACACTTGGCGGGCATGAAGTCGGCGCCGCAATACCCGCTGGCGGTGGACCGCGCCTGCTGGCAGGGCGAACCGGTGGTGGCGGTGGTGGCTGAAACCCGCGCCGAGGCCGAGGACGCGCTGGCCTACGTGCAGGTGGACTGGGAAGAGCTGCCCGCCGCCACCGACATGCTCACCGCGCTGGACCCCGCCACGCCGCTGATCCATCCCGAGCTGGGCGACAACCTGTGTTTCACCCGCAGTCTGAATGTGGGGGACGTGGACGAGACTTTTGCCAGGGCCGAGGTGGTGGCCGAGATCGATTTCGAGTTTGGTCGCCACACCGGCGTGACGCTGGAGCCGCGCGCGCAGAT
>JAUSDK010000080.1 GCA_030650875.1 Polaromonas sp.
GTGCAGACCTACTTTTTCCGCCGCACCAACACCAACGCGCTGGGCCAGGCCCGCAGCTGGACCGACCATTTGCTGTGGCACCATGCGGCCCACACCGTGGACCTGTTTGCCTACCAGTGCAACAGCCCCATCGTGCAGGCCAATGCCCTGCAGGGGCCGATTCACCCGGTGCTGGGCATTGCGATGGACATGTCGATCCAGCTCAAGGCTGCCAATGGCGCCATCTGCACGCTAAGCCTGAGCTTTAACAACGACGGCCCGCTGGGCACCTATTTCCGCTACATCGGCGACACGGCCACCTACCTCGCCCGGTACGACGACCTGTTCACCGGCAAGGAAGAAAAGATCGACGTCAGCCAGGTGGCTGTCAGCATGAACGGCATTGAACTGCAAGACCGCGAGTTCTTCGCCGCTATCCGTGAAGGCCGCGAGCCCAATTCCAGCGTGGCCAGGGTCTTTGCCTGCTACCAGGTGCTGCACCAGCTGGAGCAGCAACTGAACGCCAGCGCCTGATCCGCCTTCGCCTTCCCGAAAAACAGGGGTCTGGTTACTCGCCTTGCCACGGCGATGTGCGCTGACCCCTTTCTCCGTTCTACAAGGTATTCACCATGCAAACAAGAAAACTGGGCCCGTTTGAAGTTTCCGCCATCAGCCTGGGCTGCATGAACCTCAGCCATGCCTACGGCGCGCCGGTATCAAGCGAGCAGGGCGAGCGCGTGCTGCTGGCCGCGCTCGACGCTGGCGTGACGATGTTCGACACTGCGGCGCTCTATGGCTTTGGCGCCAACGAAACGCTGGTCGGCAAGGTCCTGGGCAAACACCGCAACAAGTTCACGCTGGCCAGCAAGTGCGGCATGACCGGCGTCGATGTGGCGGGCGACGGCAAACTGGTGCGCGTGATCGACGGTCGGCCCGAGACGATTCGCGCCACTTGCGAGGCAGCGCTCAAGCGCCTGCAGACGGACGTGATCGACCTCTATTACCTGCACCGCTGGGACAAGCAGGTGCCGATCGAAGACAGCGTGGGCGCCCTGAGCGAACTGGTCAGCGCGGGCAAGATCCGCACCATCGGCCTGAGCGAAGTGTCGGCCGCCACGCTGCGCCGCGCGCATGCGGTGCACCCGGTCACGGCCGTGCAGACCGAGTATTCGCTGTGGACGCGCAACCCCGAGATTGCCGTGCTCAATGCCTGCCGCGAACTCGGCGTGGCGTTTGTCGCCTTCAGCCCGGTGGCGCGCGGCTTTTTGTGCGGTGAAGTCGACGTGGCCGCGCTGGACGCCAAGGACATCCGCCGCAGCATGCCGCGCTTTGCGCCCGACAACTATGCCGCCAACCTGAAGCTGTTGCCGCCCTACCAGGCCATTGCGCAAGAAGCCGGCTGCACACCCGCCCAGCTGGCGCTGGCCTGGCTGCTGCAACGGGGCGAACACATCATTCCGATTCCGGGCACCACCCGCGTGGAGCACTTGCTGGACGACCTGGGCGCCGCGAACGTGACGCTCAGCGACGACGCGATGGTCAGGCTGGACGCCTTGTTCAATGAGAAGACCGTGGCCGGCAACCGCTACAACGACCAGGGCAACCGCGAGGTCGATACCGAGGTTTTCTAGGCTGGGGCTGCCAGCCGCCCGGTCCGTTCAGCGTCGTTTGGCGCGACGATGGCGGCCGGGTCTGTGCGCGGGCTCAGGGCTGGGTCAATGCGGCAAGTGCCCGCACGTCGCCCGCCTGGCTGACGGACCAGCAGGCCGCAATCAGGTCCGTGGTTTTGTCAGCGCCCAGCACGGGGTCTGACAGGCCGTGAAACTTGGCGTCCAGCTGGGCGTCGGACATCGGGTTTTGCAGCGACCCAATGGCGTGCTCCACAAACACATGCACCCGGCGGCCGTCGAGCAGCACGGCGGTCACGTCGGCGCTGGCTTCGTCGATGGCGTCGTCCACGGTGGCCACCACCTTGCGGCGCAACGCCACCATATCGGGGCGGTTCACCACCTCGTCAGAGAACTCGTCTTCGGCGGCGAAGCCGAAGGTCAGGCCGGCGGCGCAGCCGTGGTAGACGCTGAACTTGGCCTGCAGGCCGTCCGCCGGTTCTTTTTTGCCGGTAAGTTCAAGCACGAGGGAGTGCACCTTGAGTTCGATGCGGTCGATCTGCTCGGGCGTGACACCCTGGGCGCGCAGCTGGGCGCAGGCGTCAATGCTGGGGTGAATCACGATGCCGCAGGCAAAGGGCTTGTAGCTGTTGAAGGAAATCTCGAAGCGCTGGCCCAGCTCGTGGGTGATCTCGGTCCAGTCGTTCTTGGTGGACACGGTTTGCATCATGCCGCGCGGCGCTTCCAGCGCCTTGGGGCTGGCGGTGAAGCCCTGGCTGGCCAGCAATGCCGACATCAGGCCGGCCCGCGCAGCCGCGCCGGGGTGAAACGGCTTGGTCATGGTGCCAAACTGCTCGCGCATGCCCACGGGTTGCGAGGCGGCAATGCCCAGGGCCATCGCGGTTTTCTGCGTGTCCAGCCCGAGCAGGCGGGCGCAGGCGGCGGCGGCGCCCAGGGTGCCGGTGGAGCCGGTGATGTGCCAGCCGCGGTCGTAGTGGTCGGGGTACATGGCGTTGCCCACGCGGCACGACACGTCAATGCCGATCACCAGCGCGTCGATCAGCGCGCGGCCGCTGGCGCCGGTGTGTTCGGCCAGCGCCATCACGGCCGAGGCCACGGGGCCGGCGGGGTGAATGATGGTTTTGAGGTGGGTGTCGTCAAAGTCAAAGGTGTGCGAGGTGATGCCGTTGATCAGCGCGGCGCTGGCCATATCGACCTTTTCGCTGCGTCCGGGCAGCGTGGCCTGCGCGGCGGGCTGCAGCATGTTGACGGCGGCCAGGGCCGCGTCTGCGGCTTCGTGGTGAGCGGCGCCCACGGCACAGCCCAGCCAGTTCATGAAGGTGCGGTGCGCTTCGTGGTCTACGGTAGCGCTCCAGCCGCCGGCCAGATAGCCGGGGTGGGTGGCGACGAACTCGGCCAGGATTTGCGTGACGGGCGGGGCGTTGTGGTCGGCGGTGACCTGGGTATTACGAGCCATGGTGTCTTTCTGCACAGAAGTGCGAGGGGTTTTGAATGCTATTTAAGTTGCTGTTTAAGTGCTATGCAATTAATAGCCAAACCGGCTTTGACCATATAAGTCAAAGCCGGTTTTCATGAAGTGGTTTCGGCGTTCAGCTGTCGAGCTGGATGTTGCGCTCGCGCGCCACCTTGGTCCAGCGGGCAATGTCCTTGCGGATGAATTCGGCAAATTGCTCCGGTGTCATGACCGTCGGCTCTATCGCCTCGATCGCCAGTTTTTCGCGCATGTCGGGCGCCCGCAGCACGGTGGCCAGGGTGTCATTGAGCTGCTTGACGATGGCCGGCGGCATGCCCGCTGGCCCCACCACGCCATACCACTGCTGGGCGTCAAAGCCCTTGAAGCCGGACTCGTCCAGCGTGGGGATGTCCTTGAGTTGCGGGTGGCGCTGCAAGCCGGTCACGGCCAGCGGGCGTACCCGGCCTGAGCGGATGTGCGGCATCGCGGCCGCCAATCCCGGGAACATGGCCTGGGTCTGGCCGCCAATCAGGTCGGTGAAGGCCGGTGCCACGCCGCGGTAGGGAATGTGCACCATGAAGGAGTTGATCTGTATCTTGAACAGCTCCATGGTCAGGTGCGTCAGCGAGCCCTGGCCGGCCGAGCCGTAGCTGATCTTGCCGGGATTCTTGCGCACGTAGTCGATGAATTCCTTGACGGTCTTGATCGGCAGCCGGGCATCGACCACCAGCACATTGGGCGTGCCGCCAATCATGCCGATCGGCGTGAAGTCCTTGATGGCGTCGTAAGGCAGCTTGCGGGTGGCCGGGCTGGTGCCGTGGGTGGCGACGTAGCCCTGCATCAGGGTGTAGCCGTCGGGCGCCGCGCGGGCCGTGGTCTGGCAGGCAATCACGCCGCCGCCGCCGCCCTGGTTGTCCACGATGAAGCTTTGCTTGAGCACCTGGCCCCAGCGCTCGGTCAGGGTGCGGCCCACCATGTCGCTGCCGCCGCCGGCCGAGACCGGCACGATGTATCGAATCGGTTTGGACGGGTAAGCGGCCTGGGCCTGTGCCAGGCCGGGCAGGCCCAGTAGTGCAGGGGCGGCTTGAAGAAGGGTGCGTCGTTTCATGGTGTTGTCTCCTGTAGAGGTCTAGTTAAGGGGATCGGCTGATTCAGGGGCTTCGTTCAGGATGGCGTTGATCAGTCGCTCAAAGGCCACGCCGACGTGGTTTGCCATCAGGGCTTCGGTGCGCCCGGCGTCGCCGTCGCGCAGTGCCTTGACAATCTCGCTGTGCTCGGCAATCGAGGCTTGCATGCCGGCGTCATGCGACAGGTTCTTGCGGCGCGAGAGGTGCAGCTTCTGGACAATCCCGCGGTAGGTTTCGGTCAGGGTCTGGTTGCCGGCTGACTCCATGATCAACCAGTGAAAGCGCAGGTTTTCGCAGTAGTAGTGCTGCACGTTGAGCCGGCTGGCCGCGTCCTTCATGGCGTCTACCGAGCCGTCCAGGACCGCCAGCAACGCAGTTTTTTTTTGCGCGGGCAACTGCGCTGCCTGGCGTCCCGCAAAGCCGTCCAGCAGCCCCCGCATCTGGTAGAGGTCCTTGATTTCCAGCGCGTCCAGCTGGCGCACAAATACCCCCGAGTGCTTGCGCGCCACCACCAGGCCCGAACTCGCCAGCTCGCGCAGGGCTTCCCGCACTGGCACGCGCGAGACGCCCAGCCGGCCTGCCACATCAGGTTCATTGATGCGCTGCCCCGGGGTCAGTACGCCTTTCAGGATCAGCGCCAGGATGTCGTCGCGCACCAGCTTGGACAGCGAGGTGTCGCGCACATACGAGAAGTCGCCGGCTGAAGACTCGGCCAGCCAGGGTAGTGCTGTATTTTGTTTCATGGTTTTATATCGTATACGAAATTATTCGTTCGGGGGACTGTTGATTGAAAGTATTCACTGGTGCGCGGCCAGCCATTGGCCCAGGTCGAGCGGGACGTCGGCGCCCTCGCCACCTGTGGCGGCGCCACGGTGCGACCGGCCACGGGTAACCACCAGATTCCGATTTCCAGCACCGCGACCGCCGTGCTGGCGCTTGAAACGGTCTGACGCCGAGGCGACAGGTCGTCAGGTGTTGCCCTGATGTGGCGGGCACTGGCTTGGCGCAAGATGCTGGTTTGACCCTTGCGTCACTACGTCACCAAGTCACTATTTCAGGAGATTTTCATGCAACGCCGACATTTACTGCAATCTGCCGCCGCGCTGGCGGTGCCGCTCCTGAGCCCGCTGGGTGCAGCGCAGGCGCAAAGCTTTCCGGCCCGGCCGGTCAAGCTCGTCATCGCCTTTCCGGCCGGCGGGCCGACCGACATCACCATGCGGGTGCTGGCCGACAACGCGTCCAAAATCCTGGGCCAGCCGGTGATTGTGGAAAACAAGCCCGGCGCTGGCGGCACGCTGCCCGCTTTGCAGCTGCAAACCTCGGCCGCCGACGGCTACACCGTGGGGCAGATCCCGCTGGGCGTGTTCCGCCTGCCCTACACCACCAAGATCAACTGGGACCCGGTCAAGGACATCAGCTACGTGCTCAATGTGACAGGTTACGCCTTTGGCGTGGTCGTGCCGGCGGACTCACCGCTCAAGACCTGGACCCATTTTGTGGCCTGGGCCAAGGCCAACCCTGGCAAGCTGAGCTACGGCTCGACCGGCACCATGACCAGTCCGCACCTGACGATGGAACTGATCGCGCAAAAGCTGGGCCTGGAACTGCTGCATGTGCCCTACAAGGGCAGCGCCGACCTGATGCAGTCGATTTTGGGCGGCAACATCATGGCAGCGGCCGACTCCACCGGCTTTGCGCCGCAGGTGGAGGCGGGCAAGCTGCGCGTGCTCAACACCTGGGGTGCCGAGCGGCTGGCCAAGTTTCCCGACGCGCCCACGCTCAAGGAACTGGGGCTGGACATGGTGCAGAACTCGCCGTTCGGCATCGGGGCGCCCAAGGGCACGCCGCCTGCGGTGGTCAAGCGCCTGCACGACGCCTTCAAGCAGGCCATGGAGCAGGAAAACTACAAAACCGCGCTGGGCCGCTACGACATGGTGCCCATGTATATGAGCAGCGCGGGCTACACCAAGTTCGCCCAGGAAACGTTCCTGCGCGAAAAGGCGCTGGTTGAAAAGCTCGGGCTGGCCAAACCGTCCTGAGCTGGCGCGCCGCCCTGGGGTCTAGCGGCGCGCGGCGAGCAAGGCCGCCGCCACTTGCGCAAAGCCCGCGCCGCGCTCGCCTTGGGTGATGTAGCGCGGCTTGTGCGTCAGCGCCGCTTCAAAGCGGCGCACGTTGGCCACGCCGACCGAGTTGCCGAAGGCTTCAAACATCAGCTCGTCATTGGTCGAGTCGCCCACATAGACCCAACACGCCCTTTCCCTTTCTGCGTCCAGGTCGCGGCCCAGCAGCGCGCGCACAATCCAGCGCGCGCCTTGCAGCTTGTTGTGCCCGCCAAACCAGCCGTTGATGTGGATGGAGCTCACGCTGGCGTTCATGCCCTCGCTTTGCATGATCCGCACCACCTGCGCGATGGCGGCGGGCGGCAGCTGCACGAATTCGCTGTGGTCAATCGCAATGTCGGTCTCGCGCCCCGCGCTGTCCTGCGCCAGCACCGCGCCCGCGACTTCCTGCATCACGCGCCTGGCTACCTGCTGCATGCGGGCGAAGTTGGCGGTGCGCGTCGCTAAATCCTGTTGATATAGCTTTGATAGCGGCGCATGCCCACACTGAGTGGGGTTGATGCCCTTTTTGTCTGGGAACAGGGCGACGGCGCCGTTTTCAGCAGCGATGGCGTCCACCGGCCAGTCCCGCGCAAAGGGCTGGCTCCATCCCACCGGCCGGCCGGTGACGGCAATGACCGGCAGCCCGGCCGCCTTCAGGGCCGCCAGCGCGGCCAGCGCATCGGCCGTGATGGCGCCGTCGGTGGTCAGGGTGTCGTCGATGTCGGTCAGCACGCCGGTGATCCGGCGGCGAGCCTCTGGCGGCCAGTATTCAAGCGCTTGCATGCGGCAATTTTGGCACGCCGGATGTTGCGCCAAGCCAGGTTTGGGCGTGTTCTGTACAATAGCGGCTCTCCTGAGGAGCGTTGCAACCCACGGCATGTGGTCTAGGCTCAGGACTTTTCAATCTGCAACCACGCTCACCCGCATGTGCATCAGGCCGGGTGAGTGAGCACTCTCCCTTTGATCTAACGCTTGCGGTCGTGGCTATTTTGCCCAGCTTGACCCCCGATTTTGGAGCTCCCCCATGAACGCCGTATTGAAAACCGCAGACCATTCTGATTACGTGATTGCCGACCTGTCGCTGGCCGACTGGGGCCGTAAGGAACTGAAGATTGCTGAAACCGAAATGCCCGGCCTGATGGCGATTCGCCAGGAATTCGCGCAGGCCCAGCCGCTCAAGGGCGCGCGCATCACCGGCTCGCTGCACATGACGATCCAGACCGGCGTGCTGATCGAAACCCTGCAGGCGCTGGGCGCCGACGTGCGCTGGGCCTCGTGCAACATCTTCTCGACGCAAGACCACGCCGCCGCCGCGATTGCCGCCAAGGGCACACCGGTGTTCGCCATCAAGGGCGAAACGCTGGCCGACTACTGGGACTACACCCACCGCATCTTTGAATTCTCCGGCGCCAAAGGCACGCCCGAAGAAGGCCCGAACATGATCCTGGACGACGGCGGCGACGCGACGCTGCTGATGCACCTGGGCACCCAGGCTGAAACCGACGCCAGCCTGATTTCCAAGCCTGGCAGCGAAGAAGAAATCTGCCTGTTCAACGCCATCAAGGCCAAGCTGGCCATCGACCCGACCTGGTACAGCCGCCGCCTCAAAAACATCATCGGCGTGACCGAGGAAACCACCACCGGGGTGCTGCGCCTCAATGAAATGTCGGCCAAGGGCACGCTGGCGTTTCGCGCCATCAACGTTAATGACTCGGTCACCAAGTCCAAGTTTGACAACCTCTACGGCTGCCGCGAATCGCTGGTCGACGCGATCAAGCGCGCCACCGACGTGATGATTGCCGGCAAGGTCGCGTGCGTGGCCGGTTACGGCGACGTGGGCAAGGGCTCGGCCCAGGCGCTGCGGGCCCTGAGCGCCCAGGTCTGGGTCACTGAAATCGACCCGATCAACGCCCTGCAGGCCGCGATGGAAGGCTATAAGGTCGTGACCATGGAATACGCCGCCGACAAGTGCGACATTTTCGTGTCGGCCACGGGCAACAAGAACGTCATCACCTATGACCACATGGCGGCCATGAAAGACCAGGCCATCGTCTGCAACATCGGCCACTTCGACAATGAAATCGATGTCGCGTCGCTGGAGAAATGCACCTGGGAAGAAATCAAGCCGCAGGTCGACCATGTGATCTTCCCGGACGGCAAGCGCATCATCCTGCTGGCCAAGGGCCGGCTGGTGAACCTGGGCTGCGGCACCGGCCACCCGAGCTTCGTGATGTCGTCGAGCTTTGCCAACCAGACGATCGCGCAGATCGAGCTGTTCACCAAGCAGGCTGACTACGACGCCGGCAAGGTCTATGTGCTGCCCAAGCACCTAGATGAAAAGGTCGCGCGTCTGCACCTGAAGAAAGTCGGCGCAATGCTGTCTGAACTGAGCGACGAGCAGGCCGCCTACATCGGCGTGAGCAAGGCCGGCCCGTACAAAGCCAACGCCTACCGTTATTAATGTCGTGCTTCTTCCCCCGCTGGGGAAAGAAGCCAGACCAACCATGAGTCCTTCTCCCTATGCGCGCAGATATTTTCCTTGTTGAACATGGCTTTGCCACCACCCGCTCCCAGGCGCAGCGCCTGATTGCCGCTGGCGTGCAGTGGCGCGTGGAGGCCGAAGGCGCCTGGAAGAAGGTCGTCAAAAACGGCGATGAAGTGCCGGACGCCGCCGAGCTGGAGGTCCTGGACAACCGCGAGGCGAAGTACATCTCGCGCGGCGGGCTCAAGCTGGAGGGCGCTTTGGCCCGCACCGGCCTGGACGTGACGGGGCTGCGCTGCCTGGACATCGGCCAGTCGACCGGCGGCTTTACCGACTGCCTGCTGCAGCATGGCGCGGCGCAGGTGGTGGGTGTGGACGTGGGCCACGGCCAGCTGCACGGCACGCTGCGCGACGATCCGCGCGTGGTCTGCATCGAGGGCGTCAACGCCCGCTCGATGACGGCCGACGACCTGGCCGAGCATTACCACCGGGCGTTGAACGCCGACGAAGACGACGTCCGTGGCGCCCATGACGCTGATGACGGCGACTTCAACCCGGAATTTGATTTTTTGACCGGCGACCTGTCGTTCATTTCACTGACGCTCGTGCTGCCCGCCGTGGTACGCCTGCTCAAGCCCGACGGCCAGCTGCTGATGCTGGTCAAGCCGCAGTTTGAACTGCAGCCCGGCCAGATCGGAAAGGGCGGCATTGTGCGCGACGCGGCGCACTTTGAGTTCGTTGAAAAACGTCTGCGCGACTGCTGCACCGGCCTGGGGCTGGCGGTGAAGGCCTGGCTGGAGTCGCCGATTGCGGGTGGCGACGGCAACCGCGAGTTTTTCATCCATGCCCAAAAAGGCCATGAAACTGCTGGCGAAGACCAGCCGCTGGCCGCCGTGCCCAAGCGCCAGTCCCCCAAACGGCTGCCGCGCAGCACCCTGCGCGAAATGCGCGAGCCGCACGAAGACTCGGAAGCGGCCGAACTCGCCCATGCCGGCCAGCACGGGCCGGCGCGCAGCAAGCGGCGCAACAAAAACCTGACGAACGAGTGACGAGAAAGAGACTTGCGATGAATGTCCCTATCAGTTTTGAATTCTTTCCGCCCAAAACGCCCGAAGGCGCCACCAAGCTGCGCCTGACGCGCCAGGCGCTGTACGCCTTCCAGCCCGAGTTCTGCTCCGTGACCTTTGGCGCGGGCGGCTCCACGCAGGCCGGCACCTTCGGCACCGTCCAGGAAATCCTGGGCGAGGGCGTGGCGGCGGCCTGCCATTTTTCGTGCGTGGGCGCGACCAAAGCGGCCGTGCGTGAGCAGCTGGCCACGCTGCAGGCCATGGGCGTCAAGCGCCTGGTGGCGCTGCGCGGCGATTTGCCCAGCGGCTACGGGCTGGGCGGCGAGTTTCAGTACGCCAGCGACCTGGTGGCCTTCATCCGCGCGGAAACGGGCGATGCCTTTCACATTGAAGTGGCGGCCTACCCGGAAATTCATCCGCAGGCCAAATCGGCTGACGCCGACTTGCAGGCCTTTGCCGCCAAGGTCAAGGCTGGCGCCAATTCGGCCATCACCCAGTATTTCTTCAACTCGGATGCCTACTTCCGCTTTGTCGACGATGTCTTGCGCCTCGGCGCCGATGTGCCCGTGGTGCCGGGCATCATGCCTATCACCAGTTCCACGCAACTGCTGCGCTTTAGCGACGCCTGCGGCGCTGAAATTCCGCGCTGGATTCGACTGCGCCTGCAGGGCTACGGCGACGACACGGCGTCCATCAAGAGCTTTGGCCTCGATGTGATGACCGATCTGTGCGACCAGCTCTGCTCGGCGGGCGTGCCCGGCATTCACTTCTACACCATGAACCAGGCCGGGGCGACGTCAGAGATCATTCGCCGCCTGAAGCCGGCTTGATCGCTCGCACCGCGACCGCAAGCCTGCTCAGGGCCGCCATCAGCACCGGCTTGCTGGCCCTGTTGGCGGCCTGCTCCAGCCTGCCTTCGGCGCCCGAGTCGCCAAGCCCTTTGACGTCGCTCACGCCTTCATCCGTTGACGCCACGCCTGTCGCCCGGATCACGCTCAAGGCCGTACCTGATGACCCAACGAGCGATGACGCGCCTGCGGGCGATGAAAAATACCGGCTGACCGGTGAAGCCGCCAGGCAGTTCGAGAGTGGCCATGCGTCCTGGTACGGCCCGCGTTTTCATGGCCGGCTCACGGCCAGCGGCGAGCGCTACGACATGTATGCGCTGACGGCCGCCCACAAAACCTTGCCTTTCGGCACCGTGGTGCGGGTACGCAGCGAGGTGCTGGGGCGGGAGGTCGATGTCCGCATCAACGACCGTGGCCCGTTTGCCCCGGGCCGCGTGATTGATGTGAGCCGTGCGGCGGCGGAGGCGCTGGGCCTGGTGGGTGTAGGGGTGGCTGAAGTGTCCTTGCTGCTGCCCGAGCTCGCGGCAGGCGAGGTCGCGCCTCTTCCCGCCGTTCGCAAAGCCCGACGCAGCACGCGGCGGGCGGCCCCCGTCAAGCGGCGCTGATTTCCCTGCTGCCAGTGTTTGCAAGGTCGAGTGATCAGGGTTTCCCCTGATGGCAGGCAGGTTAAATAAAGCGAACCGAAATTTGGAGTTGTGATTTATTAAACTTTCAGTAATTCCTGAAACTTCAGTACATCACATCATGAACCTGGCACCCCTGACGCAACGTTTTGTTCTTCACTTTGGCGAGATGGGGAGCCGATGGGGCATCAACCGGACCGTGGGCCAGATTTATGCGCTGCTCTATGTGTCGCCGCGCGCGCTCAACGCCGATGACATTGGGGAGGCGCTGGCTTTTTCCCGTTCCAACGTCAGCATGGGGCTGAAGGAGTTGCAGTCGTGGAATCTGGTGCGCCTGCAGCATCTGCCCAACGACCGGCGCGAGTATTTTCAGGCCCCGGAAGATGTCTGGGCGATTTTCCGGACACTGGCCGAAGAGCGCCGCAAGCGCGAGATCGACCCGACGCTGTCGATGCTGCGCGACGCGCTGATGGAGCAGCCTTCGGGCGCCGACGACATGCACGCGCAGGCCCGCATGAAACAGATGCACGACCTGATCGAGTTGATGACCGGCTGGCTGGCCGATGTGCAAAAGATGGATTCAGCCACGCTGGTCAGCCTGATGAAGATGGGTGCCAAGGTGCAAAAGCTCCTTGAGGTCAAGAACAAGGTGGCCGATACGGTCAAGGCGGGCCTGAAAGGTCGCGCCGAGCCCCTGCCCGTGCCCTCTTTCAGTGAAGAGCGGGGTTGATCATGGATGGACTTGACGCCTTCGTGCTGGCCCGGATTCAGTTCGCGGCCAACATGACATTTCATATCCTGTTTCCCACCATCAGCATCTCGCTGGCCTGGGTACTGCTGTTTTTCAAGCTGCGCTTCGTCAGGACCGGACAGCAGCACTGGATGGACGCCTACCAGTTCTGGGTCAAGATTTTTGCGCTGACCTTTGCGCTGGGCGTGGTCAGCGGCATCACCATGAGCTTTCAGTTCGGCACCAACTGGCCGGGCTTCATGGAAACCGTCGGCAACGTCGCCGGGCCGCTGCTGGCCTACGAAGTGATGACCGCATTTTTCCTGGAAGCCACCATGCTGGGCGTGATGCTGTTCGGGCGGGCGCGCGTGAGCGAAAAAATGCACACCATCGCCACGCTGCTGGTGGCCGGCGGCACCACGCTGTCGGCGTTCTGGATCCTGGCGCTCAACTCATGGATGCATACGCCGGCCGGCTTTGAGATGATCAACGGCCAGGCCCATGTCACGAGTTGGTTCAAGGTGATCTTCAACCCCTCGTTTCCCTACCGCTTCACACACATGATGCTGGCGTCCGGCCTCACGGTGGCATTTTTGGTGGCCGGTATTTCGGCTTACCGCTGGCTGCGCGGCGCGCGCGGTGCGGACGTCATGGCCAGTCTGAAAACCGGTATTTACCTGGCGGCGGTGCTGGTTCCGCTGCAGATTGTGGCCGGGGACTTTCATGGCCTGAACACGATGGAGCACCAGCCGGCCAAGCTGGCGGCGATGGAAGGCATCTGGGAAACCCGCAAAGGCGTGCCGGCGGTGCTGTTTGCCCTGCCCGATGAAAAAGCCAGGGAAAACCGTTACGAAATCGCCATCCCCAAGCTTGCCTCGCTTTACCTGACCCACAGCCTGGACGGCGAGGTCAAGGGCTTGAATGAATTTGAAGGCAAGCACCCGCCGGTGGCGCCGGTGTTCTGGGCCTTTCGCATCATGGTGGGCATGGGGCTGCTGATGCTGGCCGTCAGCTGGTCGGGCGTGCTGCAACTGGCACCCTGGAAGAAAGACCCGGCCCGCACGCTGCGTCCGTGGCTGGCCCGGGTGCTGGTTGGCATGACGTTTGCCGGCTGGGTGGCGCTGATTGCCGGCTGGTACACCACTGAAATCGGACGGCAGCCCTGGCTGGTGTCCGGCGTGCTGACGGCGGCCGATGCGGCGTCCCGCGTGGCGGCGCCCAAGATCGCGTTGACCTTGTCGCTCTACCTCGCGCTCTATGCGGCGCTGCTGACGGCCTATATCTCGGTGGTTTTTTATCTGGCTCGGCACAAGCCCGAACCCGGACCGCCTCCGGCCGTGAACGTGAGTCAAAAACCGGGAGCTGCCCGTGCTTGACCTGATTCCCGACTTGACCCAGGCTGCAGGCTGGATGCCGATTGCTTTTCTGGGCGTCATGGGGCTGGCAATGCTGGCCTATGTGATCCTGGACGGCTACGACCTGGGCGTGGGCGTGCTGATGCGCCGCGCCAGCGACGATGACAAAGACACCATGATCGCCAGCATCGGGCCATTTTGGGATGCCAATGAAACCTGGCTGGTTCTCGGCGTCGGCATCTTGCTCACGGTGTTCCCGATGGCGCACGGTGCCATTTTGGGTGCGCTGTACCTGCCGGTGGCGATGATGCTGATCGGCCTGACGCTGCGCGGCGTGGCCTTTGACTTTCGCGTCAAGGCGCGCGCCGCCCACAAACCGCTGTGGAACCGGGCGTTTTACGCGGGCTCACTGCAGGCCAGTTGGTCGCAGGGTTACATGCTGGGCGCGCTGGTCACCGGGTTTTCGTCCACGGCCTGGGGCATGGCGTTCAATGCGGTGATCGGGCTGGCGCTGGTGGCCGCCTACTGCCTGCTGGGCGCGGGCTGGCTCATCATCAAGTCCGAAGGCGCACTGCAGTTGCAGGCGGTGCGCTGGGCCCGGGGCAGCCTGCTGCTCACCATGGCGGGCGTGGCGGCCATCTCGCTGGCCACCCCGCTGGTCAGCCGGACCATTTTTGACAAGTGGTTCAGCTTTCCCGAGATTGTGCTGCTACTGCCGATTCCGGTCGCCACGGCGGTGCTGTTTTGGGTAATCTACCGGAGCCTGCAGCGCCTGCCCACGCGCCTGGCGCAGGGCAATGAATACGGCGCCTGGGTCCCGTTCGGCGCTACCGTTGGGGTGGTTTTCCTGGCCTTTTACGGCCTGGCCTACAGCCTGTTCCCGTGGCTGGTGATCGACAAAATCACGATCTGGCAGGCCGCGATCTCGCCGGAGTCGATGGCCGTGATTCTGGTCGGCGCCGCCGTGGTGCTGCCCATGATCATCGGCTACACCGTGTTTGCCTATCGTGTGTTCTGGGGCAAGAGCACGGCACTCAAGTATTAGTAGGCCCCCACGCTTGTCGCTTCGCGTACTGCGCTGCCCCCGAGGGGGCCGCTGCGCCTGCGGCCCGGCGAAGCCGGTTCCGCGGCCCCTGCTGGTGGGGGAAGGGGGCCGTTATGACGCGTCGTTTTTTGCCTGGTTTTAGCCGCCATGCTCCAGCGTGAAGCCGGCGTTGCGGTCCTGCCCGAGCAGCGCCACCATTTGCGGCAGGGCTGCTTGCAGGTCGGCCTTGAGCGTGTGCGGCGGGTTGATGATGAACATGCCGCTGGCCGGCAGGCCGGGGCGAATCACTTCGCCGTCGGTGTCGGTCGTCAGCTTGCTCGACTTGACCGTCAGCGTGGCATGCAGCCAGCTTCGGTGCGCCTTGACAGCCAGGGTCTTGAGCTTGCGCGGCAGGTCATGGGCTTCCGGGCGCGGAATGATGGGATACCAGACCACATAGGTGCCGGTGGCAAAGCGCTTGACGGCGTCCGCCATGCAGCTTGAGACGCGCAGATAGTCGGTCTTCATTTCATAGCTCGGGTCGCACAGCACCATGGCGCGCCGGGCCGGGGGGGGCAAAAAGGTTTTGAGCGCTTCAAAGCCGTCTTCTCGGGCGACCGCCACCTGGCGGCCGACGCCGAGTTGCTCGATGTTGCCGGAAAGCGACTTGAAGTCGGTCGGGTGCAGCTCAAACAGCTTGAGCTTGTCGCGCCCGCTCAGGAACTGCTGCTCGATAAACGGCGAGCCCGGGTAAATTTTCAGGTGGGCGGCTTCGCCGGTTTCGGCAAACTGGGGGTTCAGCTTGCGCAGCAGGTCCATGTAGTCCTGCAAGGCTGGCGCCAGGGGTGCTGTCGGCGCTACTTTTTTCGTAGCTGATTTCGAAGGTTCCTCTTGGGTTAGCGCTGCTTTTTGGCCCAGAATGAGCTTGAAGATACCTTCGCGCGCTTCCCCGCTGGTTTCGGTGTAATCCCCATCAAGCCGGTACAGGCCTGCACCCGCATGGGTGTCGATCACGGTCAGTGCCGTGTCTTTCTGGGTCAGGTATTTCATCAACGCGATCAGCGTGGTGTGCTTGAGAACGTCGGCATGGTTGCCTGCATGGAAGGCGTGGCGGTAAGAAAACATGCGCGTATCGTACCTTCTTGAGGCTGTGAGGCAACACAAAATTGACGCAAGCCCTTGATTATTCATATAATCTGTGGCTCTGCAGCGCCAAGTGGTTCCGCGGCAGAGTTGCCTGGCGCGCTGTTGGTTGACTTTACTTTGGTGGAGTTTGCCAGCAGCCACCAGGCAAATGACCACCTAAGAGGTTCTCATCAGAGGAACGCCGACCGTGGAAAAGAATCCGACAAACCCCTTTCTGTAAAGAGAAAACTCATGAATACTTTCAGCGCAAAACCCGCTGACGTAGTGCACGAGTGGTTTGTGATTGACGCGACCGACAAGGTCCTCGGACGAGTAGCCAGCGAAGTTGCTCTCCGTTTACGCGGCAAACACAAGGCCATTTATACGCCTCACGTCGACACCGGTGACTTCATCATCATCATCAACGCAGCCCAGCTGCGCGTGACCGGTGCCAAATCGACCGACAAGATTTATTACCGTCACTCCGGTTATCCAGGCGGCATCACTGCCACCAATTTCCGCGACATGCAATCGAAATTTCCAGGCCGCGCCCTGGAAAAAGCCGTCAAGGGCATGCTGCCCAAGGGCCCGCTCGGTTACGCCATGATCAAGAAACTCAAGGTGTACGGTGGTGCAGAGCACCCGCATACCGCCCAACAGCCTAAAGTGCTGGAAATCGCAGGAGTCGCTAAATGATCGGTGATTGGAACAACGGCACCGGCCGTCGCAAATCAAGCGTCGCCCGCGTGTTTCTGAAAAAAGGCACTGGCAAGATCACGGTCAACGACAAGGACATCCAGGTGTTCTTCGGTCGCCAGACCTCGATCATGATCTGCCGCCAGCCTCTGTTTCTGACGAACCACGTCGAGACGTTTGACATCATGGTCAACGTCCACGGCGGCGGCGAGTCCGGCCAGGCGGGTGCAGTGCGCCACGGCATTACCCGCGCCCTGATCGACTATGACGCAACGCTCAAGCCAGCGTTGAGCCAGGCCGGTTTTGTCACGCGTGACGCCCGCGAAGTCGAACGTAAAAAGGTCGGTTTCCGCTCAGCGCGCCGCCGCAAGCAGTTCAGCAAGCGTTAATTTCGCTTCCTGTCCCGAAAAAGCCGCCATGGTTTGTGCCTGGCGGCTTTTTTCATTGCTGCGGGCCTTACCGCCGGCTACATGCACAATGCCCCCTTCCGGCCCCTAACAAGACAGGATTCCCTTGAAACTTCGCCTCTTTCGCCGCCGCCTGACCATCAGTTCTCCGCGCATGGCTGTGCGCAGTTCCCTGCCATGGCCACTTCGCTGGATTGCTGGCGCGCTGATGCTGGGGTTTTCTGGCGCCATTGCCCTGTGGGCTTTTGAAGTGGGCCAAGGTCTGGCCGGCCTGGACAGCCATGCCAAGGAAGAGCTGGCCCAGCTTCGTCAGGAAACCCTCAGCCTGCGTTCAGACCGCGACAAGGCGCAGTCGATTGCCAATACGGCCGACAGCCTCTTGACCGCCGAAAAGGCGCTGCAGGAGAAGATGATGGGGCAGATCAAGCAACTGGAGCTGGACAATCGAAGCCTGCGTGACGACCTTGGGTTTTTTGAAAAGCTCCTGCCCACAGGCCCTGCGGATGCTGCCTCGATACGCGGCCTGCAGGCCGAGGTCCTGTCGGGCACCCAGCTCAAGTGGCAGGTGCTGGTGATTCAGCCGGTCAAGGCGGGGGGCAGTTTCGACGGCAAGTTGGAACTGACGCTCCAGGGGACGCAGGATGGCAAGCCGTGGCGCATGAGCCTGCCGGGCGGTCCGCAGCTGCTGCAATTCAAGCAGTACCGACGCATGGAAGGCGTGCTCGACTTGCCTGCGCGTACCGTGGTAAAAACCGTGACCGCAAAAATCATGGACGGCGCCAGCGTCCGTTCTGTTCAAACCTTTACGCTCTGATTTTCTTAAGGCCCACAGGAAGCTGCATATGTTTGGTAAAAAGAAGCAACCTCCCATCAAAAGCCTGATCGCCCAGGGCAGTTGCATTGAAGGCAACCTGGTATTTACCGATGGCCTGCGGGTGGACGGTGAGGTTCGTGGAAACATTCGCGCCAGCGAAGGCGGCGCCAGTATTTTGGTGATCAGCGAATCGGCCATCGTGACCGGGCTGGTTCAGGCTGACCATGTGGTCATCAATGGCCGCGTGGTGGGTCCCATCCACGCGACTGAATTACTGGAACTTCAGCCGAAAGCAAAAATTGAAGGCGATGTGTCTTACAAGGCGCTTGAAATGCACCAGGGCGCGGTGATCACGGGAAAACTGTGCCCCATCGGCCTTCAGATCCTGGAAGAAAAAACCACGCTGAAGCTGGCGGCCAACAATCCCTGAGGCTTTGCGTCTGACGCCTTTAGCAGCAAAGCCTGCGGCTTAATACATGCCGGCGTTATGGTTGATTGTTTTGCTGTAGTATTTATCTATTGAATCTTGAATAACGGAGTACCTCATGAGCGCAGTTGCCGAAAACATCCAGACCGAAATGCCTTCCCCGTTTGTCTTTACCGACAGCGCTGCGTCCAAGGTGGCCGAGTTGATTGCCGAAGAAGGCAACCCCGACTTGAAGCTGCGCGTGTTTGTGCAGGGTGGCGGCTGCTCAGGCTTCCAGTATGGTTTCACCTTTGATGAAATCACCAACGAAGACGACACCACCATGACTAAAAATGGCGTGTCCTTGCTGATCGACGCCATGAGCTACCAATACCTGGTGGGCGCCGAGATCGACTACAAGGACGACCTGGAAGGTGCGCAGTTCGTGATCAAGAACCCCAATGCGACCAGCACCTGCGGTTGCGGCTCCAGTTTTTCTGCCTGAGCGCTCCGCTTCCCGACCAAAAAACCGCCTTTCAGGCGGTTTTTTCAATTCTGGCGCACCACGTCATCAAGCGGGGTACAAGGCCCCCAGCACGCGCGGCCCGGCCGCACCCGTCACGCTGGGCAGGTTGCCGGCTTGCCTGGCCAGCATCTGGCGGGCCAGCCACGCAAAGGCAGTGGCCTCGACCTGGAGCGGCGGCAAACCGTGCTGGTCCGAGGTGCTGACGCGCAGGAAAGGCAGGCGCGCCTGCAGGCGCTGCAGCAGGTGGTAGTTGAAAGCGCCGCCGCCGCACACGATCAGTTCCTGGCTTTCATTTCCGTAGCTTTCAACCCCGGCCGCACAGGCGCTGGCAGTGAATTCGGTCAATGTGTTTTGAATGTCTTCGGGGCGCTCCGCCGCGAAGGGCGCGAGTTTTTCAGCCAGCCAGGCCAGGCTGAACAGGTCTCGTCCGGTGCTCTTGGGAATGGGCTGGGAAAAGTAGGGCTCATCAAGCAAGCTCGCCAGCAGCGCTGCAATCGGCTGGCCGCTGGCCGCCCAGGCGCCGCCTGCATCGAAAGGCTGGCCGGTATGCTGCTGGCACCAGGCGTCCATCAGCGCGTTGCCCGGTCCGCAGTCAAAACCCAGTACCGGCGAAGCGCCTTCATGCGGCAGCACACTGAGGTTGGCGATGCCGCCCAGGTTCAGCACCGTCACGGTGGCATCCGCACGGCCAAAAACACGCTGGTGAAAGGCCGGCACCAGCGGTGCGCCCTGGCCGCCTGCGGCCACGTCGCGGCTGCGAAAGTCGGCCACCACGTCCAGACCTGTGCGTTCGGCCAGCAGAGACGGGTTGTTGAGCTGGAGCGTGTAGCCCGCGCCTGCGGCGTCTTGCGACGTTCCTTGGGGCTGGTGCCTGACAGTCTGCCCGTGCGCCCCCACGGCCTGGATCTGCGACAGCGCAATGCCCTGGGCGGCGGCTTGGGTGATCAGCGCGTGGACCACCTGCGCGTACACCGCCGCCAACTGGTTGCCCGCCAGCGCGGCGCGGTGCAGTTCGTTGTGGGCTGGGGTGTTGAGCGCCAGCAGTTCGGCACGAAAGCTGTCTGAAAACGGCTCGGTGGCCGTGGCCACGACCTTCAGTTGGGGGCCTGAAAAATCCACCAGCACCCCGTCTGCGCCGTCGAGTGAGGTGCCTGACATCAGGCCAATGGTGTAGTGTTGCATGCGGCCATTTTGCCGCAGCGCTGCCCCGGCTACCGGCTGGCTTATTCGGCCCGGGCCTGGTTCATGCTGGCTGCGGCCAGAAGCTGGCTTTTGGCGCCGGCGGCAATCTGCCTGAAGAGCGGAAGGTCGGCGTTGGACAGCGTGACGCTGTCGCTTTGCTTGGCGATCGTCATCGGGTCTTGCTGCGCGCCGTTGACGCGGAACTCGAAATGCAGGTGCGGGCCGGTGGCCCAGCCGGTGGATCCGACCAGGCCAATGGTCTGGCTCTGGCTGACGCTCTGGCCGACCTGCACATTGATTTTGCTCAGGTGCGCGTAGACCGTTTCGTGGTTGTTGCGGTGCCGGATGAACACCACGTTGCCAAATCCATTTTGCACGCCGGCAAACGTCACCACGCCGTCGCCCACGGTGCGCGCGGGCGTGCCGGTGGGGGCGGCGTAGTCGGTGCCCAGGTGGGCACGCCACTTTTGCAGCACCGGGTGAAAGCGCATGGCAAAGCCGCTGCTGATGCGTGAGAACTCGACCGGCGAGCTCAGGTAGGCGCGGCGCAGGCTCTTGCCGTCCAGCGTGTAATAGCTGCCCTTGGCGGCGGCGATGCCGGCGGCGTCCTTGCCCGGGGGCTGGAACCACATGGCCTCGTAGGTCTTGCCGGCGTTGACGAATTCGGTGGACAGCACGCGGCCGGTGCGCAGCGCTTCGCCATCGGCTTCCAGGGTTTCATACACCACGTTGAAGCGGTCGCCCTTGCGCAGCGAGCGGCGGAAATCGATGTCGCCCGAGAAAATTTCGGCCACCTGAACCGCTACCCCGTCGGGAATGCGTGCTTCGTCGGTGGCGGCAAACAGCGAGGTCTGGATGCTGCCGCTGGCCAGCTGGGCCGAGCGGGTGTAGGGCGCTGTCTCAATGCGCGATTTGAACCCGGTGGCGGTGCGTTCAACCACCAGGCGGTTGAACAGGTCTTCGCTGTCGGTGGACCAGCGCATGCTGAGCTTGATCAGTTGCTGGTTGTCGCTGGCCTCGACGGTCACGTTTTTACCCGGGCGGCCCGTCAGGATTTCTTGGGCGTTGGGGTCGGTGCGCAAGAAAGCGGCTGCCGCCGCGTCGTCCAGGTTCAGGCGCTTGAGCAGGGCGCTGGCCGTGTCGCTGCTGCGCGTGCTTTCGGTGCGAAACAGGTTGAAGCTGAAGTCGGCGAGTGTGTCCGTCTGCACCTGTGTGGGCAGGGGCTGCACCACTTCGACCACCTGGCGCACCGGCAGGTCGGCGGCATCGGGTGCCAGCGGCGCAACGCCAAAGGCCGTCACACCCGTGCCCAGCAGCAGGGCTGCAAGGCTGGCGGTGACGCGTTTGGGGTGGCGGCGAAGGCTGTCGGCAACGCCGAGCAGCAAGAGGGAGGACGTATTCAGGACGCGGGCGGAAATGGATGGGCGCAAAGCGGTGTTTCCCAGCTAAAGTGCATCGGGCTGCGTGAACGCACCGGATGGCTGTGTAAAAAACGAAAGACCCTGGTGACCTGTTCTTTGCGGGTCTGTGGTCATCGGGCTAAAAAGACGTCGATTCCTGTCAGCAAGTTGCGCGCCAACTAAAATGGCAGGCTGATGTAGGAAAGAACTGATTATAGCCGTCGGACATTTTCCCGGTACGAGAAAAAACCCTTATGAATCAAGAGCTTGTTACAAATTTTCCCGTGACTGACCGTGTGCGGGCGGCGCTGGCCGTCTCGCTTCGGGGCTGCGAGGAACTGATCCCCCAGGAGGAATGGGTCAAGAAACTGGCCCGCAGCGAGGCCACTGGCGTGCCGCTGCGCATCAAATTGGGGCTGGACCCGACCGCGCCCGACATTCACATCGGCCACACCGTGGTGCTTAACAAGATGCGCCAGTTGCAGGACCTGGGCCACACGGTCATTTTTCTGATTGGCGACTTCACCACGCTGATTGGCGATCCGTCCGGGCGCAACACCACGCGCCCGGCCCTGAGTCCAGCGCAAATCGAGGCCAACGCCCAGACGTATTACCAGCAGGCCAGCATGGTACTGGACCCGGAAAAAACCGAAATCCGTTACAACAGCGAATGGTGCGACCCGCTCGGCACGCGCGGCCTGATCCAGCTGGCGGCCCGGTACAACGTGGCGCGCATGATGGAGCGCAACGACTTCCATGACCGGTTCAAGGCTGGAACGCCCATCAGCGTGCATGAGTTTTTGTACCCCCTGCTGCAGGGCTACGACTCGGTGGCGTTAAAAAGCGACCTGGAACTGGGCGGCACCGACCAGAAGTTCAACCTGCTGATGGGCCGCCACCTGCAGGCCGAATATGGCCAGGAGCCGCAGTGCATTTTGACCATGCCGCTGCTCGAAGGCCTGGACGGCATCGAGAAGATGTCCAAGAGCAAGAACAACTACATCGGCATTTCTGAAGACGCCAACAGCATGTTTGCCAAGGTTCTGAGCATCTCCGACGTGCTGATGTGGAAGTGGTTCACGCTGCTGTCCTTCCGGAGCGAAGCCGACATCGCGGCCCTGAAAGTCGAAGTCGCCGCCGGCCGCAACCCGAAGGACGCCAAGGTGGCGCTGGCCAAGGAAATCACCGCGCGCTTTCACTCGGCTGCTGCAGCCGACGCGGCCGAGCAGGACTTCATCAACCGCAGCAAGGGCGGCGTGCCCGACGAGATCGCCGACGTGGCGGTGTCGGGCGCCCCGCTGGGGCTTGGCGCGCTGCTCAAAGCCGCCGGCCTGGCGCCGTCAGGCAGCGAAGCCAGCCGGCTGATTGATGGCGGAGGCGTGCGCATCGACTCATGCGTGGTCAGCGACAAGGCGCTGAAGCTGGGCGCGGGCACCTACGTGCTGCAGGTGGGCAAGCGCAAGTTTGCGCGCGTCACGCTGAGCTGATGCCTGGGTTGAGCCGCGCATGAAGGCCGTGCTGCAGCGCGTGGCCGAAGCCCGCGTAGACATTTTTGGCCAGACCGTGGGCCAGATCGGGCCGGGGCTGCTGGTGCTGGTTTGTGCCGAACGCGGCGACCGCGACGCCGAGGCCGACAAGCTGCTGGCCAAGATACTCAAGCTGCGGATTTTTGCGGACGAGGCTGGAAAGATGAACCGCAGCGTGCAGGACCTGGACGGGCAGGGCGCATGCGGCGGGCTGCTGATTGTGAGCCAGTTCACGCTGGCCGCCGATGTGTCGGGCGGCAACCGGCCCAGCTTCACGGGCGCCGCACCGCCCGAGGAAGGGCGGCGGCTGTACGACTATTTTGTGGCCAGTGCGCGGGCGCTGCACCCACTGGTCGCTACCGGCCAGTTTGCCGCCGACATGCAGGTGCATCTGGTCAACGACGGGCCGGTGACGATTCC
>JAUSDK010000082.1 GCA_030650875.1 Polaromonas sp.
CATGCGGAATTCACCGCGCGCCATGCCGCGCTCCAGCACCCGCCGGATCAGCGCGTGGCCGGGCAAAACGACTTCCTGCTGGTAAAACGCGACCAGTTCGGGAAAGTTCCTGGCCTCGCTCACCATCAGTTTGTTGATGCCCGAGGCCCGGGTGGCGCCCACGCGGTCCCACCAGGCGTTCAGGCAGCAGTCCAGCATGTCGGCCGTGCTGCCTTCAAAGGAGTCAAACTGCGCGTTCCACTCCTTGAGGTGGCCAGAAATGTTTTCACAGACCACGGCCTTGAACAGTTCTTCCTTGCTCTGGAAGTACAGAAACAGCGTGCCCTTGGACACGCCAGCGCGCGCGGCGACTTCTTCCACGCGGGTGGCGGCAAAGCCTTTTTCAACGAACAGATCCAGCGCGGCGTTCAGCAATTCGCCCGGGCGCGCTTCTTTGCGGCGCTCGCGCTTGGCGGCGCTGGCCTGGTGTTGATCACAGTGGGGTTTGGCGTTGGGCATAGTTACTGACTCGTTGGTTAGTAATGTAGCCGCTTGCATTGGGTGCGTCAATGCGGGACGGAGAAATCGAGGGCAGGCGGCCAGCCTGCGGGGGGCTCAAGAACGGTTAAAACGGTCCACCATAAGCGCCAGCCACTCGCGCAGCACCTGCTGCGAAGCCAGCAGGCCGCGCGCAGAGGGTAGCCATTGCAGCACGGGGCCTTCGATCGGCCGCACAAAGCCCATGGGCGCAGGCGTGACCTGCAGGCCGGTTTGCTCAAACAGCGCCACCGCGCGCGGCATGTGCCAGGCGTCGGTCACCAGCGCAATGCGCTGCACGCCATCCCGCTGCAGCAGCGGAGCCAGCAGGCGCGCGTTGCCGGCCGTGTCCTGCGACTGTGCCTCCAGCCAGCGCAGCGTCACGCCGTAGTCTTGCTGGGCCACGCGCGCAGCCACTTCGGCTTCAGACGCGGCTTGCGCGCCTTGCGCGCCTTGCGCCGCCCAGCCCACGCCACCGGTAAAGGCCACCGGCAAGCCCGATTGCCGCGCCAGCCACAGGCCATAGCGCAGCCGGGCCGCCGTGTGCGGTCCGGGCTGGGCCTGGCCATATTCAGGAGCCTCGGGTAGCAACCCGCCGCCCAGCACGACGATGGCCTGCACCTGGCCGGTCTTGAGTTGGGCGATGGAGGCCGGCGCAAACTGCGGCAGCGCGTGGCGCGCCAGCCACATCGCCGTGCCGTGGCAACTGAGCAGCGCCAGCACGGCCAGCGACAGCGCGGCCAACACCAGGCCGCCGCGTTTTTTGCCGGCAGCCAGCAGCAGCCCCAGCGCCGCCAGCAGCAGCGGCGCCAAGGGCGGCATGGCCAGGCTGGTCAGCAGGGGTTTAAGAGCGGCAAGATCCATCATTAGCTATTAAGTTAATAGCTAATGATAGCCGCTGTACAAGGGCTGGAGGCCTGAATGATCAATAAAAAGCCTGCAGGCCGGTCTGCGCACGGCCCAGGATCAGTGCATGCACGTCATGCGTGCCTTCGTAGGTGTTGACGGTTTCCAGGTTGATCATGTGGCGGATCACATGGTATTCGTCATGGATGCCGTTGCCGCCGTGCATGTCGCGCGCCATGCGGGCAATGTCGAGCGACTTGCCGCACGAATTGCGCTTGATCAGCGAAATCATCTCGGGCACGGCGCGGTCTTCGTCCATCAGCCGGCCCACGCGCAGGCAGGCCTGCAGGCCCAGCGTGATTTCGGTCTGCATGTCGGCCAGTTTCTTCTGGATCAACTGGGTTTGCGCCAGCGGGCGGCCAAACTGCACGCGGTCCAGCGTGTACTGGCGGGCACGGAACCAGCAGTCTTCGGCCGCGCCGAGTGCGCCCCAGGCAATGCCGTAGCGCGCCTTGTTCAGGCAGCCGAACGGGCCTTTCAGGCCGCTCACGTTGGGCAGCAGGTTTTCAGTCGGCACAAACACGCCGTCCATCACGATCTCGCCGGTGATGGAGGCGCGCAAGCTCATCTTGCCTTCGATCTTGGGCGCGCTCAGGCCCTTCATGCCTTTTTCAAGCACAAAGCCGCGAATCGCTTCCTGGCCGCCGACCTTGCCGTCTTCGTCTTCAAGCTTGGCCCAGACCACGAACACATCGGCGATCGGGCTGTTGGTGATCCACATCTTGGCGCCGTTCATGATGAAGCCGCCGTCCACGGGCTTGGCGCGCGTCAGCATGCTGGCCGGGTCCGAGCCATGGTTGGGTTCGGTCAGGCCAAAGCAGCCGACCCATTCGCCGGTCGCCAGCTTGGGCAGGTACTTCTGTTTTTGCGCTTCGTTGCCGTAGGCGTTGATCGGGTGCATGACGAGCGACGACTGCACGCTGATGGCGCTGCGGTAGCCGCTGTCGACGCGCTCGACTTCACGCGCCACCAGGCCGTAGCTGACGTAGTTCAGGCCGGCGCAGCCGTAGCCTTCAATGGTCGAGCCGAGAAAGCCCATCGCGCCGGCCTCGTTCATGATCTCGCGGTCGAATTTTTCATGCCGTGCGGCCATCAGCACTCTGGGCTGCAGTTTTTCCTGGCAGAAGGCATTGGCCGCCTCCTGAACCGCGCGCTCGTCGTCGGTGAGTTGCTCGGACAGAAAAAACGGGTCTTCCCAGTTGAATTTGGTTTTCATGGTGCTGTTCCTTTGGGTGCTTGAGGGGTTGGCGAAGTGGAGGGCTTGCTGATCGCGCGCCTGTATTGTTAGGCCGGCATACATACTTGTCCAATATCAATTACCGATTCAACGATACATTATTTGTATTTATGGAATTTCGACACCTGCGCTACTTTCTCGTTTTGGCTGAAGAGCTGCACTTTGGCCGTGCCGCGCGCCGGCTGTCGATGTCGCAGCCGCCGCTGTCGTTGAACATTCAGCAGCTTGAGGCGTCGATCGGCGCGCGGCTGTTCACGCGCAGCAGCAAGTCCGTTCAACTGACCGCCGCCGGGCTGGCCTTTGTGCCGGCCGCCCGCGCGCTGCTGGACCAGGCGGCAGAGGCCGCCAGCCACGCCCGCGACGTGGGGCAGGGCATGGCCGGCAGCCTGACCATCGGGTTTTCAGGCACCATGCTCTACAGCGGCTTGCCCAAAATTCTGGAGCGCTTTCAGGCGCAGCATCCCCTGCTGCGGCTGCTGCTCAGGGAGCTCAGTTCCAGCGAACAACTGGTCGAGCTGAGCCGCGACCGGCTCGACATTGGCTTTGTCCACACCACGCGGGTGCCGCCCGAGCTGTCGCAAATCCTCGTGGCACGCCAGGCCTTCATGGCCTGCCTGCCCACCGGCCACGCACTGGCCGGCCAGCCTTCGCTGTCGCTGGGCGACTTGCAGGGCGAGCCGTTTGCGGTGGTGTCGCGCACCGTCTCGCCCGACTACCACGAGCGCATCCTGGCGATGTGCCTGGAGGCCGGGTTCTACCCCGAAATCCGCTACGAACTGCGGCACTGGCTCAGCGTGGTGTCGCTGGTGTCGCAGGGTATGGGCGTGGCGCTGGTGCCGGCGGCGCTGCAGCAGTCGGCCATGGCCGGCACCGCGTTTGTGCCGCTGAACACCGCCAGCACGCCCTACGACACCTACTGCCTTTGGAAAACCGCTCGGGACAACCCGGCGCTGGCGGCCTTTGTGCAGGCGGTGCAGGCAGATGGCCATCAGGCAGCCTGAAACGCCTGGTACTTTTTGACTACAAAACTTCCCCTTCGCAGGCTTTTTGTCATGGAAATTTAGAGACATTTCCACTATGGGGAAAACGTCCCAGGAGCGTAAGCTCCAAAGCGACAACAACTTACAACTTGGGGAGTGGACTTATGAATGCACAGACAGCACGCATTTTTCTTCGGGCAGGAATTTTGATGTCCCCTCTCGCGCTTGTCGCTTGCGGTGGCGGGGATGGACCTTCTGCATGCACCAGCCCGAACCCGGCTGTTTGCGCGGCCGTTGGCAGTGCACCAGCGAGTTCAACCGTTAACACCACCGTTGACAATATGAATGCTGGATCGCTGTTTACGACCGCACCGACCGCAGTAACCCTGAATGCTGGTACAGCCGTAACTTACGGTGTAGGCGGCGGTACTCCGCCTTATACGGCAACAAGCGGCAATACCAACGTTGGCAAGGCCAGCATGTCCGGCACTACGCTTTCGCTCAGCAGCGTGGCCGCAGGTACTTCTCCTGTTGTCGTGGTCGATGCGGTTGGCAAAACAGTCAATATTAAATTGACGGTTCTTGCCCAGGGACAGACTGGAGCGCCTCTATCTTTAACGCCTGGCGCATTGACGATAGGTGATTGCACAACCAATATTCCGTTCGTTTTTACAGGCGGCGTTGCGCCCTACACAGTCTTCACGAGCGACAATTTTTCAGTGCCCGTAAGCTCGGCTCTGCCTCTGGGTCCGAATTCGTACTTCACCGCAAGCATCAAAGCGCTGAATCCAGGCAACATCCTTTCCACATTTACACCAACTAGCTACACAGCAGTGCTGACTGTGCTCGATGGCCAGTCTCGGTCTGCCACTTCCACGATCACCGTTCCATCAGTGCATGTCACATGTCCTGATAATCCGCTGCTGCAAATATCGCCGTCGTCTGCCAACTTTCGCCCGACTGAAATACTGGCGTTTCAGGTTGCCGGTGGTCCGCTGCCTGCAGTGCCCCCTGCAGTGCCTAAAGTGCCTCAAATCAACTTTAGCGACCCTGCAGTAGCTTCCGTCGTACTGAACAATGATGGGATTTCCTTTAATATTCAGGCGCTAAAGGTAGGAATCACACTGATGACCGTTACCACTTCGGACGGGCAGAGCTCAAACGTAACCCTTACCGTGCTTCCTAATGTGCTTCCATAGCACCAGGATCTGCGCCGGCTGAGAACTGCCGGCGCGACTCACTGCTGGTCTGGCCTGCAACCTGCCATACCTCGAGCCCTTGCCGAGTCGGTGTTTGAGCCCGGAGCCTGGTCGAAAAAACCGGCTCCATGCAAAATTGACCCGCGTCGCCTTTTTTCGGGATCTTTCGCCTAAAGTTGCCCCAGCAGAAACCCGTCTGGAATTGGCGGGTTCTCTCACCCTACAGGCCAAGGCAAGGAAAATCCCATGAATGAATCACAAACCATCACCCTGGGCGGCGGCTGCTTCTGGTGTACAGAGGCGGTTTACGTCAACGTGCGCGGCATCACGGATGTCGAATCGGGCTACAGCAACGGCCAGTCCACCCGGCCCAGCTACGAGGACGTCTGCACCGGCCGCACCGGCTGCAACGAAGTCGTCCAGCTGACGTTTGACCCGGCCCAGATCACGCTGCACGAAATCCTCGAAATCTTCTTCGTGATCCACGACCCGACCACACTGAACCGCCAGGGCAACGACGCCGGCACGCAATACCGCAGCGGCATTTATGTCTCCAGCCCCGAGCAGGAAACCGTGGCCAGGGAAGTGATCGCTGAGATGACGGCCAGCGGCGTCTACAGTCAGCCCATCGTCACCGAAGTGGCGCCGCTCAGCCACTACTGGCCTGCCGAGGACTACCACCAGGACTTTTTCGCGCGCAACCCGAACCAGGGCTACTGCATGGCCGTGGCTGCGCCCAAGGTGGCCAAGTTCCGCAAGACGTTTGCGCGGCTGCAGAAAGACTGACTTGCAGGTCGCCTCGCCGCCGGGTTTCCGGCAGCTACGGCCCGCACTCTGCAGACATGCATGCCTGGCGCTGGCATAGGCGGTTGCAGCCAATATGCCCGAAGTCCATAAATCTGCCTAGAATTCTGCCATGCACCCCGCCATCTGCCAGCGTTACCGCATCAGCCGGTTGGACGTGTTCGGTTCTGCGGCCCGTGCGGACGACTTCAACCCCACCAGCAGCGATGCTGACTTTCTGGTGGCGTTCGCGCCGGACGCTCACCTTGGGCTGGACGCATTTTTTGGCGCCAAGACCGCGCTGGAGCAGTTACTGGGTCGCAGTGTCGATCTGGTGGAGCCCGGCGCGGTGCGTAACCCCTATGTGCTGGCCAGCATCAACCGCCATCGGGAATCAGTTTATGCAGCGTGACCCGCGTGCTTTTTTGTGGGACGTGCGCGAGTCTGCTTTGGCGATTCAGACTTTCACGTCAGGCATGGATTCCACCGCTTATGTCGCCAGCGAAATGGCGCAGGCTGCAGTAGGGCGCACGTTTGAAATCATCGGGGAGGCGCTCAGCCAGTTTTTAAAGAGTAGCTTTTCATCCAAAGAATACAGGGTTTTTTTCTATAGAAAATCGATGCAAAGCCTGTTTGTCCGGTTCACCCCAGGCCAAGACCTGCACCAAGCGATCAAACCCGCGCCTGCGCAAAATAAAACCACTCCTGCCCCACTTCCGCGCCCGGGTTGGGAAACACCACAAAGCCGTCTGCCGGCGCCTTGACCGCCTCGCCGTCCTGCCGTACGCCAATCACCTCGCCGGCTGTCACCGTGTCAAAGCTGCGCCATTCGCGGTTGAAGCGGTCGTCGGCATGGGCGCGGTCGGTGACGTCGACCAGCCGCAGGATTTCCCGGTTGGCCTGCACCGGCGCCAGCGGCAGTGCGCACAGGCCGAGCAGCGCCAGCGTCTGCAACATCGCATGGCGGGCGACGTTCACGGCCTGCGGGTCGTCGTGTTGGCCGCATTCAAGCGTGACGCCGTAACCGCCGCGTGCGCGCATGTATTCGGTGGTGCCCACGCCGTAATTTGGGTTGCTTACCAGCGTTGAGGCTGATGCACCAGCACGCCGGTTCACGCCGCGTGCATAGGTGTCCAGCCAGCCTTCAAGGATGCGGTGCGGCCCGGTGTGCAGTGCCAGCAGCATTTCTTCCTCAGCGCGGGCGAACGGCTCCAGCGCGCCGCGGTTGTTGTGCGGGCCGACCATCACAAAGGGTGCGCCGCCGGTATGAAAGGAATGCAGGTCCAGCAGCGCGTCATGCGACTCCAGTAGCGGGCACAGCAGGTTGGCAATGCGGTCCTCGAAATCCTGCGGAATCGCGCTGGGCGCCATGTTGCGGTTGAGGTTGCGCTCGCCGGTGCGCTGGCCGAGCTGGTAAGCCAGCGGGTTGGTGACCGGCACCAGCGTGACGCTGCCGCGCTCAAGCACCAGCGCGCCGCTGTCAAGTTCTTCAATCAGCTGCGTGATGGCGCGGCTGCCGCAGGTTTCGTTGCCATGCACGGCGCCCAGCACCAGCAAGCGCGGGCCGGGCGCCAGGCCGTGGTAGGTCAGGGTGCGAAGCTGGCTGGGGCGTGGCGGATGGGCAGGCGTTGCGCCGATGGTGTTTTGAGGCATGGTGACCTGGGTTATACAGCGCTTGCGGCATCTTGATGCTTGACCCGCTGCGCCGCAGGCCGTGGCCAGTGGTGAATGGTCAGTTCTTTTGCATTCCCAGCGCCAACTCGGTCACGTTGTGGCGCATCAGCTTCAAATAACTGTCGGCCGGACCTCCCGCGGCGGACAGGGCATCCACATACAACGCAGGCCCCACGGTGACGCCAGCATCCCTGGCCAATTGGGCCAGCAGTTTCGGGTTGCTCATGTTCTCGATGAACACGGCCCGGATCTTTTCGCGCTGGATTTGCCTGATGAGTTGCGCGACCTGCCTGGCGCTCGGTTCGGCATCGGTGGACACGCCCTGGGGCGCCAGAAACCTGATCTGGTACTGCGCGGCAAAGTAGCCAAACGCATCGTGCGAGGTGATGACCTTGCGTTTGGCGGCGGGAATGGCGGCGAACTGCGCCTTGGCCCAGGTGTCCAGCGCCTGCAGCTCCTTGACGTAGGCGGCGGCGTTGGCCTGGTAGGCGGTGGCGCCTGCGGGGTCGACCTGGGCCAGGGCAGCGGCAATGTTGCGTGCGTACAGCACGACGTTGTGGGGGGTTTGCCAGGCGTGGGGGTCGGCCTCGTCGTGGTCATGATGGCTGCCCTCGTGCCCTTTTTCCTTGGGCATGCTGAGCGGCTTCACCCCGTTCGATGCCACCACCGTTTCGCCTTTGTAGCCGGCAGATTTGGCCAGCTTTTGCGCCCAGGGCTCAAAGCCCAGGCCGTTGATGACCAGCAGCCGGCTTTTCACGATGGCCCTGGCATCGGCGGGTTTGGGTGTGAATGCATGGGCGTCTTCGTTCGCGCCGACCAGCGTTGTGACGCTGACCCGGTCGCCGCCGACCGCGCGCACCAGGTCGCCCAGAATGCTGAAGCTGGCCACGACCTGGATCGGTTCGGCGGCAAAGCTGGCGCCGGACAGCAGGCTGGCGCCGGCAACAAAGGCCAGCAGGAGTTTGCGAAATACACGGTGCATGGCGCGGCCTTTTAAATAGAAAAAATGAAAGGGGGGTGGGGGATTCATGCCACCCGGTGCCGGCTGGCCCACACGCGCGGCAGCCAGCCGCCCGGTGCCACCAGCAGCGACACGAAGTACAGCGCCCCGGCGCAGCCAATGATGGTCGGGCCCGAAGGCGTGTCGAGGTGGTAGGACAGCAGCAGTCCGGCCGTGCTCGCCAGCATGGCCTGCACGCTGGCGTTGACCAGTTGGGCGGGCAGCGTGTCGTGCCAGAGCCGGCTTGACACGGCGGGCAGCATCATCAGCCCCACCGCCATCAGTGTGCCCAGCGTCTGGAAGCCGGCCACCAGGTTGATCACGACCAGCATCAGGAAGCCCTGCTGCCAGAGCCAGCCGCGCCGCCCGGTTGCGGCCAGAAACACCGGGTCAAAGCTCTCCAGCACCAGGCCCCGGTACATGGCGGCCAGCAGCAAGACACTCACGCTGGCCACGCCCGCGACCATCAGCAGGCCGTCGTGGCTCACGCCCAGCGCGCTGCCAAACAGGATGTGCAGCAGGTCCAACTGGGTGCCATGGCCGGAAATCAGCGTCACGCCCAGCGCCAGCGCCACCAGGTAAATCGCGGCCAGGCTGGCATCTTCCTTGAGCGTGGTGAAGCGCGTGACCAGCCCGGCAAGGGCGGCCACCAGCATGCCCGCCACCACACCGCCCAACGCCATTGCGGTGAGCGACAAGCCGCTCAGCATGAAGCCAATCGCCACACCCGGCAGCACGGCATGGCTGAGCGCGTCGCCCAGCAGGCTCATGCGCCGCAGCGTTAAAAACACGCCCAGCGGCGCCGCGCTGAGCGACAGCGCCAGCGTGGCCACCAGCGCGCGGCGCATGAAGGCAAATTCGGCAAACGGGGCAAAGGCCGTGTCCCACAGCCAGGATGGGAGCGTCATCATGCTGCGGTCTTTTGCGAGGCGGGGGTGTCGATGTCGCACCGTTCGGCGGCCTCGTCCCAGGCCTCGGCCATGGCGCGGGCGCGCTGCAAATGGGGTTCGGTCAGCACGTCGGCCGTGGCACCCCAGCCCACCACTTCGCGCGCCAGCAGCAAGGTATCGGGGAAATGCTGGCGCACCAGGCTGTCGTCGTGCAGCACCGCAATCACGGTGCGCTGCTGCTGGTGCCACTGCCGCACCAACGCGAGCAGCGCAGCGGTGGTTTTGGCGTCCACCGCGTTGAAGGGCTCGTCGAGCAAAATCAGCTCGGCATCCTGCACCAGCAGGCGTGCAAACATCACCCGCTGCAGCTGACCGCTGGACAGGCTGCCGATAGCGCGGCGCTCAAAGCCTTCGAGCCCCACGGCGCACAGCGCCGCATCGACCCGCTCCAGCATGGCGCGGTTGACGGCGCCCCAGACCTGGGTGCTACCCCAGTAGCCCAGCAGCACGCAGTCGCGCACGTTGATTGGAAAGCTGCGGTCGATGTCAGCCCCTTGCGGCAGATAGGCGATGCGCTCGCGCGCCGGCGTGACCGTGAGCGCACCACCGGAGCGTCCGCCCTGGATCGGCAGCAGGCCGACGATGCTTTTGAGCAGTGTGCTTTTGCCCGAGCCATTGGGCCCGACCACGGCGGTCAGCGAGCCCGGCGCAAAGTTGCCGCTGATGTGGTGCAGGGCAGGGTGCTGCCGGTAGCTGACCGTCAGGTTGTGCAGCGACACCACCGGGCTGGCGCTCACCACGGCGCCACCTCCAGCTGGGCCCATGCCACTGCCAGCCACAGCAGCGCCAGCGCCGGCAAGACCGCGAGTACCCGCAGCCAGGCTGGCCAGGCGAGCACGCTGCCCACGTATGAACGGACGGGGCGAGGCGATGAGGGGATAGGCGGAGTCATGGTTTTTCCAAAATGAAAGCCGGAAAATCACCAGTTGCGGTAATAATGCAACCTGATTGCGATAGATTCTAACGCAACTTAATTGCATTATTGAGAGTCACGTCATGGCATCTGTCCACGCTCCTGAATCAGCCGCTATCGACCCGATTGATGCGCTGCTGTCAGCGCACGGCCTGCGGCGCACGGCGGCGGCGCGGCTGGTGCTGGGCTGGCTGCTGGCGCATCCCGACACCAGCTACACCCACGCGCAACTGCAGACGGCGCTCAGCGGCGAGGGGCCGTCGGCGCTGGACCGCGTCACGCTGTACCGGCTGATTGACCGGCTGACGCAGGTCGGGCTGCTGCTGTGCCGGGTCGATGCCAGCCGGGTGCGCCGCTACCAGGCCATGCCGGCCAGCGTGCATGCCATGCCGCACTTTGAATGCCAGAGCTGCCATCGCGACAGCCCGCTGGCGGGCGCGCTGATGTCCAATGCCGACGATCTGGAACGCGCCGCGCAGTCGGCGCTGACCGCCCTGAAGGCGCTGGGCTACCAGGGCCTGAGCATGGACTTTGCGGTGCGCGGTGTCTGCGTCGACTGCGCCACCAGCCCCCCCGGGGCCGCGCCGTGATCCGAACCCGGCAGCTGGCCTACCGCTATCCGAAGGGGCCGACGCTGGCTTTCCCTGATGTTGATGTTTCGCAGGGCGGCGTGCTGCTGCTGGGCGGGCCGTCCGGCGCTGGAAAATCCACCTGGCTGGCCTTGGCCGCGGGGCTGGTGCGCGCCACAGCCGGGCAGATTGACGTGGCCGGGCAGCCGCTGGGCAAAGGCGGCGCGTCCCTGAAAAATGCGGCGCTCGATGCCTGGCGCGCCAGAACCGTGGGCTTCTTGCCGCAAAAGCTGCACCTGAGCGCGGCGCTTAGCGTGCATGACAACCTGGCCATGGCACAGTGGGCCGCAGGCCGTAATCAGGACGAGCAGCGCATCACCGAAGCGCTGCAAGCGCTTGACGTACAGGATCTGGCCCATCGCAGACCGGCGCAGCTTTCGGGCGGGCAGGCCCAGCGCGTCGCCCTGGCGCGGGCGGTCCTGCTGCAGCCTCCAGTGATTCTGGCCGACGAACCCACAGCCAGCCTGGATGACGAAGCGGCGGCGGCGTCGCTGGCGCTGCTGCAGACAACCGCAAGCCGCGAAGGCGCGACGCTGGTGATTGCGACGCACGACGCTCGCGTGGCCAGGTTTTTTATTGAAAATTCAAGCAAAAAGGTTCTGGATCCCATATTCCTAAGACTTGAGAAGCTATGCGAACAATAGCGTTTTCCTGGCGTTTCCTGTGGTCCAGGCCGCTCACGGCGGCGCTCAATTTGCTGTTGCTCAGCCTCGGGCTGGCATCCATCACGTTTTTGCTGTTGGTCAGCCACCAGATCAACAGCGCGTTTGAGCGCGATCTGGCCGGCATCGATGTGGTGGTGGGCGCCAAGGGCAGCCCGATGCAGCTGATCTTGTCGGGTGTGTTCCAGCTCGACGTGCCGACCGGCAACATCCCGCTGGCCGCCGTTGAAACGCTGCAGGCGCATCCGCAGGTGGCCAAGGTGATTCCCATCAGCATGGGCGACAGTTTCAGGGGCTTTCGCATCGTGGGCACCACGCCCGACTATGTCACCCACTATGGCGCCGAACTGGCGCAGGGCGTGCTGTGGCACTCGCCCATGCAGGCCGTGCTGGGAGCCAGCGTCGCACGGCAAAGCGGGCTCAAGGTGGGAGACACCTTCTCCGGCGCGCACGGCCTGGTGTCCGGCGCAGGCGCAGACGCTCACGAAGAAAGCCCGTATACCGTCACTGGCATCCTCGCGCCCACGGGCTCGGTGCTGGACCGGCTGGTTCTCACATCGCTGGAATCCGTCTGGCAGGTGCACGACGCCGACGCCGCGCCAGGCGACAAGGACCGCGGGGTGACGCTGGCGCTGGTCCAGTACAAGACACCGCTGGCTGCGGTGACATTCCCGCGCTTCATCAACACCACCACCGGGATGCAGGCCGCCGCGCCTGCGCTGGAAATCACGCGCTTGCTCAGCATGCTGGGTGTGGGGCTGGATGTGCTGCGGGCGCTGGCCGGTCTGTTGCTGTTGACTGCGGGGCTGAGCGTTTTCATTGCGCTGTGGGGCGCCGTGCGCGAGCGCAGGGCCGACCTGGCGCTGCTGCGCATGCTGGGCGCGCCGCCGCGCAAGGTGGCCGGCCTGCTGTTGTGCGAGGCGCTTTGGCTGGCCGTGCTGGCCATGGTGCTGGGCGTGCTGGCAGGCCAGGGTTTGGTCGCGCTGCTGGGCTGGGCGTTGCAGCTTGACAAATCAGTCATGATCGGCCCGATGGCCTGGCCGGTCGGGTTGCTCGGCGTGCCATTGCTGGCACTGGGGGTGGCGCTGGCGTCTGCGCTGTTGCCCGCGTGGGAAGCCTACCGGGTCAGTGTGTTTGAACTTCTTCAATCAAGGTAGCGCCATGCGCATGAACCATATTTTCTCTGCCGAGTCGTCGGCACGCCGCCGGGTGACTGCCGTCGGGCTGACCTGTTGCTTGCTGAGTTCTGGTGCAGGGGCCCAGACGCTGTCATCGCCCATGGCCTCTGGCAACCCGAAGCCCGCCGCATCCGCGCCGCGAGGACTGGATCTGCCTGCAGGGCAGGGGGCCGGCGTTCACGGCGCCAACAGCCCGTTTGCGCCCCTGCCGGCCAGGGAGGACGTGGTGCCGTGGTCGCATCTGACGTCAGTCAAAACCAAACATGAGAAAAACCGGATTGTTCCGGTGTTCACTGCCGATCAACTGACCCTTCACCAGAAAACCCTGCGTATCCAGGGCTTCATGATGCCGCTGGAGCCGGGTGCGGCGCAGCGGCATTTCCTGCTGTCGTCGGTGCCGCTCACCTGCGCGTTTTGTACACCCGGCGGCCCTGAAAGCATGGTCGAGGTCAAGACCAGAACGCCGGTCAAATACACCATGGAGGCGGTGGTGGTCGAGGGGCGCTTTCAGATCTTGAATGACGACTCTTATGGACTGTATTACCGGATCACGGACGCCGTCAGCGTCAAGTAACGCGGCCTTGTGCCCCCAGCCTTTTTTGAGTGTGTATGCAATTCCTCCAATCGCTTCCCGTGTCGGCCCAGATGATCGGCCTGCTGCTGCTGTCCAATGTGTTCATGACCTTTGCCTGGTATGGCCACCTGAAGAATCTGGCGACTTCGCCCTGGTACATCGCCGCTTTGGTGAGTTGGGGCATTGCCCTGTTTGAATACCTGTTTCAGGTGCCGGCTAACCGGATTGGTTTTACCCAGTTCAGCGTGGGCCAGCTCAAGATCATTCAGGAAGTGATCACGCTCAGTGTGTTCGTGCCTTTTGCCGTGTTCTACCTGAACGAGCCGCTCAAGCTGGACTATTTGTGGGCGGCACTGTGCATGGTCGGTGCGGTGTATTTCATTTTTCGCAGCGCATGAATGTGGCCCCCAGCGCTTGCCATGGCGGGAGCTGGGCCTGAGCCCTGTGGGGTTCGCGGTTAAAATTTCGCAGGCAAAAAACGCCATATTTCTGACTGAATTCATTAGGACGCCCATGCTGTTTGGCAAGTTTCTGCCCCGAGAATGCAATTTTTTCGAGCTGTTCAACCAGCATGCCGAGCGCATCGTGGAGGCTGCCCACGCCTTCTCGCTGCTGGTCGCCAACTACAGCGATGTGCAAAAGCGCGCGGCCTACAACCTGGAAGTCGACAAAGCCGAACGCGCTGCCGATCGCATCACGCAGGAAGTCAACCGCACGCTGCACAAGACCTTCATCACGCCCATAGACCGTGAGCAGATCCATTCGCTGATCAACACCATGGACGACGTGGCCGATCTGATCCAGGACTCCGCAGAAACCATGGCGCTGTACGACGTGCGGCACATGACTGGCGAAATCGTTCACCTGACCGATCTGAGCGTCAGGTGCTGCGAGCGGCTCAAGGATGCGGTGGCCCTGATTGGAAAAGTCCGGGATCCCGCAACCGCCGAGGCGGCGCTCAAGACCTGTGAAGAGATTGACCAGCTCGAATCGGATGCGGACCGCGTGATGCGCTCCGCCATGAGCCGCCTGTTTCGGGAAGAGCCCGACGTGCGGGAAGTCATCAAGCTCAAGGCTGTTTACGAACTGCTGGAAATCATCACGGACAAGTGCGAGGACGTGGCCAACCTGATTGAGGGCATCGTCCTCGAAAACTCGTGATGCCGGCCGTGTTTGCCGCCGTATCGCGGGTTGATGAGGTGCGGGGCTTCAAGCCATGATTGAATCCCAGACAGCCTTGTGGGTGGTGGTGCTGCTGGTCGGCATGGCCATTGTGTTTGACTTCATGAATGGCTTTCATGATGCGGCCAATTCGATTGCCACGGTGGTGTCGACCGGGGTGCTCAAGCCAGGTCAGGCGGTGATGTTTGCCGCCTTTTTTAACCTGATCGCCATTTTCATCTTTCATCTGAGCGTTGCAGCCACCGTGGGCAAGGGCATTGCACAGCCGGGCATCGTGGATACCCACGTGGTGTTTGGCGCGCTGACGGGCGCCATCGCCTGGAACTTCGTGACCTGGTTTTACGGCATACCCAGCAGTTCTTCACACGCCCTGATTGGCGGCATTGTGGGTGCCGTCATGGCCAAGGCGGGTGTTAGCGGCTTGGTGATGGGCGGCGTTGGGAAGACGGTGGCGTTTATTTTTGTATCGCCGTTGCTGGGCTTTATCCTGGGCTCCCTGATGCTGGTGCTGGTTTCGTGGCTTTTCCGCCGTGCTGCGCCTTCCAGGGTTGACGGATGGTTTCGGCGCCTTCAGTTGGTGTCTGCGGGCGCTTACAGCCTGGGCCACGGCGGTAACGATGCCCAGAAAACCATTGGCATCATCTGGATGCTCCTGATCGCCACCGGCTACACCTCGACCAGCGATGCCTTGCCGCCCACCTGGACGATCGTGAGCTGCTACCTTGCAATTGCGGCCGGCACCTTGTTTGGCGGCTGGCGAATTGTCAAGACCATGGGCCAGAAAATTACCAAGCTCAAGCCTGTGGGCGGTTTTTGTGCTGAAACCGGCGGTGCGTTGACGCTGTTTCTGGCCACTGCGCTGGGAATTCCCGTGTCCACCACCCACACTATCACGGGGGCGATTGTGGGCGTGGGCTCGACCCGGCGGGCTTCGGCTGTGCGCTGGGGCGTTGCCGGTACCATCGTCTGGGCCTGGGTCATCACCATTCCCGCTGCCGCTTTTGTTGCGGCGATTTCCTACTGGCTGAGCCTGCGGATCTTTTAAGGCCGGTCGACTGGCGCTCACTTCGGTCGGCATCTGGTCAGGCTGCGGTTTCGCCCTGAAAAAGGCAAAAAAATGCGCAAACCGGCTGGAGCCTGTTTGCGCATCGGATGCTTTTGAGTGTTCCTGCGCTAACCGCAGCGTCTGGCTAAGCGGACGCCGCAGTGGCGCTGAAAATTACGCCTTTTTGGCCCAGGCACTGCACCAGGCTTTTGCGGAGACTTGCTTGCCGGCGAACAGCGGGCATGCGCCAGCGGCGTCGCCAGCTTTGCCTTGGTACAGGGCGCAGTTGGCGCAATTCTGGCCTGCTGCATATTTAGGGTACTTGGCCTTGTCGGCCTTGCTTGCGTCGTTCTTGTAGCCGAGTGCAATCGCCTGCGGATCGGTGTCCAGTACCAGGGTTTGCGCGAAGGCCAGGCTACCGGTGGCCAACACGCTGGCGCCGACAACGGAGTGAATGACAAAGGTTCTGCGGGTGGGGGTCATGATGTATATCCTCGAAAATAAAACGGAAAAGCGCTGTTGGATGCCCCCGGGAAATGGGTGCCCGGCTTCTCATGGCGAAGCAGTGAACTTGTGCCATGGAGAAACTGTACCGGTCTGACCCTTGCGATCATTCCTGTACAAAATCAGCTTATTTTTCGCTATCTCGCGCCAAAATATGCGCCATTAATTATATGGCCAAGCTAAAAAGTTGATGGCTGGCCTGGGTGATCGGTGCCGCGTTCCTGATCTTTTCCTGTGCCTGCGCCACCCATGATCAGCTACTTTGGGGCGACGACGGGCACCATGAGCCCGCTATCAAGAAGTGCGATTGCATCTCTTTATTGGCTAATTTTTCGGGCTTCTGCCACCTGGTGTTCGAAGTAGCGCTGAAAGCTGAAGGCAATGCTGGACATCAGGGAAATCGCCCCGAACAGCAAGGCGAAGACGATCGCGCCTATGGTGAGCCAGTTGGTGTTGCCGGCTGCGGCTTCAGGTGCGGCTGGATTGTGCTTTGCATTCCATTTTTCAGGCGGCATCAGCCCGTAGTAGATGGCGGTCAGCGCGGTCCCCGCCAGTGTGAAGCCCAGCAAGGGAATCAAAAACCAGGCCAGTTGATCGTCCTGGCCATACATCCGGACGCGCTCCACGCCCCACCAGCCCAGGGCTGCGGCGATCGGATGCATCCATGCCCAAATGTCGCCAAGTCCAAACAGGTACAGGCGATGCAGCCCCAGTTGTCCGCCTATGAAGGCGAGCCAGGTGGCCGCGGTTTTATTTTTCGTCGAAGGTTCGTGCATGCGGAGATTATGGTGTGAAGCGATAAAGGCCTGGCCGCGTTATCTGGCTGGTACGCCCGCCCGGCGTGCAGTTATGTCGGTTTGTTTGGGGGCAGGTCCTATACACCGGGCTATAATCGCAGGCTTTGCAGCAATTCGCTGGCCGGGTGGCCATGTCGTGTGTCTCAAGCGCTGCAAATATAGTGGGGTGTTTTTACCCCACCACCCGAAGGAATAATTATGGTCGTCATCCGACTTTCACGCGGCGGTTCCAAGCACCGTCCTTTTTTCAACATTGTTGTGGCTGACAAACGCGTTCGCCGCGATGGCCGTTTCATCGAACGCATCGGTTTTTACAACCCGATTGCCAAAGGTGGCGAAGAAGGCCTGCGCATCATGCAAGACCGTTTGACCCACTGGGTTGGTGTTGGCGCCCAGGCGTCCCCAACCGTTGAGCGCCTGATCAAGCAGGGCGCCGCCAAGGCTGCCTGATTTTCAGCGCTGTTTGATATGTCGCCCGGTCTTCCATCGTCAACAGGCTTGACACCTTCAAGCCTTCCGGCCGATGCCATTGAAGTCGGGCGCATTCTGGATGCGTGGGGTGTCAAGGGCTGGGTGAAAATCCTGCCGCACAGCACCGATCCAGAAGCACTTTTCTCGGCCAAGTCCTGGTTTCTACAGGCGCCTGACGCTAAATTTCGTCCCGGATTCTCCCTGTTTTCCGGAACGGTTTCAATCAGCGTCGAAGAGTCCAAAAATCATTCCGGTTCAGTGGTCGCCAAATTCAGCGGCCTTGACGACCGCAATGCGGCCGAAGCCTTGCGGGGCGTGCGCATCTTTTTGCCGCGCAGCAGCTTCCCGGCTGCATCCCAGGACGAATATTATTGGGTTGATCTGATCGGCTTGAACGTGGTCAATCGCGAGGGCGTCGACCTCGGTTGTGTCCGGGACCTGATGGCCACCGGTCCGCATTCGGTGCTCTGCGTCGAATACACCGCTGTCCAGGAAGATGGCGCAAGCGTCAAGGCTGAACGCATGATCCCGTTTGTCTCAGCCTATGTGGATGCAGTCGATATTGCCGGAAAACGTATCACCGTTGACTGGCAACCCGACTACTGAAGTAGTCAAGGCTGTATCAGCGCAGATTGCCCTGATACCGGCCCTGCGCGCAAAATGGCGTTCTTATGCGCTTTGATGTCATTACCCTATTCCCCGAGCTTTTCGGCCCATTTTTGACGAGTGGCGTCACCCGCCGTGCCTATGAGGCGGGCCTGGTGGATGTCAAGCTCTGGAATCCCCGCGATTTTTCCGACGGCAGCTACCGCCGCGTGGATGACCGGCCGTTTGGCGGTGGCCCCGGCATGGTGATGATGGCTGAACCGCTCACCTTGTGCATTGAAAGTATTCGGGCCAGTCGCCAGGCGGACGCCGCCTGCGGTCATGCGGCGGCGCCTGTCGTCCTTTTTTCACCGATTGGCCAGGTCCTGAACCACGCCCGCGTGGAGCAGTGGTCCGCCAGCAGCGGCGCGGTGCTGATTTGCGGTCGCTATGAAGGCCTGGACCAGCGGTTTATCGACACCTATGTCGATTGCCAGATCAGCCTCGGTGATTTCGTGTTGTCAGGCGGGGAGATCGCGGCCATGGCGCTGCTGGACGCCGTGGCACGGCTGCAACCTGGCGTGCTCAATGACGAGGGTAGCCACCAGATGGACAGTTTCAATCCGGCGCTTGATGGGCTGCTCGATTGCCCGCACTACACCCGCCCGGAAGTCTGGCGCGGCCAGCCCGTGCCGCCCATCCTGATGTCCGGCAACCACGCGCGGATTGAGCGCTGGCGGCGCGAAGAGCGTCTGGCCCTGACCCAGCGCAATCGCCCTGAACTGGTTCAAAGCGCCCGAACAGCCGGCCACTTGTGCGCGGCTGACGAGACTTTTTTGGCGGATCTGATTGAGAATCCGGATCAGGACGCCTGAATTGCTATAATCAAAGGCTTTTCGGTCCTCTGGCGGCCACTGCAACCACTTGATGCCGCGTCAGCGTGCATCCATGGAATTGCGGTCTTTAGCGTAGCGCGTGAATGAACGAAAAAAATTTGATGGAAAAATTATGAATCTGATCCAAATTCTTGAGCAGGAAGAAATTGCCCGCTTAAACAAAACCATTCCTGTTTACGCGCCTGGCGACACCGTCATCGTGAGCGTGAACGTGGTTGAAGGTACACGCAAGCGCCTGCAGGCGTTTGAAGGCGTCGTGATTGCCAAACGCAACCGCGGCCTCAATTCCAGCTTCATCGTTCGCAAAATCTCCAATGGAGAAGGCGTCGAGCGTACCTTCCAGGTCTATAGCCCGCTGATCGCCAAGATCGAAGTCAAGCGCCGTGGTGATGTGCGCCGTGCCAAGCTGTACTACCTGCGTAGCCGCAGCGGCAAGTCGGCGCGTATCAAGGAAAAGCTGGGCGCCCGAAAAGTTGCATAAAAGCAGTTGACGCCCCCAGGAAGCCGCCCCATGTAAATGCCGGGCGGCTTTTTTATGGCTGCCACGCTTTAAACCGCATGAAATTCACCAAGCCATTGCCGATTTTTGATCCCCGAAGCATCCCCGTGCTGGGTGTGGATGGCCACTTGGCCGGCGTGGCGCGTGAGCGCCTGACGCCGCAAGCCTTGCGTGAACGGTTCCGCGCGCCGCCGGTCTGGACACCCGAGCACAGCGTGGAAAAGAAATTTGAAGACCGGCCGCCGGCGCTTGCAGCCGTGCTCTTGCCGCTGGTGATGCGTGACGAGCTTACCTTGCTGCTGACGGAGCGAACCCTCCACCTCAGGGCCCATTCAGGCCAGATCGCCTTTCCCGGCGGCCGCACCGATGAGACCGACGTGGATGCTGTGGATACGGCGCTGCGGGAGGCGCACGAGGAAATCGGTTTGCCGCGCGCGCATGTCGAGGTGCTCGGCACCTTGCCTACCTATGTCACGGGCACGGCCTTTATCGTCACGCCGGTGGTGGCCCTCGTGACACCCGGCTTCGTGCTAAAGCCCAACCCCGACGAAGTGGCCGATATTTTTGAAGTACCGCTCGGGTATTTGATGAATCCTGCCCATCACCGCCGGCATGAAATGGAATTCGACGGCGTGACACGCCAGTGGCTTTCCATGCCCTACACCGAGGCTCTGGACACGCTGGGCAGCGGGGCTGCGCGGGAACGCTACATCTGGGGTGCCACTGCCGGCATGCTTCGCAATTTTTACCGCTTTTTGAGTGCTTAGGGCGGCATCTGCATCCGGGGTGGGCGGCCCTTGGTTCATGGGCCGGTAACAAAGCGGGCGCGATCACGTCAGACGCCGTTATGATTTGCCATGAGCTTTTTTGCCGTTTTGTTTGCACTCATTCTTGAACAGGCCCGACCACTGGCACGTGGCAACTGGGTTCATGCCGGCTTTCGGGGCTGGGCGCGTTGGGCCAGTCGCAATCTGGATACCGGCAAGCCGCATCACGGATGGATTGCGTGGACGGCTGCAGTGGCCGTTCCGGCGCTGGCGACACTCCTGATTCACTGGCTGCTCCTGCGCGTGAGTGTTTTGCTGGCTTTTGCGTGGAGCGTGGCTATTTTGTATGTCACGCTGGGTTTTCGCCAGTTCAGCCATTACTTCACCGACATTCGCGATGCACTGGACGACGGTGATGAGGCCACGGCGCGCGAGTTGCTGGCGCAATGGCGCAATGTCGATGCCAGTGAGTTGCCGCGCAGTGAAATTGTCCGGCACGTGATTGAATACTCGGTACTCGCCGCCCACCGTCATGTGTTTGGGGTGTTGGGCTGGTTTTCAGTGCTGGCCGCGTTGGGTCTTGGACCTGCGGGTGCGGTGCTCTACCGCATGAGCGAATTTGTGACGCGCTACTGGATTCACAAAAGCAAATTTCCGGGGGAGGGGGCCAGTCCGGCCCTCCAGGAGGTCGCTACCCGGGCATGGGGCATGATTGACTTCGTTCCCGCCCGTGCCACGGCCCTTGGATTTGCCGTGGTGGGTAGTTTTGAAGACGCCATTGATTCGTGGCGCCATTACACCCAGCGCTTTGCGGCCAATGCCCCCGCAGCCTCCGAAAACCGCAACGATGGCGTCATTCTCGCGGCGACGTCGGGTGCGGTGAATGTCCGGCTGGGCGGCGAGGCGCTCAAGGCGGCCGTCCCGGCCGACGCAGCCTTGCAGGGCTTTCCGGCTGGCGAATCAGAAGTTGACGACCGGGCCTCTACGGAATCCACGCCGGGCCGGGTGCCTGAAGTGTCCCACCTGCGCAGCATTGTGGGACTGGTGTGGCGTTCTGTCGTGCTCTGGATGGCGCTGCTTGCACTTCTGACCCTGGCGCGCCTGCTGGGTTGAGGTGCATCGCCCCACGCGGTTCAGTACCGCGTCTGCGACAGTTCGGCAAACAGCTCGCTGTACAAACGATAACGGCTTGCGCCAATACTGCTGGGCCTGTCGGTTATCTTGACCTCTGAAATCACGCCGCAGCCGGGCTCGTGCAAATGCGTGCAGTTGTAGAACTTGCAGTTCTGCGCATGGGCCTTGAAGTCGGGCATGAGGTTGGCCAGCTGCATCGGTTCAATGTGGTTCAGGCCAAACTCCTGAAAACCCGGCGAATCAATCAGCGCGGTGGTTCTGGCTTCATCAACCCAGTACAGCGTGGTGCTGGTGGTGGTGTGTTTTCCCGAGTTCAGTGCTTGGGAAATTTCCGCCGTCAGCACCTTTGCCTGCGGCACCAGCAGATTGGTCAGGCTGCTTTTTCCTGCGCCTGAAGGGCCCAGTACCAGTGTTTTTTTGCCACGCATCACCTCCATCAGTTCGGCGGGCTGCGTGTCACTGGGCGCGCCCGTGCCGGTTTTTGGCTTGATCGCAAGCGGCAGCATCTGGTAGCCCATGGCGCGGTAGGGCGCCAGCTTGGCCCAGGCGCGCCCGAATGGTTCAGCCAGGTCGCTCTTGTTCAGCGCGATGATGGGCGTGATGCGTTCGGCTTCGGCGGCAATCAGCGCCCGCGTCAACTGGCTTTCCGAAAACTCGGGCTCCGCGGCGATCAGGATCAGGACCTGGTCCAGATTGGCGGCAAACGACTTCGTGCGCATCTCGTCCTGCCGGTAAAACAGGTTGCTGCGCTCTTCGATCTTCTCCAGCGTGCCTTCGTCCTGCGACGGCAGCCAGCGCACGCGGTCACCGACCAGTGCCTGGTTTTTCTTGCCACGCGGGTGGCAGATCACGCGCTGGCCGGACTCGGTTTCAACCAGTACATGGCGGCCAAAACTGGCCACGACCAAACCGGGCTGCGTGCCAGAGACCGGGGCCGCGCTCGCGCGCCCTTGTTGCGCCGGTTTGCTCAAACCAGCAAGGCGTCAACCTTGGACGCGCAGAAAAAGTCACTGACCGAAATGCCGTTCACATCGTGGGTGTTGAAGCGAACCGTGCATTGGCTGAAGCTCACCGACAGATCGGGATGATGGTCTTCGGCATTAGCAATAAACGCCACGGCGTTGACAAAGCCGATGGTTTCGTAAAAGTTCTTGAAGTTGAATGTTTTCTCAAGTGCGCCGTCCATCAGGCGCCAGCCGAGCGCTTGTTCACCATTGAGTTTGGTCAGCTGCGTGACAATTTCCGTGGCGCTCAAGGCCCGGCGGTTTTGATGAATCGGGTTGCTCATGGTGCGGCGCTTTCGACAAAAGGGGTCATGCGTCCCAGCCGCTCGGAGGCGGGCGGGTGCGAATAGTAAAACTTCACAAACAAAGGGTCGGGCGTCAGGGTGCTTGCGTTGTCCTGGTAAAGCTTGAGCAGGGCGCTCTGCAGGTCCTTGCCGTCCGTTTGCGAGATGGCGTAGGCGTCGGCCTCGAATTCATGCTTGCGCGAAAACTGGGCAAACACGGGCGAGATGAAAAAGCTGAAAAGCGGCACCACCAGCAAAAACAGCAGCAACGCCAGCCCATCGTTGGCACCCGCCAGGTTCGGCTGAACGCCCAGCCCGGTGTAGAACCACACTTGGGACGACAGCCAACCCAGCAGCGCAAAGCCGACCAGGCTCATGGCAAACATCGACACAATGCGCTTGATGATGTGCTTGTGCTTGAAATGGCCCAGCTCATGGGCCAGCACCGCATCCACTTCACCCGGGTTCAGCTGTTTGAGCAGGGTGTCGTAAAACACCACGCGCTTGGCGGCGCCAAAACCCGTGAAGTACGCGTTGGCGTGCGCCGAGCGTTTGCTGCCGTCCATCACAAACAAGCCTTTGGCGGCAAAGCCGCAGCGCTGCATCAGGGCCGTCACCCGCGCCTTCAGGGCCTCGTCGTCCAGCGGTTTGAATTTATTGAACAGCGGCGCAATCACGGTGGGAAAAAGCACCAGCGCCAGCAGGTTGAAACCCATCCAGACCGCCCACGCCCACAGCCACCACAAGCTGCCGGCGCTGCCCATCAGCCACAGGATCAGGGCCACGACGGGCAGGCCGATCACAGCGCCCACCAGTGTGGACTTGAACAGGTCGGCTAGCCAGAGCTTGAGCGTCATTTTGTTAAAGCCGAAGCGTTCTTCCAGCCGGAAGGTGCTGTACAGCGTGAAGGGCAGGTCGAGCAGGCCACTGATCAGGCCGAAGACCGCCAGCAAGGCCAGTTGCGGCACCAGGCTGCCGTAGTCGGCCATGAATGAAGCCAGCAGCGCCTGGTTCAGCGCATCCAGGCCGCCCAGCAGCGTCCAGCCCAGCAGCAGCGCGGTGCCAAAAGCCGTTTCCAGCATGCCCAGGCGCGCCTTGGCAATGGTGTAGTCGGCCGCCTTCTGGTGCGAAGGCAGCGCAATGGTGGCGGCAAAGGCCGCCGGCACGTTGTCCCGGTGCCGCGCCACGTGGCGTATTTGCCGCGACGTCAGGTAGAAGCGGGTGATCACTCCCAGCACCAGAACGGCTGAAAACAGCAGGGTAAAGACAAGTGAATAATCAAGCATCCTGAAGAGTTTAGGCTATCGGCGAGAATCGCAAGATGCCTGAAATTGAACCCTCTCTTAAAAAATCAGACCAGAACCTGGTCTGGCTGGACTGCGAAATGACCGGCCTGGACCCGGAAAAGGAACGCGTGATTGAAATTGCCGTGATCGTCACCGGCCCGCAGCTCACGCCGCGCATTGAAGGCCCGGTGCTGGCCATTCATCAGTCCGACGAATTGCTGGATCAGATGGATAAATGGAACAAGGGTACCCACGGCCGCAGCGGCTTGATTGAGAAGGTTAAGGCCAGCACCGTGACCGAGGAAGATGCCCAGGCGCAAATGCTGGCATTTCTGGCCAGGTACGTGCCCAAGGGCACGACACCCATGTGCGGCAACTCCATTGGACAGGACCGGCGCTTTCTGGCGAAGTACATGCCCAAGCTGGAGGCCTTTTTTCACTACCGCAACGTGGATGTCAGCACCTTCAAGGAGTTGGCCAAGCGCTGGCGTCCGGATGTCTATAGCGGATTTAAAAAACGCCAGATGCACACGGCACTGGCCGATGTGAATGAATCCATCGACGAGATGGAGCACTACCGTAAACATTTTTTAAAGTAATATTTGGACGACTTTGGTGGTTATACCTAAGTTTTACGGGCGTTGAGTGCTATGTTATTAATAGTAGATTGAGTTCGTTGTCACACTTTGCAGGCGCGCCGCAATGCGTTGGCTTGTGTAAAGATTAGTAGAAACCCGCAAACCGTGCCATAATCATGGGCTTGCAGTTGCACACCGTGCGCTGCATTTGTACATCTACCTCACACTTTTGGACTCTACTTTAAGAGTCACCGCATCAGGGCAATTCTGTTCCTGATCCGTATATTCGTTTGATGGTTGATGTTTTATTAACCATGAACGAAGCCTTCTGCATCGCGGGAGGTGGAGTTTCCTGTTTCTTTGCCAAAAACAAAGCAGACAGGGGATTAGTGAGAAAAAAACATGACTGACTCTTTTGAGACGCGCGGCGACTTTGCGCCTGAAATTACCGAAACCATTGCTGACCTGGACATCCACGTGATTCCAGACTTCTCGTCCGACGAGCCTGTTGCCGTTGCAACCTCGCTGGAAGCCGTCATCGCCGAGCCTAATGGCTTCGTGAAGCTGGGCCTGGCCAAGGAACTGCTGCAAGCCGTGGCCGACATGGGTTTTACCCAGCCAACCGCCGTGCAGATGGCGACCATCCCCAAGGCCATGCAGGCCCTGGACGCCGACCCTAAAGCGCCAAAATTCACCGATCTGCTGGTTTCCAGCCAGACCGGTAGCGGCAAAACCGCCGCCTTCCTGCTGCCCGTGCTGCACACCCTGCTCAAGCAACAGGAAGAAGCCGAGCGCAACGAACGCGCTGAATTCGAACGCCTGAGCGCCGAAGCCGTTGCCCGTGGCGAAGCCCCTTTGAAAAAGCCAAAGCGCAAAGACCCGACCAACATGCGCAACTTCAAGGCCGCCACCCCTGGCGCCCTGATCCTGTGCCCAACGCGCGAGCTGGCCCAACAGGTCTGCGCCGATGCGATTGATCTGGTTCGCCATTGCCGCGGCCTGCGCGTTGCCAACGTGGTGGGTGGCATTCCTTACCAGTTGCAAATTGCCAAGCTGCAAAATGCCGACCTCGTGGTCGCCACGCCCGGCCGTCTGCTCGATTTGCAGCGCAGCATGCAGATCAAGCTCGACCAGGTTCAATTCCTCGTGGTGGACGAAGCTGACCGCATGCTGGACCTCGGCTTTGCCGACGACCTGACCGAAGTCAACCAGCTCACCATCGAGCGCAAGCAGACCATGATGTTCAGCGCCACGTTTGCGCCGCGCATCATGCAATTGGCGACGCGCGTCATGCGCCAGCCACAGCGCGTCGAAATCGACTCGCCGCACGAAAAGCATGCATCCATCACCCAGTCGCTGCTGTGGGCCGACAACATGACCCACAAGCGCAAGCTGCTGGACCACTGGCTGCGCGACACCACCATCAACCAGGCGATTGTTTTTGCCTGCACCCAGGTGGAATGTGACGGCCTGGCCAATGACCTGGTGCAGGAAGGCTTTAGTGCCGTGGCGCTGCATGGCGCCCTGGGCCAGGGCCTGCGTAACCGCCGCCTGATGGCTTTTCGTGACGGCCGCGTGCAGATTCTGGTGGCAACCGATGTGGCTGCCCGTGGTCTGGACGTTCCGTCCATCACCCACGTGATCAACTACGGCCTGCCGATGAAAGCCGAAGATTATGTGCACCGCATTGGCCGTACCGGCCGTGCCGGCCGCGAAGGTCAGGCGATCACGATTGCCGAATTTCGCGACCGTCGCAAGATCCAGGACATCGAGCACTACACCCAGCAAAACCTCAAGCCCAGCGTGATCGCCGGTCTGGAGCCGCAGCAGCGTTTTGCACCGACGTCCGAGCGCCCACGCGGCAATTTCGGCGGTGGTCGTGATGACCGTGGTGGCGGCCGCAGCTTCGGCGGCGGTGACCGTGGTGGTTTTGCGGGCCGCAAGCCCGCCGGTGGTGGCTATGGTGGCGGTTCCGGCGGTGGCAATGCAGGCAGTTTCGGCGGTAATTCCGGTGGCGGCTTCGGCGGCAACCGTGATGACCGCGGCGGCTCCTTCCAGGGTCGTCCTCCAGCGCCACAGGGCAATGCCTATGCGGACCGTTCGGGCTTCAATGACCGCAACTCGCGCCGCCCGGACGACCGTGGTTTCGGCGGCGGCAACAACGCCGGCTTTGCACCGCGTGAAGACCGCAACTTTGGCGGCGGCAACGAAGGTTTTGCGCCTCGTGGTGATTTTGCCAACCGCAAGCCCGCATTCGCCAAGCCTGCATTTGCCAAGCCCGCCGGCAAGGTGTTTGTACCGCGTGACGCCGCCAAAAATGCCGGTAAATTCTCCAAGCAGCCGCGTGACTGATCTGCCGTGCTGAGTCAGCGCTGACCGGCCAAGAAAAAGCCGCTGCGAACCGAATGGTTTGCAGCGGCTTTTTTAATTTTCCCTGCCTGCCGGATCACTCCAGCTTGATGCCCGTGTCCTTGATCACCTTGGCCCAGCGCGTCATATCCTTGGCCATGTAGTCCGCCATGGCTTCGGGGGTTGATGGCGTCGGCTCCACGCCAGCGTCGTACAGTGCTTTCTGGGTATCCGGTGCGCTCATGACCTTGGCGATTTCGCTGTTGAGCCGCATCACGATGTCCTTGGGTGTGCCCGCAGGCGCCAGCAACGCCAGCCAGACCGATGCTTCGTAGCCCGGCACGCCGGCCTCCTGCATGGTCGGTACGTCCGGCAACTGCGGTATGCGTTTGGCCGTGGTCACGGCCAGCGCCCTGAGGCGGCCCTGCGGCACCTGCGACAGCGCATTGGGAACGCCTGCAAAGCTGCTTTCGACCACGCCAGCGACCAGGTCGGTCGCGGCGGCGCCGCTTCCCCGGTAGGGCACATGCTTGAGCGGCGCGCCGGTCATCGACGCGAACAGCCCGCCCATCAGGTGTTGCGAACTGCCGTTGCCTGAAGAGGCGTAGTGGATGGTGTCAGGCGCGGCCTTGGCCAGCGCCACCAGTTCCTGCACGTTGCGCGCCGGCAACTTGGGATTGACCAGCAGCACGTACGGCGAGTCCACCAGCTTGGAGATCACCGTAAAGCTTTTGATCGGATCGTAAGGCATGTTTTTGTAAATGGACGGGCTGATCACATGCGTGGTCGAAACCATCACCAGCGTGTAGCCGTCGGGCGCTGCCTTGGCGACGAAGTCCGTGCCGATGGTGGAGCCAGCCCCTGCCTTGTTTTCAATCACAAACTGCTGGCCCATCGCCACCGACAGCTTTTGCCCCAGGATGCGGGCCACCACATCGGTAAAGCCTCCTGGCGCAAAAGGAACGATCAGCTTGACGGGCCGCGTTGGGTAGGCCTGTGCCAACGCCGCGCCCGAAACCAGGGACAGCCCGCAGGCCAGTACCACCGCGTTGAGTAGTGCTTTCATGATTCCCCTTTGTAGGCCGGTTCTGGCAAAGTAAAAAAGCTGTGCAGGATGTGATAGACCATCATGTAGTTCTTTTGCTGAAAGCTGGCGTGCGAGATGCCCCGCATGACGCTGAACTGCTTGTTCATGTTGGGCAGCTGCAGGAAAAACTGGATCAGGTCATCCATGCCCGCGATGCCGTCGTATTCGCCGCGCAAGATGATGCACGGCACCGGCAGGCTCTTTGGGTCCACCAAAGGCAGCCGCGAGCACATGTCCACATAGGTGCCGGTGGGCATGGAGTCGTCCAGCGTCAGAATGGCATCGGCAAACGCATCGACGGTGGTTTCGTCCGCAGCGCCGGCATGGTCGCGCTGAAAAATACTGTGCACGAATGCGCGGTCTATGGGACGGCGATTTTTGGCCAGGAACTCCGGCAGTTTTTTCTTGCGCTGATCCAGCGTGTGGCTGCCTTCGCCGGTCCAGACAAAAGCGTCCAGCGCCAGCTTGGAGACCCGTTCGGGGTGCCGCTCGGTAAAGAGCGCCGCTTTCAGCGCACCGGAAGAAATGCCGTACATCAGCAGTGATTCGGCGCCGGTTTGCTTCAGGATGTATTCGCTGCCCACGGCCAGGTCGTCGGCACCATTGCTGATGTCGAAATTGATGTCGCGGTGCTTGTCAGAGCGGCCGTAGCCTTCGTTGTCCATGGTCCAGGTGTCAAAGCCCTGGTCGCAAAACCAGTCCATGGCCGACGAATAGGGGCGCCCCGGCACAGCCAGGTCAAAAGTCGGCTGTGAGGCCATGGATGAGCCATGGACAAAAAACACGGTGCCCGCAAAAGGCACGTTGAGCGAGGCTTTTTTCTCCCATAGAAAAAGTTTGACATCGCCTTTTTGGGTCCAGTGTTCAATACCGCCCGTCCACGTCACCTTGCTCATCAAAAATCTCCTGTTTTAATGGCGCTGTCTAGCGCCTGGTCCATGCTTGAAGGCTTGCGCCTTGAAGCATCTTGAAAAAAGGGGCTGAAAAAACGCAAGCAAACCGGTTTCAGCGCACGCCTGCCTGTCTTGGTCCATTCCATGAATAAGTGGCTATGTGCAAGATTTATCCTGTCGTTCGGGTTGTGAATGCGTGGCGGTTTTTCTTCGCAGTACCGGTGTCCGGATGGAGACCGTAATTTCAACCAAAACCATCCAATAGTCAACCAAATAAGACGGGAAAATGCCAGGAGTTCGGGAAAACACCAAGGTGTAAAAGGTTTGTCCGCTCCATTTTTTAAACCAATTAGGCCCAATGTAGAAGTTATTTCGGCTTTATAACCAAATTGGTATCATCAAGGCGATTGCACTCCGTCAATGCATGACGGGTTCTCATGCAAAAAAAGGCACCGCAAAGAAATGAAAAATGCACGCACGAACAGTCTGTCCACAAATCTTGACCCCCAGTGGTTGGACCGCATGTACAACAACCGGGCGCTGGTGCCGGATCATGCCGATTACTTCAGTCGCTGGGACCTGCAATCCCGGCGGGTGCGGAGCAGCCTGCCTTGCGTGCTGGACGTGCCCTACGGCCAGGGGCCGGCTGAAACGCTCGATGTTTTTCCGGCCAGCGCGTCTGGCCGCAGTCCAGCGGACGCGGCCGGGGCGCCTGTGCTGGTGTTCATTCATGGCGGCTACTGGCGTTCGCTGGACAAGGCTGACCATTCATTTTTGGCGCCCGCATTTGCAGAGGCTGGCACCTGCGTGGTGGTGCCCAACTATGGCTTGTGCCCGGCGGTGAGCATTCCCGACATCACGCTCCAGATGGTGCAGGCGCTGGCATGGACCTGGCGCCATATTGGCGCGCATGGTGGTGATCCCCGCCGCATCACCGTGGTCGGTCATTCGGCCGGTGGACATTTGGCGGCCATGCTGCTGACCTGCAACTGGCCCGCCCATGCGCCTGATCTGCCGACCGATCTGCTGAAAAATGCCTTGTCGATTTCAGGCCTGTACGACCTGGCGCCCATGCTGCACACCCCATTTTTGAAGGACTCGCTGCAGCTCACGCCAGCGCAGGTGCGGCTGGTCAGCCCGGCCGGGTTGCCCCGGCCGCGCAAGGGCACGCTGTACAGCGTGGCGGGCGGCAGTGAGAGCGCCGAGTTTTTGCGCCAAAACCAGTTGATACAGCAGGCCTGGGGCCAGAAAACCGTGCCGGTCTGCGAGACCCTGGACGGGCTGAATCACTTCAGCGTGCTGGAGGCCCTGGTGCAGCCGGCGCATCGGCTGCACCAGCTGGCGTTGGCGCTGCTGGGGAAATAACAACCACGGCGCCCGCCGCTGCCCGTTCAGATCAGCAGGTCTTCGTTGGCGTTCTTGCCGCCCAGCACCACGTAGTTGACCTTGCGGATGTCCATCAGCCTGGTGCCGCCTGAATAGCTGATCGCGCTCTGGATGTCTTCTTCCATTTCACGCAGCGTATCGACCAGCTTGCCCTTGATCGGCTCCAGGATGCGCTTGCCTTCCACATGCTTGTACTCGCCCTTGTTGAAGTCCGAGGCGCTGCCGTAGTATTCCTTGAACAGCTTGCCATCCACTTCCACGGTCTGGCCCGGGCTTTCTTCCAGGCCGGCCAGCATCGAGCCAATCATGACCATGGTGGCGCCAAAACGGATGGACTTGGCGATGTCGCCATGCTCACGTATGCCGCCGTCGGCAATGATGGGCTTGGTCGCTACGCGGGCGCACCATTTGACCGCGCTCAGCTGCCAGCCACCCGTGCCAAAACCGGTCTTGAGTTTGGTGATACAGACTTTGCCCGGGCCGATGCCGACTTTGGTGGCGTCGGCGCCCCAATTTTCCAGGTCGATCACCGCTTCCGGTGTCGCCACATTGCCGGCGATGATGAAGACGGACGGCATCTTCTCCTTCAGGTAGGTGATCATGTCCTTCACACTGTCGGCGTGGCCATGGGCGATATCGATGGTGACGTACTCCGGCACCAGGCCGAGCGCCGCCAGTTGGTCGACCGTGGCGTAGTCTGGCGGCTTTACGCCCAGAGAGATGGAGGCAAACAGGCCCTTGGCCTTCATGTCCTGGACGAACTGCACGTTGTCCAGATCAAAGCGGTGCATCACGTAGAAGTAGCCGTTTTGTGCCAGCCAGACACAGGTGGACTCGTCCACCACGGTCTTCATGTTGGCGGGTACGACCGGGATGCGGAATTTGCGCCCGCCCAGTTCGACACTGGCATCGCATTCCGAGCGGCTGTCCACGCGGCATTTGCGGGGTAACAACAGGATGTTGTCGTAGTCAAAAATTTCCATGGTCCAAGCTCCAATCCGATGTTCAAGAAAAAAATCTAGAAAAACACAAGGCGCTTGGATTGGACCCGGCAAAAAAATACCGGGCCTCAATTGCTTGGGCCCGGTGCGCGATTGTATACACTTTGCAGGTCATCAGTGTGGCTGTGGGCAATGTGGGTGCACGTTTTGCTACGTGTCCCCCGGCCTTTGGCCTCCTCCTTTACCTTCGCCAAACGCACACCCACATTGCCCACAGCGTTCGTTCGCCACGGGGCTTTCTACAATCGGGGTATGTTTTCACCCTTTGCTCCCTCCGACACCGCGCAGCTCCCCTTGTTGGCCAACCTCAACCCGGAGCAGCTAGCCGCCGTCACCTTGCCCGCCGAACACGCTTTGATCCTGGCGGGTGCGGGCTCGGGCAAGACCCGGGTGCTCACCACCCGCATCGCCTGGTTGCTGCAAAACGGCTACGTCACGCCGGGCGGCATCATGGCCGTGACTTTTACCAACAAGGCGGCCAAGGAGATGATGACCCGTTTGCAGGCCATGTTGCCGATCAACGTGCGCGGCATGTGGATTGGCACCTTCCACGGCCTGTGCAACCGCTTTTTGCGCGCCCACTTCAAGCTGGCGAATCTGCCGCAAAGTTTTCAGATTCTGGATACCCAAGACCAGCTCTCGGCCATCAAGCGCCTGTACAAGCAGTTCAACATCGACGCCGAGCGTTTTCCGCACAAGCAAATGCAGTGGTTCATTGCCGGCTGCAAGGAAGACGGCCTGCGCCCCAATATGGTGGAAGTACGCGACGATGAGACGCGCAAGAAGGTCGAGTTCTACCAGCTGTACGAAGAGCAATGCCAGCGCGAAGGCGTGGTCGATTTTGGTGAGCTGATGCTGCGCAGTTTTGAAGTGCTGCGCGACAACGATCCGATCCGCGAGCATTACCAGCGCCGCTTTCGCCACATCATGATTGACGAGTTCCAGGACACCAACAAGCTGCAGTACGCCTGGATCAAGATGCTGGCCGGTACCGG
>JAUSDK010000097.1 GCA_030650875.1 Polaromonas sp.
GCTGGTTTCACCCATGCCAATACCCAGCTTGTGCTCGAGGTGCTTGAGCGCATTCGCGCCGTCACGCAGCTGGCACGGCAGATTGGTGCAGACATTAAGCTTGTACTTGCCCACCGGCTGCTGGTTGTACATGTTGTAGAAGGTGGTGACTTCATGCACGGCAATCGGCGCCATGCCCAAGTAGTCGGCGACCAGGCGTTCGCTTTCCGCGCTGACGAAACCATGCGCTTCCTGGACGATGGTCAGGCAGGCCATCACAGCCGACTGCCGCTGGTCCGCAGGGTATTTGGCGACTTCGCGTTCAAAACGCGCTTTGGTTTGTTCAGAAATCATGGAAGAACTCATTGAATTTAGCGGTCAATTTCACCGAACACAATGTCCATGGTTCCGATGATCGCAACGGCGTCTGCAATCATGTGGCCGCGCGACATTTCGTCCATGGCGGCCAGATGCGAGAAACCAGGTGGACGAATCTTCAGGCGATAAGGCTTGTTGGCACCATCGCTGACGATGTAAATTCCAAACTCGCCCTTGGGATGCTCGACGGCGGCATAAGCCTCGCCTTCGGGCACATGGAAGCCTTCGGTAAAAAGCTTGAAATGGTGAATCAGCTCTTCCATGTTGGACTTCATGGATTCGCGGTCAGGCGCAGCAACCTTGTGATTACTTGTGATCACCGGGCCGGGGTTGACACGCAACCAGTCAACGCACTGCTTGATGATGCGGTTGGATTGACGCATCTCTTCGATGCGTACCAGGTAACGGTCATAGCAGTCGCCGGTCTTGCCGACTGGAATGTCAAAGTCCATCCGGTCATACACCGAATACGGCTGCTGTTTGCGCAAATCCCATGCAAAGCCGGAACCCCTGAGCATAGGACCCGTGAAACCCAAATTAAGTGCGCGCTCTGGCGACACCACGCCGACACCGACCGTGCGCTGCTTCCAGATACGGTTGTCCGTGAGCAGCGTTTCGTACTCGTCGACCAGACCCGGGAACTTGCGCGCGAAGTCGTCGATGAAGTCGAGCAGCGAGCCTTGCCGGTTCTCGTTCAGCGCCTCAATCGCCTTGGCGTTCTTGACCTTGCTGATCTTGTACTGCGGCATGGTCTCTGGCAGATCGCGGTAGACACCGCCAGGACGGAAGTACGCCGCGTGCATGCGCGCGCCCGACACGGCCTCATACATGTCAAACAGCGCCTCACGCTCGCGAAAGCAGTAAATCAGGATATTCATCGCGCCGCAGTCAAAACCATGCGCGCCCAGCCACAACAAGTGATTGAGCAGGCGCGTGATTTCAGAAAACATCACCCGGATGTATTCGGCGCGCACAGGAACATCAACACCCATCAGCTTTTCGATGGCCAGGCAATAAGCATGCTCGTTGGACATCATCGACACATAGTCGAGCCTGTCCATGTAGGGCAAGGACTGGATGTAGGTCTTGCTTTCGGCCAGCTTCTCGGTGGCGCGGTGCAGCAGGCCAATGTGCGGATCAGCGCGCTGGATCACCTCGCCGTCAAGCTCCAGCACCAGGCGCAAGACGCCGTGCGCCGCGGGGTGCTGCGGTCCAAAATTGAGCGTGTAGTTTTTGATTTCAGCCATGTCGTACCTGTGTCGTCATTGTTGCCGGGGCAATTTATTGAAGACCACCATAGTTGTCTTCGCGGATCACGCGCGGCGTGATCTCACGGGGCTCAATCGTGACTGGCTGATAAATCACACGCTTTTGCTCGGCGTCGTAACGCATTTCCACGTGACCCGATGTCGGGAAATCCTTGCGGAACGGATGGCCAATAAAACCGTAGTCGGTCAGGATTCGGCGCAGATCGCTATGGCCTTCGAAGATGATGCCGTAAAGATCAAATGCCTCGCGCTCGAACCAATTGGCGGAGTTCCATACGTCGTTCAGAGAGTCAACCACCGGAAAATCGTCGTCGAGGCAAAATGCCTTGAGCCGAACGCGCTGGTTCAGGCTGACCGACAGCAGATGCGATGCGACGCAGTAGCGCAAACCGTCGTACTGTCCGTCCTTGTATTCGGAGTAGTCCAGTCCGCAAAGGTCAACCAGTTGCTCGAATTTGCAGGCCGGCGAATCACGCAACAAAACAGCCGCGGCATGGTAGTGAGCAGCAGCAACCGTCACAGTGACTTCACCGACAGCGACCCGGATGTTTTTGACTTTTTCGCCAAGCGCCGCAGCCACGGCATCGGCGATCTGTTCGGCAGTTGCCGGAGAGGCGTGAGAAAAGGGCACCATCAAGCCCTCGCAATCGTGTTGGTCCGGCGGATTTTTTGCTGTAATTGAATGATGCCGTACATCAAGGCCTCGGCAGTGGGCGGGCAGCCCGGCACATAGACATCAACGGGCACGATACGATCGCAACCACGCACCACGGAATAACTGTAGTGGTAGTAACCACCGCCATTGGCGCAGGAACCCATGGACAGCACCCAGCGCGGCTCGGACATCTGGTCGTAGACCTTGCGCAAGGCCGGACCCATCTTGTTGCATAGCGTCCCGGCGACGATCATGAGGTCGGACTGACGCGGACTTGGACGAAACAGCATGCCAAAACGATCCAGGTCATAGCGCGCCGCGCCCGCATGCATCATTTCAACCGCGCAGCAGGCCAAACCAAACGTCATGGGCCAAAGCGAACCCGTCTTGGCCCAATTCACCACGGAGTCGTAACTCGTGGTCATGAAGCCTTCGTTAAAAACACCTTCTAGTGACATACGCGTACCTTTGTGGCGAAAACCCTCGGGGCCCTCTTTTTATTCCCAGTCCAGCGCACCTTTTTTCCACTCGTAGATAAAACCCACGACCAGAATGCCCAGAAAAATCATGACCGACCAGAAACCGACCGCACCGATTTCCTTGAGCGCGACCGCCCATGGAAAAAGAAACGCAATTTCGAGGTCAAAAATAATGAAGAGAATGGCTACAAGGTAGTAGCGCACATCGAATTTCATGCGGGCATCTTCGAAAGCCTCGAAGCCGCACTCATAAGGGGAATTTTTTTCGCTATCGGGACGCACAGGGCCCAACAAACGCCCCAGGACCTGGGGCACCACACCGACACCTATACCGACCAGAATAAACAAAAAAACAGGAAGGTATTGATCGAGGTTCATCGTGGATTCAATTTCTGGATAACTGCCCGGGCAATTGATGCCGTGACAGCTTCACCAGGTTGCCGTTTGAACCGACAGCATCGCGGGAGCGATGCTGCCGATGCTTATCATCTGGTGCGGACGGCGAGACTCGAACTCGCACAGCTTTCGCCACTACCCCCTCAAGATAGCGTGTCTACCAATTTCACCACGTCCGCGATGTTTAATTGTCCGGATGGCTTGAGGAAACCTTTCGGTTTTATTGCGCTCCAGACAGACTCACAGTTTACCCTGAAATCGGCCTGCTCCCGGCCGGAAGCAGGCGCTAAATGCGCTTATTTCGAAGGGATTTGCGCTGCGCCAGATGCGGCAGGCGCAGGTGGTGCGGGTACTGCCGCGGCAGGCGCCGCAGGAGCCGTCGTTCCTGGGATCTGGGCCGCGCCGGTGGTAGCGGGCGCAGGCACGGTGATAGCCGCGCCTTCAAGAACACTTGAGCCGGTACGCGGTTGCGCATTGCCAAAGTAAGCCAACAGCAACGTACATGCAAAAAAGAGGGCCGCCATGATGCCCGTTGTACGGGACAGGAAATTGGCACTACCGGTGGCACCAAACAGGCTGCCCGAACCGCCACTGCCAAAGGCCGCGCCCATGTCGGCACCTTTTCCATGCTGAACCAGAATCAGGCCAATCATGACAAGCGCCGAGATCATCTGGACAGCGAGGACTACGGTCAATACAACGTTCATATAAACTCCTAATTTAATAGCAAACCTGGCCCGTTATACCTGGGCGGCAGCAATAATTTTTAAAAAATCCACAGACTTGAGAGAAGCGCCGCCAAGCAGGCCGCCGTCAATATCGGGCTGACCCAGCAAAGAAGCGGCGTTATCGGCGTTCATGCTGCCGCCATACAGGATTTTCACACGCGCAAACTGGTCGGTTGCCGCCTTGAGCTGGGCGCGCAGCACGGCATGGACCACTTGCGCTTCCTGCGGCGAGGCCGTCTTGCCAGTGCCTATCGCCCACACGGGTTCGTAGGCCACCACGATTTCACTGATGCAATGACCGTTGGCGTGGATCACGGCGGCCAGTTGGCGCTTGACGACTTCCTCGGTACGGCCGGCCTCGCGTTCAGCCAGCGTTTCGCCGATGCAAACGATAGGCGTGATGCCCGATGCCAACGCGGCCCCGGTCTTGTCAGCCACCAGGGCATCGGTTTCACCGTGGTACTGGCGACGCTCGGAATGGCCCACGATCACATAGCGACATCCCAGATCCTTGAGCATGGCCGAGCTGACCTCGCCCGTGTAGGCGCCCGAAGCGTGCGCCGACACATCCTGCGCGCCGAGTTCCACGACGGAAAGGCTGCCGTGGGCAGCTCTCAGGGCTTGAACCTGCGCCAGGTAAGGCGCGGGCACACACACGACAATTTCGCATGCCGGCGCCACTGCAAGCCCTTGGGCCAGTGCCGCCAGCAAGGCCTCATTGGCAGCCAGGCTGCCATTCATTTTCCAGTTTCCTGCGATCAGCTTTTTCATGTTCTTCTTTTAGGACGCACCCATTAAACCTATTACACCTATTGCCAGGTTAAAACAATTTTCCCGACATGCTGATTGGACTCCATCAACACATGCGCCTTGGCCGCATCGGCTGCGGCAAAAGTGCTGTGTATCACGGGCTTGATGGCACCGCTGGCCAGCAACGGCCAGATGTTCTCCTTCAAGGCCTGGGCAATGGCGGTCTTGAATTCAAGCGAGCGTGGACGCAGGGTCGAACCGGTGATGGTCAGCCGCTTGCGCAGCACCAATCCTGCGTTGAACTCGGCCTTGAGTCCGCCCTGCACCCCAATGATGACCAGCCGGCCATCTTCGGCAAGGCACTCCACTTCACGCGCCACATAGCTGCCGGCGACCATGTCGAGAATGACATTGACGCCTTGGCCGTTTGTCAGTTTTTTGACCTGCTCGACGAAGTCGCTTGTCTTGTAGTTGATCGCATGGTCTGCACCAAGTGCCAGGCAGGCAGCGCACTTCTCATCGCTGCCGACGGTTACCAGCACCGTCGCGCCCAGCCCTTTGGCCATCTGGATCGCCGTCACACCAATACCGCTGGAGCCACCCTGAATCAGCAGGGTTTCGCCCTTTTGCAGGCGAACCCGCTCAAAGACGTTGCTCCAGACTGTGAAAAACGTTTCCGGCAGCGAAGCAGCCTGCAAATCGGTCAGGCCGGGCGGCACCGGCAGGCACTGCCCGACCGGCGCCACGCACAACTCGGCATAGCCCCCGCCGGCCACCAGCGCGCAGACATGGTCGCCCAGACTAAAACCCGCAGCCGCCATGGCTTGGGCGTCGCCGGCAACAATTTCTCCCGCGACTTCGAGTCCCGGGATGTCGGACGCGCCAGGCGGCACCGGATAGTTACCGGTACGCTGCAGCACATCTGGCCGGTTCACACCACTGGCGCTCACGCGGATCAGGACCTCGCCCGCAAGCGGGACTGGCGCCGCACGCTCGCCAAGCTTCAGCACGTCGGGCGCACCGTACGCGGTAATTTCAATGACTCTCATAGTTTTCAAGCTTTTTATGGCGCTAGCCCCGTTGATACGGGCGCCAGCAGCTAAAAAATCAATAGCAATATTGCTTGAGAGACAGATCAGGCACGGTCCTGATTCTGGGCAGGACGGTCCATCAACACCTTCATCGACAGCTTGACGCGGCCTTTTTCGTCCGTTTCCAGAACCTTGACCTTGACGATCTGGCCTTCTTTCAGGTAATCGGTGACCTTCTCGACACGCTCGTGCGCGATCTGGCTGATGTGCAACAGACCGTCTTTGCCCGGCATCAGGTTGACCAGTGCGCCGAAGTCCAGAATCTTGGTGATGGCGCCTTCGTAGATCTTGCCGATTTCGACTTCAGCGGTGATCTCGGCAATGCGGCGCTTGGCCTCGTCGGCCTTGACGCTGTCGTTCGACGCGATGGTGATAGTGCCATCTTCCTCGATGTTGATCTGGGTGCCGGTCTCTTCGGTCAGCGCGCGAATGACCGCGCCGCCCTTGCCGATCACGTCACGGATTTTTTCGGGGTTGATTTTCATCACGTACAGGCGCGGTGCGAAGTCAGACACTTCGGCCTTGGCCTCGCCCATGGCTTCCTGCATCTTGCCCAGAATATGCATGCGGGCTTCCTTCGCCTGGGCCAGCGCGACCTGCATGATTTCCTTGGTGATGCCCTGGATCTTGATGTCCATCTGCAACGCGGTGATGCCGAACGTGGTGCCCGCGACCTTGAAGTCCATGTCGCCCAGGTGATCTTCGTCACCCAGGATGTCGGTCAGCACGGCAAAGCGGTTGTCTTCCTTGATCAGGCCCATGGCGATACCGGCCACATGGGCTTTCATCGGCACGCCGGCGTCCATCAGCGACAGGCAGCCGCCGCAAACCGAAGCCATTGATGAGGAACCGTTGGATTCCGTGATCTCGCTGACTACGCGCATGGTGTACGGGAATTCTTCCTTGCTTGGCAGCACGGCAATCAATGCGCGCTTGGCCAGACGGCCGTGACCGATTTCGCGGCGCTTTGGCGAGCCCACACGGCCAGTTTCGCCTGTGGCGAACGGAGGCATGTTGTAGTGCAGCATGAAGCGGTCTTCGTAGTCGCCGCTCAAGGCGTCGATACGCTGCGCATCACGCTCGGTACCCAGCGTCGTGACGACCAGCGCCTGGGTTTCGCCACGTGTAAACAGGGCCGATCCGTGGGTGCGCGGCAGCACGCTGTTGCGGATTTCAATCGGACGCACGGTGCGCGTGTCGCGGCCGTCAATGCGTGGATCGCCGGCCAGGATCTGGCTGCGCACGATTTTGGCTTCGATGTCAAACAACATACCGTCGACGGCCACGCTGTCGAATTCAACGCCTTCGGCTTTCAGGCCCTTCTTGGTCCAGGTGGTCACTTCACGCGTGGCGTGGGTACGGGCCTGCTTGTTGCGGATCTGGTAGGCAGCGACCAGCTTTTCTTCAGCCAGGGCAATCACTTTAGCGATCAGCACATCGTCCTTGGCGGGCGCTTTCCAGTCCCACATCGGCTTGCCGGCATCACGAACCAGTTCGTGAATCGCGCTGATGGCGATGTTGCCCTGCTCGTGGCCATAGACGATGGCGGCGAGCATGATCTCCTCCGACAGCTGGCTGGCTTCGGACTCGACCATCAGCACAGCGGCTTCGGTACCGGCCACGACCAGATCCATCTTGGAATCCTTGAGCTGGGTCTTGCCGGGGTTCAGCACGTACTGGCCGTCGATGTAGGCGACGCGGGCGGCGCCAATCGGGCCGTTGAAAGGAATGCCGGAGATGGCCAGCGCCGCACTCGATGCGATCAGCGCAGGAATGTCGCCTTCAACTTCAGGGTTGAGCGACAGCACGTGGATCACGACCTGCACTTCATTGAAGAAGCCTTCAGGAAACAGCGGGCGAATCGGACGATCGATCAGGCGCGAGGTCAGCGTCTCGAATTCGCTGGGGCGGCCTTCACGCTTGAAAAAGCTGCCGGGAATGCGGCCGGCCGCATAGGTTTTTTCGAGGTAGTCAACGGTCAGCGGGAAGAAATCCTGGCCTGGCTTGGCTTCGGTCTTGGCGACCACAGTGGCCAGCACGACGGTGCCGTCCATGTCCAGCAGCACAGCGCCACCGGACTGACGCGCGACTTCGCCGGTTTCCATCGTGACCTTGTGTTGGCCCCACTGAAAAGACTTGGTAACTTTGTTGAAAATAGTCATGTGTTTCTCCACTAATTTTGCGCACTTGAGGCAGTGCGAGAGGCCCGGAGGGGTGGCTCACTGAACACGATGCCATTCCGCAAAAAACCTGGCAAACAGGCCGCCCGAAGTTCCGGGATTTTCTTGGGGAATGACACAGCGCGCGTTCGTTTTGCCTTGCTCCGAAGTAGGTCCGTGATGCCAGAAAACTTCTGCAAGTTGCTGGCTGGCTGCGTTTGAAGCGCAAAACGCCTGAGCTAGTGAACTAACTCAGGCGTTTCCTATTGGGTTTACCGATTATTTACGCAGGCCAAGCTTGGCGATCAGCGCAACATAACGGGATGCATCGCGGGACTTCAGGTAGTCCAGCAGCTTGCGGCGGCGGCTGACCATGCGCAGCAGGCCGCGGCGACCGTGGTGGTCTTTGGCGTGGGTCTTGAAGTGGGGCATCAATTCATTGATGCGGCCGGTCAGCAGGCCGACCTGGACTTCAGGACTGCCGGTATCGGTGGCGGAACGGGCATTGTCCTTGACAATTTCAGCCTTGATTGATTTTGCGATCATGGTTTTCCTCTTGCAACAGTGTTGCGACTCGCGAGCGAAGCAGTGTTCCCACTATTGGGATTTGACCGCTTTCGTCGTGTTTTTGCAGGCAGTGATGCCCAGCAAAGCCCACAATTATAGCGTAAGCCACCGCCGCAGGCGCTCCACGCCCTGCCCCAGCCGGGCCACGTCCTGGCTGGCAAAACACCAGCGCAGCCAGCCCTGGGCCTCGGGCGTGGGCTTGACCATGAACGCATTGCCCGGCGCCAGGCCCAGCCCGGCCTCCACCACCAGCCGCTTGGCCGTTTCAAGTGAATCGCCAAAGCGCTGCTGGTCTTCCAACCTGAAAAAGGCGTACATCCCGCCCTTGGGCGCGGCCACCCGCACGCCGGGCACGGCCTGCAGCAGCGGAATCAGCGTGTCGCGGCAGGTTTTCAGGTGACTGACCAGGCGCGGCGTCACGTCAGCGGTTCGTTCAATGGCGACCAGGCCGGCGCGCTGGACAAACACCGGCGCGCAAGACGTATTGAACTCGACCAGCTTGCCCATGTGCGGCGTCGCGCTGGGCGGCATCACCAGCCAGCCCAGGCGCCAACCAGTCATCAGAAAGCTCTTTGAAAAGCTATGCGCCACGATCAGCTGGTCGTCAGGGTCGGCCACATCGAGAAAACTCGGCGCGCAGCCGTTCGGCGTGGCGTCATAGTAGAGGCGCTCGTAGACCTCGTCGGCCAGAATCCAGGTGCCGGTGCGCCGGCAGTGCGCCAGAATCACTTCCTGCTCGGCACGCGTGAGCGTCCAGCCGGTCGGGTTGTTGGGTGCGTTGATGATCAGCAGCCTGGTTTGGGACGTGACCGCGTCCAGCAACTCGTCCATGTCCAGCTGCCACTGCCCGGCCACCGGCCGCAGGCTCACGCACTTGAGCACAGCGCCCATGATGGCCGGCTGCGCCGTCAGGTTCGGCCAGACCGGCGTCACCGCCACCACCTCGTCGCCCGCATCCACCAGCGCCTGCACCGCCAGCATCAGGGCATTGACGCCGCCCGACGTGACCGCGATGCGCTCGGGGTCGATGGGCGCCGCACCCTCGGTGCGCAGGCCTGCCCCATACCGGGCGATGGCTTCGCGCAGTTCGGGCAAGCCGAGGTTGTGGGCGTAAAAGGTTTCGCCCTGCTGCAATGAGGCGGCCGCCGCGTCGCGGATGAACGCCGGCGTGCCTTCATCGCTCTCGCCAAACCAGAACTTGAGCACATCGCTGCGCCCCATGCCCGCATTGGCCACCTGGCGGATCATCGATTCTTCAAGATTCAAAACAGCCTGTCGCATACCTGCCCTTTCGTGCGGGTTGTGTTGTTCAGTTCAGGGCCGCACCATCTTGCAACTGTGCGGCTGCTCGGCGCGCGCCGCTGGAATGGTCTTGATGACGCGAAACCCGTAGCCCGAGCCTTCCACGTCAAACTTCACGCCCGGGGTGCCCTGCTTGCCCATGACCGCCACCTGCAGCGGCTGCTGGAACTGGTGATCAGCGGCGCGCATTGCCCCCTGATGACCATACAAAGTAACTGCCGCGCGCTCCAGCTGGGCAGCAAGCGCTGGCGCATCGGTAGCCCCCGCCTTTTCAATACTTTGCGCCAGCGCTTCGATCATGAGTTGCATGCGCATATGGACGTAGTCGTCCTGCGGCTTGGGAAAGCGCTGGCGAAAGGACTGGTAAAAAGCGTCCGAACCCGCACCCGGCCCGTTGGGGAACCAGTCGGCCACTGCAATCACCTTGCCCACGCCGGCATCGCCCAGCGCGGCCGGCACGCCCAGCGCGTTGCCGTAGAACGTATAGAACTTGCCGTCGTAGCCGACTTCCCTGGCGGCCTTGATCAGCAGCGTCAGGTCGTTGCCCCAGTTGCCGGTCAGCACCGCCTGCGCGCCGCTGGTCTTGATCTTGACGGCGTAAGGGATGAAGTCTTTCACACGCCCCACGGCGTGCAGCTCGTCACCCACGATCTGCACATCCGGGCGCTGCAGGCCGATTTGCTTGCGGGCTTCGCGCAGCACGGCCTGGCCAAAGCTGTAGTCCTGGCCGATCAGGTAGACGCTTTTGAGCGCCTGGTCTTCCTTGAACTGCTCCATCAGGGCCGCCATGCGCATGTCGGCGTGGGCGTCGAAACGGAAATGCCAGTAGCTGCATTTTTCGTTGGTCAGGCTGGGCTCGACCGCCGAATAGTTTAAAAACAGCACGCGCTTGCCAGGCTGGCGCTCGTTGTGCTTGTCGATGGCGTCGATCAATGCGGCCGCAATGGCCGATGAATTGCCCTGCGCAATGACGTTCACGCCGTCGTCAATCGCCGAGCGCAAGGCCGCCAGCGCTTCCTCGTTCTGGCCCTTGCTGTCGTAGCGCTCTATGGCCAGTTTGCGCGCACCGCCCGGCAGCTTGACGCCGCCGCGCGCATTGACACGTTCGGTGGCCCAGACCAGGTTGCGAAACACCGCTTCGCCGGTGTTGGCGAACGGCCCCGACAGGCTTTCAATCAGCGCGACCCGAATCGGCGGCAAGGCCGGCTGCGCCATGGCAGCCATGGCGCAGGCCCACATCAAGGCGGCCAACACATGTTTTAGAAGCTTGTTCATTGAAAAGTATCCTGTCTTCAGGCTTGAATTTAAATAGATTGACGGCGCGCCCATTGGAGCGGCAGACGGTGAGCGCGGATAAAACCGCGAAATGCAGGCGCAGCCGGCTCAGCCGGCTCAGCCGATGGCCGCCAGGCTCCAGCGCGGTTTCACGTCAAAGGTGTAGCCGGGCTGCAGCGTTTCCAGCCCGGCCTGCAGCCGCATGCCGGCGGCCAGCGCGATCATGGCGCCGTTGTCGGTGCAAAATTCCAGTTCCGGGTAATGCACCCGCACGCCCTGCTGCTGGCAGGCGGTGTTGAGTTGGCTACGCAGCAAGGCATTGGCGCCCACGCCGCCCGCCACCACCATGCGCTTGAGGCCGGTTTGTGCCAGCGCGCTCAGGGTTTTTTTCACCAGCACATCCACAATCGCCGCCTGGGTGGACGCGGCCAGGTCGGCTTTGCGGCTTTCCAGTTCGGGGCCGAGTTTTTTGGCCTGCGTCAGCACGGCGGTCTTCAGGCCTGCAAAAGAAAAATCGAGGTTGCCGCTGTGCAGCAGCGGCCGGGGCAGCTTGAACGCGGTGCCGTCACCGGCCAGCGCCAGCTTTGACAGATGCGGCCCGCCGGGATACGGCAAGCCCATCAGCTTGGCGGACTTGTCAAAGGCCTCGCCCGCGGCGTCGTCAATGGTCTCCCCGAGCAACTCATAACTGCCGACGCTGTTCACCCGCATCAGCTGCGTGTGCCCGCCCGACACCAGCAGCGCCAGAAACGGAAACTCGGGCGGGTCAGCGCTCAGGAAAGGCGACAGCAGATGGCCCTCCAAGTGGTGCACGCCCATTACCGGCTTGCCCAGCGCAGCCGCCAGCGCACAGGCCACGCCCGCGCCCACCAGCAGCGCGCCCGCCAGGCCAGGCCCGCGCGTGTAAGCCACCACGTCAACTTCCGCCAGCAAGCGCTGGGCTCGGTGCATGACCTGCTGCGTCAGCGGCAACACGCGCCGGATATGGTCGCGGCTGGCCAGCTCGGGCACCACGCCGCCGTAGGCCTGGTGCATGTCGATCTGGCTGTACAGCGCGTCGGCCAGCAAGACAGGCACGCCCTGCCCGCGCGTTTGCACCAGGGCCACACCCGTTTCATCACAAGACGATTCAATTCCCAACACCAGCATTTTTTCAGACATAGCGCCGTAGTTTAGGCCACGCGGCTTGTTCCGCTGACGCAGTAGAGGGGTGCACAAGCGGGCTTTCCCTCACCCGCCGCCATGGCGCAGGCGCTCATTTCATGACCAGGCCGCCGTCCACGAACAGCACCTGGCCGGTCATGAAACGGCTCCATTCCGACGCCAGGAACAGCACCGGCCCGGCCACATCGTCCGGCGTGGCAATTCTGCGCAGCGGGGTCTGCCCCATGATCTGCGCCTTGACCTCTTCGCGGGTCGCCAGGCTGGCCTGGGTCGGGTAGACCAGGCCGGGCGCCACGCAGTTCACGCGTATGCCCAGCGGCCCCAGTTCCACCGCCAGGTTGCGGCTGAACCCGACCAGCGCCGACTTGGCCGTGGTGTAGTCGTGGTAGGGCACCAGCGGGCGCTCGACCAGGTCGCTCACCAGGTTGACGATGCAGCCCCGGGCGCGTTGCCGGAAATGAGGCAGCGCCGCCTGGCAGACGTTGTAGACGGCATGCACCGCCCCGTCGAGCTGGGCTTCGTAGTCGGACCAGGCCAGTTCCCAGAACATCTTGCGCTGCTCGGGGTCGAAGGTAAAGGCCTTGACGGCGTTGTTGACCACCACGTCGAGCTTGCCGGCTTCGTCCAGGATCTGCGCCACCATGGCCCGCACCGCCGCTTCCGAGCACACATCGGCCTGGATCGCCCAGGCGTCGCCGCCCAGCGCCTTGCAGCGCGCCACCACGTCGGCAGCGGCCGCCGCGTTCTGCAGGTAGTTCACGACCACCATCGCGCCCTCGCGGGCAAACGCCAGCGCAATCGCCGCGCCAATGCCCCGGCTGGCCCCCGTGACCAGCACCACCTGACCCTGAAACTTCATGGCTGCTGCCGGGCTCATTGGGCGGGCAGCAGGTCTTGGCTCACCACCTCGGAAACCTTGATGGCGCGCTGCACCAGGCCCAGCGCCAGGTAAGTGTCGGCGGCTTTTTGCAGCACGTCCATGTCGAAGGCGCCCAGCCCTTTTCTCTGCGTGGTGGCCGACACGCTGGACAGGTTGCGCAGGCGAATCACATCCAGGTTGACGGCGGCATCTTTCCCGTCAATGGCGCGCTTGACGGCCAGCGCCGCCGCTTCTTCAGGCTGCTTGATCATCCACTGGACGCTGTCACGGTAGGCGGCCAGAAACTTCTTCAACAGTTCCTTTTTCTGCTGGTAGGTTTCCTCGCGCACGACAAACATGTCGCTAGACACGTTCAGGTAGTTCCTGACCTCCATCACGTTGACATCGGCCAGGCCTTTTTGCCGGCCCACCAGCAAGCCGGTGTCGGTGGCGGCGGTGGCGTCAACCTGCCCCTGCATCAGGGGCGCAAAGTTCAGCAGGCCGGTGACCACGATGGTCACGTCCGATTCGCGCAGGCCAGCCTGGTGCAGCAGCACCAGCAGGTTTTGCCGGGTGCCGCTGGACAAGCTGTAGACGCCAATTTTCTTGCCCTTCAAATCGGCCGGCTTGGTGATGTTCCGGCTTTTGAGCGACACCACATTGAACACGTTTTGCGGATAGATGTCATAAATGGCGCGCAGTTTTTCGCCTTTTTCGAGCGCCGCAAAAAACGACCCCGGATCGGTGAAGGCCAGATCGGCCTGTCCGGTCAGGATGTTGCGGATCGCATCGCCGCCGCCCGCGCCCGGCACATACTGCAGGTCCAGGCCTTTGGCTTTAAAAAATCCCTTGTCTTCATCGACCAGCAAATTGGTGACTTCCGTGATCGGCTTGCTCCAGCCGGCCACCACCACTTTTTCCAGCGCCGCTGGCGCGGCCGCCAGGCTGGCGCTCGAGAAACCCAGGCTGAGCAGCGTGGCCGCAGCCAGCACCGCGACCGAACGAGTAATGGCTAATTTCATTTTTCTATTTCCTTTTGGAGGGTTGTCATACGTGATTTGAGCAAGTGTTTTTCAAGTGAGATGGCCAGCTGGTACAGCCCCAGCCCCAGCAAGGTGATGAGAACCAGCACGGCGAACATGAGGGGCGTGTCCATCATGCCCTGCGACGCAATGATCAAGGCCCCCAGGCCCTGGCTGCCGCCAATGAACTCGCCGACCACGGCGCCGACCAGCGCCAGCACCACGGCGACCCGAAAGCCAGCCAGGATGCCGGGCAGGCCAGCCGGGATTTTCAACCGCAGCAGCGTCTGCCAGCGCGTCGCC
>JAUSDK010000101.1 GCA_030650875.1 Polaromonas sp.
GACCGAAATCGCCACCAGGATCAGGCCCATCAGCCGCTCAAAGGCCATCATCACGCGGTCGCCCGCCAGCCGCTGGATGCGGTCGGACAGCACCAGCACGACCGCGCAGACCGCCATGGTCACGCACAGCGCGGCCACCCATTCCAGCCGCCGGGCGGGGGCCTGCGAGACCAGCAGCATGACCGTGGCCAGCGCCGACGGGCCCGCCAGCGCCGGAATCGCCAGCGGCACGATCAGCGGCTCGCCCTGCAGGGCTGCCGCCTCGGGCTGAGTCGACGGGAAAATCATGCGCAGCGCGATCAGGAACAGGATCACGGCCCCGGCGATCTGCAGCGACAGCTCGCTCAGGTTCATCAGTCGCAAAAAGCCGTCGCCCACAAACATGAAGGTCAGCAGCAGCAAAAACGCGATCAGCACCTCGCGCAGGATCACCCACATGCGCCGCTCGGGCGCCACATGGCGCAGGGCGTTGACAAAAATCGGGATGTTGCCGAACGGGTCGGTGATCAGCAGCAGCAGGATCGTCGCCGAGGCAAAGGTGTATTCCATGGCGTTAAACGCTCGCTAAAGAAAGGGGTGCCTGGCGGCTTCAGGCGGCGTAGAGCGTGTCCAGCGACCGGAAGCCCTTGATCTCCAGCGGGTTGCCAAACGGGTCGTAAAAAAACATGGTCCACTGCTCGCCCGGCTCGCCTTCAAAGCGCACCTGCGGGGCCAGTACAAACGCGGTGCCGGCCGCCTGCAGGCGCTCGGCCATGGCTTGCCAGTCTGGCAGGCCCAGCACCAGACCGAAGTGCGGCATGGGCACCAGGTGCTCGCCCACATGGCCGGTCAGCGCCGTCTTGAGCGGCTCGCCCAGGTGCAGCGACAGCTGGTGACCGGCAAAATCAAAATCGACCCAGGTGGCGGTGGAGCGGCCCTCGGTGCAGCCCAGTACGCCGCCGTAAAAGAGGCGGGCCAGGTCCAGGTTGGTGACATTGAATGCAAGGTGAAACAGGCTTTTCATGGCGCAAGCTTATCAGCACGCGGCGGGTCCTGGGTGCGCTATTGAATGAATAGCGGGCTTTTCTCGTTGCATATTGGCTCAGGCCATTTTTGCCGTTAAAGTGGCGGTTGGATAAAGGGGCTGCAGCGGAGAAAAACTGGTTGACGTGCTGCGCCCACGCTGCACAATGAAGAGGCGTTTCAACGGCCCGGATGTTGAGCCCGCAAGTCTCCAGCCCCGCTGCCCCTAGCCCTAACGCCACAACACAAACCGCCAGGAGACACCCATGAGCAACCCCGAGATTCCTTCCTTTCCCGATTTTGGCAAGCTGGTGCCCGGCTTTGATTTTTTGCAGAACCTGAGCAAGCAGGCCGCCGCCAGCAGCACGTCCAGCCCCGCGTCGGCGCCTAATCTGGGCGGCTGGGTCGCACCCACGCTCAATGTGGAAGACCTGGACAAGCGCATCCAGGAGCTCAAGGCGGTCCAGTTCTGGCTGGACCAGAACGCCGCGGCGCTCAAGGCCACCATCCAGGCGCTGGAGCTGCAAAAAATGACGCTGGCCACCCTCAAGGGCATGAACTTCAGCATGGCCGAGGTGGCCAACGCCTTCACGCTCAAGACACCCGACAGCGCCGCCGACAAGCCCAAGACCTTTGCCGGTTTCGAGATTCCCCCGTCGGCCTTCCAGGCCGCCAAGTCCAGCCCGGCCCCCGAGGCCGAGCCCCCGGCAGCCCCGGCCAGGCCCGAGGCGGCACCTGCGGCTACGGCTGGCGTGGTCGACCCGATGCAGTGGTGGAGCGCGCTGACCCAGCAGTTCCAGACCATTGCCGCCGACGCCATGAAGGAAGCCGCCAAAAAATCCGCATTCGACACCGAGACCGTGAAAAAAGCCACCGACATGGCCGCCGGGCTGGCCAAAGGCATGGCTGACAACGCCAGCAAAACGGTGGGCGGCGGCGCGCGCGCCGCCATGGACAACGCGCTGCGCAGCAGCCAGGCCTGGCCCACGCCGGTAGCGGCCAAGACCGCAGCGCGGGCCAGCCCCAAAGCCGCCGCCAAAACCGCAGCCAAGGCACCCGCCCGCAAGGCCGCTGCCCGCAAAACGCCCCGTAAATCAGGCGATTGACCGGCTGCGCCATCAGCCCGCTCCTTAACCGCCCCGTTAACCGCCCAGCGAGACAGCATGAAACTCTTTCCCTACGGCCACGCCACCCATCCGCAATGGCAGATGGCCGCCGGCCTGGTGCTGGCGCAGTTGCGGGCCTACCTGGCGACGCCCGGCTATGCCGATTCGCCGACGCTGGCGCTGCTCTACATCACCGACCACTACGCCGCCGATGCGCAGGAAATCCTTGACCACCTGAGCGCCGAGTTGCCCTTTGTGACCGACTGGAGCGGCACGGTGGGTGTGGGCATTGCCGCCAACAACGTGGAATATTTCGACGAGCCCGCCATGGCGGTCATGCTGTGCGAGTTCCCGCACGACCAGTACCGCGTGTTTTCGGGCGTGTCGCCGCTGCCGCCGGCCAGCAGTGGCCTGTTCAAGGCGCATACCGCGCTGGTGCATGCCGACGCGTCCACGCCCGATGTGGCCGAGCTGATTGAAGAGATGGCCCAGCGCACCGAAAGCGGTTACGTGTTTGGCGGCCTGGCTTCCAGCCGGGGCGCGGCGGTGCAGTTCGCGCTCAGTGGTCATGGCAATGTCAAGGGCCAGGGCGCGGCCGGCGGCGTGTTCAGCGGCGGGCTGAGCGGTGTGGCCTTTGCGCGCGATCCGTCGGGCGGCATGGCGCTGATGTCGCGTGTCACGCAGGGCTGCCTGCCGGTCTCCAAAGAGCATGAAATCACCGCCTGCGACGCCAACGTGGTGACCGGGCTCGACGGTCAGCCCGCGCTGGATGTGATGCTGGCCGACCTGGGCGTGTCGCTGGAGCAGCCGCGCGAGGCCCTGACCAAGGTGCGCATGACGCTGGTGGGCTTGAGCCCCTTGCAGGACACCCTGAGCGATGCGCGCGTCAAGCGCACCGGGCAGTTTGGCGGCGACGTGCTGGTGCGCCACCTGATCGGGCTGGACCCGGCGCGCCGGGGCGTGGCAATTGCCGAGGTGCCCACGCTGGGTATGAAACTGGCGTTTTGCGAACGCAACGCCGAAGCCGCGCGGGCCGACCTGGTCCGCATCTGCGCCGAAATACGCGAGGAACTGGAGCCCGAAGAGGTCACGCGGGAAGTCGCCAGCGCGCTGAACGCGCCTGAGGCTGAATCCGCGCCGCACGCGGCCAGGCGCATTGCCGGCGCCATTTACGTCAGCTGCTCGGGCCGTGGCGGGCCGCACTTTGGCGCGCCCAGCGCCGAGCTGCAAATTGTGCGGCGCGCGCTGGGCGACGTACCGCTGGTGGGATTTTTTGCGGGCGGCGAGATTGCCCGCAACCACTTGTATGGCTACACCGGCGTCTTGACGGTGTTCACGGCGGCGGATTGAACGGGCTCGCCTTTCGCGGAAAGCCCTGTTGTGGATGGGCCGTTTTTCGCTGGCGGCCTACCCGCAGTGCCCGTTTTTTCCTACAGGCCGTTTTCAGGGCGCTCTTACATTGAGACCTTCACTTACAAAGGTTTCCCCATGATCAAAGCACAGCTACGCAACCAGGTTGCAGCCCTCTTTCTGATGCTGCCCATTGCCGCCGCCCTGTCCGTTCTGCCCACGGCCGCGATCGCGCAGCCCGCTGAAGCCGAGTTGCGGTCGCTGGAGGTGAGCTCCGATGGCGGGCTGAGCGCGGGTACCGAACTGCAGTTCACGGTGGAAGGCGCTCCGCGCGCCGTCGTGCGGGTGCGCATAGACGGCGTCAAGCGCAATATCGTGCTGAAGGAAACCTCGCGCGGTGTCTACACCGGCGCCTACACCGTCACGCGGCAAGACCGTATCAGCGAAGACAGCCCCATACGCGCTACGCTGCGGTTGCGCAACCGCACCGTCATGGCCAACTACAGCTTTCCGGCCGGAATTTCCCGCCCGCAGGCGGCCGCTGCGGTGCCTTCCGCGCTGAAAATTGACCGATTTTTCATGGCCCCCATCGACAAGATTGAGCCGGGCTCCGAGTTGCGCTTCACCTTGAACGGCATGCCCGGCGGCGTGGCCGAGTTTGATATTCCGGGCATTGCCGACAATGTGAGGATGCGGGAGACGCGCCCGGGCGTCTACGAAGGCGCCTACACCCTCAGGCGGCAGGACAAGCTGACGCCGTCGCGCCCGATTGTGGCCACGCTGCGCGCTGGCGACCGGTCCGTCACCTCGGCCATGACCGCAGCCCCGACGGCCGATGCCAAGCCGCCCGTGATCCGCAACATGGCGCCCCGCGACGGCGAAGCGGTCATGGACGGCCGCGCCATTGCGGTGTCGGGCACGTTTGACGATGCCGGCGGCGTGGGCGTTGACCCGGCCACGGTGCGCATCATGCTGTCCGGGCGCAACATCACGGCCGACAGCCAGATCACCCCGCAGTTCTTCACCTACCGCGCCGACCTGCCGCTGGGCCGCTACGCGGTGGACGTCACGGCCAAAGACCGGGCCGGCAACGCCGTGCACCGGACCTGGAGTTTTGACGTGGTCACGCCGGTGGGCGCCACACCCGTCGGTGTACCGCTGCAAATCACCAGCCACGGCAACAACGCGGTGATTGAGGGCGGCTCGACGACGGTCCGCGGCCGCACCGCACCGGGTGCGCTGGTGGACGTCAAGGTGGTCGGCATCCCGCCGCTGGTGGGCCTGTTCGGCATGAGCCAGAACGTGCTGCAGCAGCGGGTGCAGGCCGACGCCAGCGGCAATTTTTCCTTCACCTTTGCGCCGCAGCTGCCCCTGCCGGGAACCCGCTATGAAATCAACATGGAGTCGAACAAGGGCAACATGAAGGCCGAGTCGATGCTGGTGCTGTTCCAGAAGCAGGGGTAACGCCGGATGGGTGACTAAATCGGTGTCTGGCGCTTAGGTTGCGGGTGCCAGGCGCTGCGTCTGCGCCGGCTCAGGGCGTCAGCCGCTCCACCAGGTATTCCTGGGCGTACCAATAGGTTTCTGGCGTTTTGAAGGCGGCCAGCGCGCCTTCCGCGGCCTCTTGCCGCGAACGCAGGTCCCAGCGCACGTCCAGGATGCGGCACTGCGCGCAAGGCGCCTGCCCGACGCGCCGCTGCACCAGCGCATAGCGGCTGGTCTTGAACAGGGCGTCCACATCGGTGAAGTTCACCGGCTGCTCGGCCTGGTAGGGGATGATTTTGGCGCCGGGGATGATGAACTGGTAGCGTTCAAACTGGCCGTTGAAGTTGGTGGGCACTGAAACCGCCTGGCCCTGTAGCAGCGCAACGCTGTCGGCGCGAAAGCGGCCCAGTTCGCCATTGAAGGGCAGGGTGGCCCAGGCCAGCGCCAGCAGCACGGCAAAGCTCGACAGCGCCGCCACCGGCCGGGTGGCCTGTTTTTTGGCCATGCCCAGCACGCAGGCGGCGGCCAGAAGCAGCAAGAACAGCCAGAACAGGGGCGAGTACAGGGCCATGTCTTGCGTGGCCCGCACCCCGCCGTAGCCGATCAGGCCCATCGCGAGGGCGCCGATCAGGCTTAAGGCCAGCGTCAGGCTGAACCAGATGCGCGGGATGCGGTGCCAGTACAGCGCGATCAGGATGCCCAGCGCCGGCATGGCCGGAATCAGGTAGCGGGTCGAGCGCTGCGTGGGCAGCATGAACACCAGCATCAGCGCCAGCAGCCAGAGCCACAGGATTTTCTCGGCGTCGCTGAGGGTGTGCGCCGTGCCGGCGCGTGCGCGCCAGCTGCGCCAGGCCGCCACCATGCAGCCGACCGAGACCGGCAGCAGGAACAGGGCGTTGGAGAAATAGCCGGTCAGGATGGTCAAAATGCCGCTGCTGCCGCTGCTGCCGCTCAGGGCGGTGGCAAAGTAACCCCGCGACGAATTCATTTTTCCGGCGTTTTCACCGACCACAAACTCGCGCCAGACTTCGCCCGGCTGCGGATCAATCGCAAACCAGAGGCTGAACATGGCCAAACCAATGACGCACACGGCGGCGACTTTAAGGGCGTCGGACAAGATGCCGGGCCGCAAGAGATTCCACGGCGCCTGCCTGGCGCCCACGGTCTGGTAGCACAGCGCCAGCGCAAAACCGACCGGGATCACCATGACGAAGGACTTGTAGAGGCAGCCCAGGCCAATCGCTACGCCAGCCAGCAGCGGAAACTTCCAGCGGGACGCCATCAGCCGGGTCGGTGACCAGGCCAGCGCAAAGAACACGCCAAACAGCCAGAAGGTCTCGGGCGCGCTGGTCAGGTAGGGGCGGCCATAGCGGTAGCTGGTGAAGAAGGACAGGTAGACGATGGCGGCAATGGCGCCCATGGTCAGGGCATGGTGCTGGCGCGCGTTGGCGATCGGCGCGGCATCGCTGCGCACTATTTTCCAGGTCAGCAGGCCCACCATGAGCGCAATGCCCCACGAGTAGATCACGCTGGGCAGGCGCAGCCTCAGGAGCGTCCAGTGTTCCCCCCAGCCGCCGGCCACCATGGCCTGCCAGAACAGCAGCGGCGGCTTGGTGTTGCGCATGAAGTCCCAGGAGCTGACCAGCGGCAGCCAGTGGCCGGTCTCGGCTGTCAGGCGGGCGATGTTGGCGTACACCAGCTCGTCGCCGTTGCGCGGAATGTGGTCGCCGCCCAGGCCAAACAGGTAGCCCAGGGCCACGGCAAGGGCCAGTCCAATCCAGATCAGGTGAATGGGCCAGCGGGCTGGTGGCGTGGTGTCGGGGCTTGTCATGGACATGGACGTGGGAAGGGGCATGAGGGTTAAAGCGGCGGTTTCGGGCGATGGCGGCGAAACGTCAGACGGTCGTTGGCGATGAAATTGACCACGCTGGCCAGCACAATGGCGATCACGTTGGCCAGCAGGTAGTGCAGATGCAGCGCCAGCCATTTGGTCAGCAGCGACTGGATCACGATCGACAGGGCGGCGGCCATTACGTACTTCAGGAACAGGCGCAGCGCCGGCTGGGGCGTGTTGCGGGTGCGGTCACGCCAGGTCAGGCGGCGGTTCCAGTAAAAGTTGCTGATGGTGGCCACGGTGATGGCCAGCGCAATCGAGTAGTTGAGCCGCACATGAAAGTCGGCGATGCCGCGCAACAGATACTCCTGCGCCGCATACAGCACGGCAATGTTGATCACCGTGCCGCTGGCGCCCACCAGCCCGAACTTGATGAAGCGCCAGCGCACCATGGGCTGAAAACGCGGCGGCAGCAGGCTGACCAGCCGCTCGGCAATGGATCTGAGCCGGGACATCAGGCGCTGGCCAGACACTCGCGCGCTTTGGCGAGCACTTCGGCGGGCGCGATCACCTTGAGGCACTGGTTGTCGCCGTCGCAGTAGGACGCGCGGTGGTTGTAGGCCGTCAGGCAGGGCGAGCACGGCCACTGGCTGTAGAACGAATGGCACTTGGGTGTCAGCGGTGCGTACAGGCTGGGCGTTTCGGGGCCAAACAGCATCAGCGTCCAGATCGGCGTGAGCGCGGCGAACTGGCCCGGGCCGCCGTCGTTGGTGACCAGCAGGCGCGCCACATGAAACAGCGCCAGCAACTCTGAAATCGAGCGCGTGTAGCCGGTCAGGTCAATCACGGGGCTGGCCGGAAAGCGGGCTTCTACGTTGGCCACCAGCTGGCGCGCCAACGCCTGGTCGTCTTTGAGGCCAATCACCGCCACGGCGCAGCCGTCGGCCACCAGGCCTTCGCACAGCGCGGTGTAGGAGGCCAGCGGCCAGGCCCGGATCGGCAAGATGCCGCCGCCCGGGTACACCAGCACCAGCGGCTTGCCGGCAATGGCCGGGAAATCCTGGGCCAGCCGCGTCTGGATGCCCTGGACCAGCGCGCCATCGAGCGGCACATGCGGCGGCGGCTTGGGGCTGGCCACCACGGGCAGCTTGGACTTCGGGGATGCGGTGGAGTCAATCGCTCGCGCCAGCGTCAAAAACTGCGCGCTGATGTGGTGATAAGGGTTGTAGGGCACGCGCCGGTTGATGTGGGAGCCGCGGTACAGGCCTTCTTGCGTATGGCGGTGAAAGCCCACGCGCACCGCCGCGCCGCTGGCATACGACAGCAGGCTGCTGATGCGCGAGAACAGCTCGCAGTCGATCGCCACATCGACGTTGGCGCGGCGCAGCGCCTGGACGGCGCGCCACAAGCTGGTCAGCAGGGAGCTTAGCGAGCGGTCGTCGACCGTGTGCACGTTGGCCGGGTCCATCACCTGCATCAGGTCCAGGATTTCGCGGTTCTTTCGGAACAGCAGCGCGTGCAGTTGCGCGTCCGGGTAGCGCGCCTTGAGCCGCGCAAACATGTCGTTGGCCAGCACCAGGCTGCCCATTTCGGACAGCAAAATCACCACGATGGCGCGCGGCGCCGCGGCATGGGCTGGCGCCGGCCGGAACTTGCGCTTCAGCGCCTCGACGCCAGACACCGCCGCGCACAGCGGAATACCGGCCCAGCGGTCCACAAATCGCTGCAGGTTGATATCCACGGCTCAGACCCCGCGCTGCCGGTCGATGCGGAACTGCGCGACAAATTCGCCAAAGCGGCCCGCGTCCAGCGCATCGCGCACTTCCTGCATCAGGTTCAGGTAGTAGTGCAGGTTGTGGATGCTGGCCAGCATGGGGCCCAGCATTTCGCCGCAGCGGTCCAGGTGGTGCAGGTAGGCGCGTGAAAAGTTCTGGCAGGCGTAGCAGCCGCAGGTGCTGTCGGCCGGCTGCTCGTCGGCCTTGTGGCGCGCGTTGCGGATTTTGAGGTCGCCAAAGCGCGTGAACATGTGGCCGTTGCGCGCGTTGCGGGTCGGCATCACGCAGTCGAACATGTCGACCCCGGCCGCCACGCCGGCCACCAGGTCTTCGGGCGTGCCCACGCCCATCAGGTAGCGCGGCTTGTCGGCCGGCAGGCGGTGCGGCGTGTGCGCCATGATGCGCAGCATTTCTTCCTTGGGCTCGCCCACGCTGACGCCGCCCACGGCATAACCGGGAAAGTCCATCTCGACCAGTGCGTCCAGCGACTCCTGGCGCAGGTTCTCGAACATGCCGCCCTGCACAATGCCGAACAGCGCGTTCGGGTTGCCCAGCCGGTCAAACTCGTCCTCGCAGCGCTTGGCCCAGCGCCGGCTCAGTTCCATCGAACTGCGCGCTTCGCTTTCGGTGGTGATGTGGCCCTTGGTGTCGTAAGGCGTGCATTCGTCGAACTGCATCACGATGTCGCTGTTGAGCAGCGTCTGGATCTGCATCGAGATTTCAGGTGTCAAAAACAGCTTGTCGCCGTTCACGGGCGAGGCAAAGCGCACGCCTTCTTCCGTGATCTTGCGCATCGCGCCCAGCGACCAGACCTGAAAGCCGCCGCTGTCGGTCAGGATGGGCTTGTGCCAGCTTTCAAACTTGTGCAGCCCGCCAAACTGCTCGATCACGTCCAGCCCCGGACGCATCCACAGGTGAAAGGTGTTGCCCAGGATGATCTGCGCGCCCATGTCATGCAGCGACTGCGGCATCACGCCCTTGACGGTGCCGTAAGTGCCCACTGGCATGAAGATAGGCGTTTGCACCACGCCGTGGTTGAGCTTCAGGGTGCCGCGCCGGGCATAGGAGCCCAGGTAGGCGCCCGCACCTTCGGGTGCGGCGGGGTCGGTTTTCAGGACTTCAAATTCAAGCATTTTGTGATTGTCGCAGGTGTGTTCAGCGGGGCTGGCGGGCCAGCAGCATCGCGTCGCCATAGCTGAAAAAGCCGTAGCGCTGCGCAATCGCGTGCCGGTACAGCGCCATGATGTGGTCGTAGCCCGAAAACGCGCTGACCAGCATCATCAGCGTGCTTTTGGGCAAATGGAAGTTGGTCAGCAGCAGGTCGACGACCTGGAAGTCAAAGCCCGGCGTGATGAAGATGTTGGTGTCATCGCAGGCGGGGCCGAATTTGGCGGCCGATTCGAGCGCCCGCACCGTCGTCGTGCCCACGGCCACCACGCGCCCGCCGCGCGCCTTGCAGGCGGCAATGGCGTCGTGCGTGGCGGGCGGCACTTCAAAGCGCTCAAAGTGCATGACGTGGTCGGCAATCTGCTCGGCCTTGACCGGCTGGAAGGTGCCCGCGCCCACATGCAGCGTGACGCTGGCCCGCGCAATGCCGCGTGCCTCCAGTTGCGTCAGCACGGCCTCGTCAAAGTGCAGCGCGGCGGTCGGCGCGGCCACGGCGCCCGGGTTTTTGGCAAACACCGTCTGGTAGCGCTGCTCGTCGTCGACCGAGTCGGTGTGGGTGATGTAGGGCGGCAGCGGCACATGGCCGTGCTGCGCCATCAGCGCATACGGGTCGCTACTGAGTCTGAAACGGTACAGCGGCCCGTGCGCCTCGGGCCAGCGGCCCAGCAGCGTGGCGGTAAAGCCGCCCTCCATCTGCAGCACCGCGCCCGGCAGCGGCTTTTTGCTGACCTTCATGTGCGCGGCGACTTCATGGCCGGCATCCGCATGGGGCGACAGCACCCGCTCGATCAGCAGTTCCAGCTTGCCGCCGCTGGCCTTCTGGCCAAACAGCCGCGCCTTGACCACCTTGGTGTCATTGAACACCAGCAGGTCGCCCGGCAGCAGCAAATCGGGCAGGTCGGCAAAGCGGCGGTCTACCGGCGCCGCGCCCCGGCCGTCGAGCAGGCGCGAGCCGCTGCGCTGGGCGGCGGGGTGTTGGGCGATGAGGTCATCGGGTAACACGAAGTCGAAGTCGCTCAGGATGAATGCGCGCGTGGCGCCGGGCAAAGAGGTGGGCATAGTGCTTGAGGGTTGGACTAACCCGTACCAAGTAGAGTAAAGCTTGGGATTGTCGCAGCCAGAAACCGATAAGTCGCTGCTGTCGGCTGATGCTGGTGAGCATAAATCGTGAGAAAGTGGAAACCGCTCCCGATTTGGCTATTTCGTCCCGGTCCACAATTGCCAACATGTCCCATGGGCAGGTGATGCACAATCAATTTTCAAAGCGAATCAATTTGGAGTTTGATATGAACAGAATCACGCTGGAACCCGGAAAACGCGGTGGCAGACCCTGCATACGCGGGCTACGGATTACCGTTTACGATGTTCTATCCATGTTGTCGAGCGGAATGACCCAACAGGAAATTCAGGATGATTTCCCCGAGCTTACCCCTGAAGACATTCAGGCCGTGCTGGCGTATGCGGCTGACAGAGAGCATCAAGTTTTTTTGCTCAGAGCGCAATGAAGCTGTTGCTGGACGAGAATCTGTCACGTCGACTTGTGCCGTTTTTGCAGCATGATTATCCTGGGAGCAATCAAGTGGTTTTGCTTGGCATGGAGTCAGCGTCAGACAAAGAGGTGTGGCAAAAGGCAAAAGATGGCGGTTTCGTGATCGTCACCCGTGACGCAGATTTCCAGGAGTTGTCGCTGGTTTGGGGCCAGCCGCCGAAGGTTATTCGCCTCAAGACCTTGAATCAGTCCCGGGCGGCCACGCTGAAGGTGCTGATTGAGAACCGGGATGCGATTGCTGAAGCGCTGGTTTCCAACGATCTGGCATCGGTGGAAATAGTGCCTGCTTAACCCTTTGCCAGCGGCACGTGCAGTGGCTCAATTGCGCTTAAAAGAATAGTTTTTTGCGTATAGGGAGTCAGCCTCATTGCGCGGTTTTTTCAAGCCAGCGTAAGTGTGGCAGCCGGACTGCCGCAGAATCACGATATGACCTTGCCATCCAGCGCCGCTGCTGCTCCTTCCGCTACATCGACTGTTCAAAAAAAATCCCCGGCCCAAAAAGCCATGGAAAAGCTGGGCCTGCGCCGGGCCACCGACCTGGCGCTGCACCTGCCGCTGCGCTACGAGGACGAGACCCGTATCACGCGCCTGAGCGACGCGCACGATGGCGATACGGTGCAGATTGAAGGCGTGGTGACGCACAGCGAAGTCGTGCTGGGCGCGCGCCGCCAGTTGCGCGTCACGCTGGACGACGGCACCGACAGTTGCGTGCTGCGTTTCTTGCACTTTTTCCCCTCGCACCAGAAAACGCTGAGCGTGGGCGCCCGGGTGCGGGTGCGCGGCGAGTTGCGCGGCGGCTTTTGGGGCCGCGAGATGGTGCACCCGAGCTTCAGGCCGGCGGGCGGCGCGCTGCCGGCGGCGCTGACGCCGGTCTACCCCACCGTGGCGGCCTTGCCCCAGCTTTACCTGCGCAAGGCGGTGCTCAGCGGCCTGAATCGGGCCGACCTCAGCGAGACCATTCCGGCGCAGTTTTTAAGTAAAAATTTGCCGCAGCCCTTTTGTAGTCTGCGTGAGGCGCTACAGTTTTTGCACCACCCGGCGCCGGACGTGGCTTTGTCCGAGCTGGAAGACCGCAGCCACCCGGCCTGGCAGCGGCTCAAAGCCGAGGAGCTGCTGGCCCAGCAGCTGTCGCAACTGCAGGCCAGGCGCGTGCGCGATGCGATGCGCGCGCCCGCGCTCAGTGGCCCGGCCATGCGCGGCACCCAGTGCACGCTGCAGGAGCAGCTGCTGGAACGCCTGCCGTTCCGGCTCACGGCCGCGCAGCAGCGGGTGGGCGCCGAAATTGCCGTGGATCTGCAGAAAAAGATTCCCATGCACCGCCTGCTGCAGGGCGATGTGGGCGCCGGCAAAACCGTGGTGGCAGCGCTGGCAGCGGCGCGCTGCATTGACGCGGGCTGGCAATGCGCGCTGATGGCGCCGACCGAAATCCTGGCCGAGCAGCATTTTCGCAAGCTGATCAGCTGGCTCGAACCGCTGGGCATCACCACCGCCTGGCTCACCGGCAGCCAAAAAACCAGGCAGCGGCGCGAGATGCTGGCGCTGATTGAAAGCGGCGCGGCCGGGCTGGTGATTGGTACCCATGCGGTGATCCAGGACAAGGTCAGGTTCAATAACCTGGCGCTCGCCATCATCGACGAGCAGCACCGCTTTGGCGTGGCGCAGCGGCTGGCGCTGCGCAGCAAAATGACCGATGACGGCCAGGAGCCTCACCTTTTGATGATGACCGCCACGCCAATTCCGCGCACGCTGGCCATGAGCTACTACGCCGACCTGGACGTGTCCACCATTGACGAGCTGCCGCCCGGCCGCACGCCCATCGTGACCCGGGTGGTGAACGAAGCCCGGCGCGACGAGGTGATCGCGCGCATACGCGGGCAAATCGAGGAAGGCCGGCAGATTTACTGGGTCTGCCCGCTGATCGAGGAAAGCGAATCGATAGACCTGGTCAACGCCACCCAGACCCACGAAGCGCTGAGCGCCGCCTTGCCCGGCGTGCTGGTCGGCCTGCTGCACTCGCGCATGCCGGTGGCCGAGAAAAAAGCCGTGATGGGCTTGTTTACCGAGGGGCTGATGGGCGTGCTGGTCAGCACCACGGTGATTGAGGTTGGGGTGGACGTGCCCAACGCCTCGCTGATGGTGATCGAGCATGCCGAGCGCTTTGGTTTGAGCCAGCTGCACCAGCTGCGCGGCCGGGTCGGGCGGGGCGCGGCGGCGTCGGCCTGCGTGCTGCTGTATTCGACTGGCGACGCGCCCCGGCTCAGCCAGACCGCGCGGGCGCGCCTCAAGGCCATGGTGGAAACCAACGACGGCTTTGAAATTGCCCGGCGCGACCTGGAAATTCGCGGACCCGGCGAGTTTTTGGGCGCCCGCCAGTCCGGCGCGCCCATGCTGCGCTTTGCCGATCTGCAGACGGACGCCGAACTGCTGGCTTGGGCTCGGGCGGTGGCGCCAGTGATGCTGGACCAGTACCCCGACCTGGCGGAGCGGCATGTGTTGCGCTGGCTGGGCGGAAAAGCGGAGTACCTGAAGGCCTGAGCCCGACGTAGCGGGCTTGCTGCATTCCCCTGGGGGTCAGTCCGCCGTGATGCGGGAGCGCTTGATGATTCGGCCCCACATCTCGCGTTCGTTGGCGCCCAGTTTGGTCAACTCCGGGGCGCCCAGAAACAGGGCCTTGGCGCCCTGTTCTTCGGCCCGTTTCCTGAAGGCGTCGGACTCCACCACCTGTTTGACGGCGGCCGAAATCCGGTCCACGGCGTCGCTGGACATGGCGCTGGGGCCGTACAGCGCAAACCAGGACGAGGCGACCAGCGGCACGCCGAGCTCGGTGGCCGTGGGCACTTCTGGCAAGACCGCCAGCCGGGTGCGGCCGGTCACCATCAGGGCCTTGAGCTTGCCCGAGCGGATGTGCGGCAGCAGGGGCGGCGGTGTCGTGATGGTGAAGTCCACCGTGCCGGCCAGCAGGTCGGTCAGGGCAGGGCCGGTGCCGCGGTAGGGAATGTGGACCATGAAGGTCTGGGTCAGGTCCTTCAGCAACTCCGTGGTGACATGCTGCAGCGAGCCATTGCCGCTGGAGGCGTAGTTGATTTTTCCGGGGTTGGCCCTGGCGTATTGCAGGAATTCGGCGAAGGTGTTGGCGGGGAAATTAGCGCGCACCACCAAGAGCTGGGGCGCGTCTATCAGGTGGCCGATCGGCTTGAGGCTGGTGGCCGGATCGAAGCCCGCGACCGGCTGGATCAAGGGCGTGATGGACTGGTAGCCCGAGTACTGCACCAGCAGGCTGCTGCCGTCGGCTGGGCCGCGCGCCACCAGTTGGCCCGCGATGTTGCCGTTGCCGCCGCCGCGGTTGTCCACCACCACCGAGGTCTGCAAAATCCTGCCCAGCGGCTCGGCCAGCATGCGCGCGGTGATGTCGGTGGTGCCGCCGGCCGCCGTGGGAACGACCAGGGTCAGGGGTTTGCCGGCGAGTTGGGCGTGCACGGGGTTGAGCCAGGCGGCGGCACCTAGGCCGGCGGCTGTGACGAGGGTTCTGCGGGAAATAAGGGTCATTTTTGTCTCGTGGTTGTTAATCGGTAATCGGTAATTGGTCATGGATGATCAAGTCTGGCTGCTGCCAGGCGGCGCGTGCAGGTCGGTGATGCGGCCAGCCTTTGCCACTTGGCCGGGAACGTCATGGCCCACGATGTCCGGCAACTGCCTGGCCACCGCCAGCAGCCTGGAAATATCGATGCCCGTGTCGTAGCCCATCGCGTCCAGCATGTGGATGGCGTCTTCGCTGCTGATGTTGCCGCTGGCGCCGGGCGCGTAGGGGCAGCCCCCCAGGCCGCCCAGCGAGCCGTCGAAACGGATGATGCCGCCCTGGACTGCCGCCAGCAGATTGGCCAGGCCCATGCCGCGTGTGTTGTGAAAATGCAGCGTCAGCTGGAGCGGATCAAAACGCTGCTGCAGCGCCTCGACCATGCGGCTGACCTGGGCCGGGTGCGCCATGCCGGTGGTGTCGCAGATGGTCACGCCGCGCACGCCCAGATCGGCAAAACGGCCGACCCAGGCCAGCACATCGTCCTGGCTGACCGGGCCTTCCATCGGGCAGCCAAAGCTGCACGACAGCGAGACGTTGATCGGCGTGCGGCCATCCACGCTGCGGATGATGTCCGACAAGGCCGCAAAGCTGCGGGCCATGGGCATGCGCAGGTTGGCCAGGTTGTGGGTCTCGGAGGTGGACATCACCAGGTTGAACTCATCGGCCCGGGCTTCCATGGCCCGCTCTGCGCCACGCTGGTTGGGCACCAGCACCGTGTATTCAACGCCCGGCAGGCGCCGGATGCGGCCCATCACCTCTTCGGCATCGCGCAGCATCGGGATTGCTTTGGGCGAGGTGAAGGAGGTGACCTCGATCTTGGCGTAGCCGCATGTGCTCAGGGCGTTCACCAGCGCGACTTTGGTGTCGGTGGGAATGAAGGCCGGCTCGATCTGGAAACCGTCGCGCGTGGCGACTTCGTTGAAGAAAATGCGTTTCATGCGTTGGCTCCTGAAACAATGCCCTTGTCTTTAAGGCCCTGGATTTGCGCGGGCGTCAGGCCGAGTTCGTGCAGCACGGCCTCGGTGTCTTGCCCCAGCGTGGGGGCATTGCGCCGGTGGCTGCCCGGCGTGGCGGACAGCTTGGGCACGATGCCGGGCACCGACAGGTGGCTGCCGTCGTCCATCTGCACGCTGGCCAGCATGCCGCGGGCCTGGTAGTGCGGGTCGGCGGCAATGTCGGCCACGGTGTAGATGCGGCCGGCGGGTACCGAGGCGTCACTCAGCGCGGTCAGCACCTGCTCCACGCTGTGCTGCGCCGTCCATTGGCCGATGGCCGCGTCAATCGTGGCGATGTGGGCGACGCGGCCGGCGTTGTCGGCCAGCGCCGGGTCGGCGCCCAGGTCGTCACGGCCGATGACCTTCATCAGGCGTTTGAAGATGCTGTCGCCGTTGCCCGCGATGAGGACATAGGCCCCCATGCTCCCCGCTTCGCGTGGTTCGCTGCCCCCCGAGGGGGCTGGCCTGGCTTGGGGCGGCCCGGCGCTGGCGGCCGATGCGCTCTCGTCCTTGCAGCGGTAGGCATTGCTGGGGGCAATGCCGGGCAGCGCGCTGCCGGCCGGGCCGCGCACGGCGCCGAAAGCACTGTATTCGGGCAGCAGGCTTTCCATGCAGTTAAACACCGCTTCATACAGCGCGACATCAATCACCTGGCCCTGGCCCGACACATGGCGGTGCTGCAGCGCCAGCAGGATGCCGATCACGCCGTGCAGTGCGGCCAGCGTGTCGCCAATGCTCACGCCGACACGCACCGGCACGGCGCCGGGCTCGCCGGTCAGGTGGCGCAAGCCGCTCATGGCTTCCGCCACCACGCCAAAGCCGGGCCGGTCGCGGTAGGGGCCGGTCTGGCCATAGCCGCTGATGCGCAGCATGACGAGGCGCGGGTTGAGCGTGAGCAGCTCGTCCGGGCCCAGTCCCCAGCCTTCCATGGCGCCGGGCCTGAAGTTTTCGATCAGCACGTCCGACTCTTGTGCGAGTTGCCGCACGATGGCCTGCGCCTCGGGCTGCCTGAGGTCCAGCGCCAGCGAGCGCTTGTTGCGCGACTGCACCTGCCACCAGACGGAGGTGCCGTCCTTGAGCAGGCGCCATTTGCGCAAAGGGTCGCCGCTGCCCGGGGGCTCAATCTTGATGACCTCGGCGCCGAAGTCGGCCAGGGTTTTGGCGGCGAACGGGCCGGCGATCAATTGGCCCAGTTCCAGCACCTTGAGCCCGGCCAGCGGACCTGTCTGGGCGTGGGGCGCAGGGCTTGTCAATGTTTCAGGGGGTGTTGTCATGGCTGCGGAGTGTGCCGCAGGGGCCGGCGGTCGTCTATTACTGCTTGGTGCGTCCAGCCTTCGCGTTTTGCGAAGGCTGGACCAGGAAGTCCACCAGCGCGTTGATGCCGGCGTCCTGCTCGCCTGCCGTGGTGGCCACCAGCAGGCGGCGCCTGGCCCAGTCGTCAAGCACGGGGCGCGACTTCAGCTTCATGGCCCGCAGGGTGGGCTGCGCAGCGGCCTTGGGCAGCACCGCGATGCCCAGCCCCGAGGCCACCAGATGGCACACCGCATCAAAGCTGCGCACCTGCATGCGCAGCCGAAAGGGCTTGTTCGCTGCCAGCGCCGCCTGCTGCTGCTGTTGCAGCATGGCGGCGCCCGTCGTCAGGCTGATCCAGTCCTCGTCCAGCGTGTCCATGAATGCGAGCGGCGTTTGCGACGCCGCCAGCCGGTGCCCGGCCGGCAGCACCAGCACCAGCTCGTCGTGTTTGAACAACTGGGTGGCCAGGCCCGCCGTGTCCGGGCCTTCCACGAAGACGCCAAGGTCGGTACGGCCTTCACGCAGCGACGCGACCACGGTTTGCGAGGTCTGCTCCTCCAGGTCCACCCGCAGTTGGGGCTCCAGCACCGCGTAGCGCGCCATGAGCGGCGGCAAAAACTGGATGATCGCGGCGGTGCTGGCGGCCAGCCGGATGTGGCGCGCAATGCCCTGGCGCAAATCGGCCAACTCGCCGCCCAGGCTGTCCATGGTCTGTAGCAGCGCCAGGCCGTGCTTGACAAACACGCGGCCGGCCGCCGTGGGGGTCAGTCCCCGGGCGTGGCGGTCGAACAGCGCCTCTCCCAGCGCGGCTTCAAGCTCGCGAATGCGCCGGCTGCTGGCCGCCAGCGCCAGGTGGCCCTCGCGCGCGGCGGCGGTCAGGCTGCCGGTTTGGGCGCAGGCCACGGCAAGCCGGATCGAGACCAGGTCAAATCGGGCGAGATTGATGGCGCGCATGGTGGGCTGCTTTCGGAGTAATTTGGCTTTTCGGAAATGGGCAGGGCCTGGCCGGATGCCCCCATAGGCTGTCGATTGTGCTTTGCCTCGTGGCTTGCGCTGGCCTTTTTCGGGTCCTGGGTGCCACAATCCCCCCATGACCTTGACCGAACTCAAATACATCGTGGCCGTGGCCCGCGAAAAGCACTTTGGCCGGGGCGCCGAGGCCTGCCATGTCTCGCAGCCCACGCTGAGCGTGGCCATCAAGAAGCTCGAAGAAGAGTTGCAGGTCAAGCTGTTTGAGCGCAATGCCAATGAAATCACCGTGACGCCGCTGGGCGAGGACATCGTGCGCCAGGCGCAAAGCGTGCTGGAGCAGGCGGACAACATCCGGGAGATTGCCAGGCGCGGGAAAGACCCGCTGGCGGGGGCCTTGCGGCTGGGCGTGATCTACACGATTGCGCCCTACCTGCTGCCCGACCTGGTGCGGCAAGTCATTGAACGCACGCCGCAAATGCCGCTGATGCTGCAGGAGAACTTCACCGTCAAGCTGCTGGAGGAACTGCGCACCGGGGAAATCGACTGCGCCATTCTGGCCGAGCCGTTCCCAGACACCAACCTGGCGATTGCGCCGCTGTATGACGAGCCCTTCATGGCGGCCGTGCCCAGCACGCATCCGCTGGCCGCGCGCAGCAGCATTTCGGCGGACGAGCTCAAGAAGGAAACCATGCTGCTGCTGGGCACCGGCCACTGCTTTCGCGACCATGTGCTGGAAGTCTGCCCCGAGTTCGCGCGGTTTTCCAGCAGCTCCGACGGCATCCGCAAGACCTTTGAGGGCTCGTCGCTGGAGACCATCAAGCACATGGTGGCCGCCGGCATGGGCGTCACGCTGGTGCCGCGCCTGAGCGTGCCCCGGGACGCGCTGGCTGCGCCGCTCGCCGGCAAGAAATCGGCCAGGGCCAAAAGCGCGGTGGCCGACGATCAGCCTTCCTACATCACCTACCTGCCGTTTGAAGGCCATGTGCCGACGCGGCGCGTGGTGCTGGCCTGGCGCCGCAGTTTCACACGCTACGAGGCAATTGCCGCGCTGCGCAACGCCATTTATGCCTGCGAGCTGCCGGGCGTCATTCGGCTGTCGTGAGGCGGGCCTATTGCGTCCATAGGCGGCGACTGTTGCTGGTGCCCGCCGGATCACGTAAAGTTGTTCTTTAATTTCGAAAGGGAAGATCATGGCCAAGTCGCATGGAAAAAACGCCCCGTCCATCAGTATCGGTATCAGTGAAAAAGACCGCACGGCGATTGCCAAGGGCCTGAGCCGCCTGCTGGCGGACACCTACACGCTGTACCTGACGACCCACAACTTTCACTGGAATGTGACCGGGCCGATGTTCAACACGCTGCACCTCATGTTCATGGGGCAGTACACCGAACTGTGGAATGCGGTGGACCCGGTGGCCGAGCGCATTCGCTCGCTGGGCCACCCGGCGCCGGGCTCTTACGCGCAGTTCAGCGCGCTGGCGTCGCTGCCCGATGTGCCCGCCACGCCGCCCAAGGCGCTGGACATGGTGCGCATCCTGGTGGAAGGCCACGAAGCCGTGGCGCGCACCGCCCGCGAGCTGTTTCCGCTGGCCGACAAGGCCGGTGACCAGCCCACCGCCGACCTGCTGACGCAGCGCTTGACGGTGCACGAGAAAACCGCGTGGATGCTGCGCTCTCTCCTTGAAGAATAAATTTGCACTTTATTTAGAGCTGATCCGCTGGAACCGTCCGGCGGGCTGGCTGCTGCTGCTCTGGCCCACGCTGTCGGCGCTGTGGGTGGCCGCGCATGGCTTTCCGGGCTGGCACCTGGTTGCAGTGTTCACGCTGGGCACCTTCCTGATGCGCAGCGCGGGCTGCTGCGTCAACGACGTGGCTGATCGCGAGTTTGACCGGCATGTCAAGCGCACGGCTGGGCGCCCGGTAACCACTGGCGCGCTGTCCGTGAAGGAGGCGCTGGGCTTGGGCGCGCTGCTGGCGCTGCTGGCATTTGGCCTGGTGCTCACCACCAACGCCACCACCATCGCCTTGTCGTTTGCGGCCTTGGCCGTGACGCTGATTTATCCCTACGCCAAACGCCATGTGTCCATGCCGCAGGCCGTGCTGGGCGTGGCGTTCAGCTTTGGCATTCCGATGGCGTTTGCCGCCGTGCAGTCGCGCGTGCCGCTGCTGGCCTGGGTGTTGCTGCTGGGCAACCTGTTCTGGGTGATTGCCTACGACACCGAGTACGCCATGGTGGACCGGGACGATGACCTGAAAATCGGCATGAAAACCTCGGCCATCACGCTGGGGCGGTTTGATGTGGCGGGGGTCATGCTCAGTTACCTGATTTTTATATCAATTTGGGCTTTGGCCCTTATGGATAGAGTTCAGTCAGCTATTTATTTAATCGCTATCGGCGCGGCGGTGCTGCAAGCGCTATGGCACGGCTGGCTGATCAGGAAGCGCCAGCGCGACGACTGCTTCAGGGCATTTCGCCTGAATCACTGGCTGGGCTTCACGGTATTTGCCGGCATTGCCCTGTCTTACGCACTGCGCTGAAACCAGCGCAGTGGCCCAGCCGCTCAGGCTGCGCCGAACTCGTCACCCATCTCGGTGGCGCGCTGCTGGGCGGCATGCATCGCCTGCACGAACTTTTCCTTGATGCCGGCCTGTTCCATGGACGTGAGCGCCGCGTAGGTCGTGCCGCCTTTGGAGGTGACGCGGGCGCGCAGTACCTCGGGCGGCTCCGATGCGTCCCTGGCCAGCGCCGATGCGCCGACAAAAGTGCCTATGGCCAGCTGGCGCGCCTGTTCGGGGCTCAGGCCCATGCCGCTGCCTGCCTCAATCATGGCCTCTATAAAGTAAAAGACATAAGCCGGGCCTGAGCCCGAAAGCGCAGTGACGGCATCGAGCTGGTCTTCCTGCGTCAGCCACACATAGTCACCGGTGGTTTTGATGACGCGCTCGACCGCCTGCCGCTCGGCGTCGCTGACGGCCGGACGGGCGAACAGGGCGGTCATGCCCTGGCCGATCAGCGCGGGTGTGTTGGGCATGGCGCGCACGATGCGTTCGGTGCCCAGCCAGGCCGCAATGCTGTCCGAGCGGATGCCAGCGGCCACGCTCAGGTGCAGCGCACCTGGGGTGTGCGCGCGGGTTTGCGCGGCCGCTTCCCGGAAGGTTTGGGGCTTGACGGCCCAGACCACCAGGCTGGCGCGCCCGAGTGCGGCGCCGGGGGCTTCGCTGACGGCAACCTGAAACTGCTGGGTCAGTTTGGCCCGCTGCTCGGCAAACGGCTCGACCACCTGAATCTGGCTGGACGGCAGGCCGCGCTTGAGCAGCCCGCCAATGATGGCGCTGGCCATGTTGCCGCCGCCGATGAAGGCGATAGATTCGTTGCTGTTGACGGGGGTGTGGGGCTGCATGCGCGTGGACTCGCTAAAAATGAGGGTGGTTTCGAAGGCATTTGCCAAGCCCATGATTGTCGTCCAGGGCGGGGCTATTGCAGCACGGCCTGCCGCACCGCATGGCCCCACTGCGCCATCAGCTCGGCCGCGCGCTCGGTGCCGAGCGTGGGCCAGAAGGTGCGCTCGGCGCGCCACAGGCTGGCGAGTTCGTCGGTGTTGCGGTACACGCCGCTGGACAGGCCAGCCAGCCAGGCGGCGCCCAGGGCAGTGGTTTCAGTCACCGCCGGGCGCACCACTGGAATCCCGAGCAGGTCGGCCTGGAACTGCATCAGCAAGTCGTTGACGCAGGCGCCGCCGTCCACGCGCAACTCGGACACCGGCGCCGCCCCGGCGCTGACGGCATCGCGGCCCATGGCCTGCAGCAGCGCTGCGCTCTGGTAGGCGATGCTTTCAAGTGCGGCCCGCGCAATATGCGCGGCTGTGGTGCCGCGCGTCAGGCCGGTGATGGTGCCGCGGGCGTCTGGCTTCCAGTAGGGCGCGCCCAGGCCGGTGAAGGCGGGCACCATCATCACGCCGCCAGCGTCGGGCACGCTTTGCGCCAGCGCTTGCACTTCGGCGCTGCTCTGGATGGCGTTCAGTCCGTCGCGCAGCCACTGCACCACTGCGCCGCCCACAAACACGCTGCCTTCCATGGCAAATTCTGCCCTGGCCGTGGTTTGGGCTGCGCGGGTGGTCAGCAGGCCATTGCGCGAGGTCTGGAACTGCGTGCCGGTGTGCATCAGCAGGAAGCAGCCGGTGCCGTAGGTGTTCTTGGCCATGCCGGGCTTGAAGCAGGCCTGCCCGAACGAGGCGCTTTGCTGGTCGCCGGCCACGCCGCCAATCGGGATGGCGTGGCCCAGCAGTTCGGGCCGCACCTCGCCGTAGTGCGCGCTGGATGGTTTCACCTCGGGCATCATGGACGGGGGAATGTCCAGCAGCGCCAGCAGTTCGGCATCCCATTGGTTGGTGTGTATATTGAACAGCATGGTGCGCGAGGCGTTGGTGACGTCGGTGGCATGCACCGCGCCGCCAGTGAGCTGCCACATCAGCCAGCTGTCAATGGTGCCAAAGGCCAGTTCGCCGCGCTCGGCCTGGGCGCGGGCGCCCGGCAC